>JACOTZ010000169.1 GCA_016178155.1 Acidobacteriota bacterium
CAGAATGCCGCCGGATCAAGGCATTTTCGAGATTTGCAAGAATGACGCTACGCGGGGCGAGGCTGGCAAGTCGCGAGCGATCAGGTCGATGAACCAGAGCCGGAACTCTGGTTTACGAAATCACTGGCGCAGTGGGCGCAGTGGTGCAAGCAAGGAGCAATGCGGAAATTGACGTTCCGCGCGCGGATTGGGCGCTCGCCGGCGACTGTGGCGGCTCAGGCGCTTCCGGCACAAGCCGGCTGGTCACGCGCGGCGCCACGCGGGGGAGTGCGGCTATTTCCATGGCCCAAAAGTCCGCTGCCCTGCGATCTGAGGACGTGGAGCTGTTGCTCCAAGTGAGCGGCGCGCGCCGGAGAGGAGTGCATAGCGCGGGCAGAATGCGGAACTAAGGGGCCGCGAAAGAATAACCTGTTCATTGAGATCCATCCGCTCCCTCAGAAGGTGTGAAAAAAATGTCGGGGCGGGTAAGGGAACGGGTTGCACCGGGCCGGAACATTTGCTCATCTTATTGTTTCGCCGCCCTAAGCCGGCCGGGCGGCAACCGCTCTCATTTCGCATCCCGCCAGTTCGGTCCCACGCCGACATCCACGACCAAGGGCACGTGAAGCTGCGCCACGCCTTCCATTTCGCGCTTGACCAGATTGCGCAGCGAGTCCGCCTCTTCCGGCGGGGCCTCGAAGAGCAGCTCGTCATGCACCTGCAGCAACATTTTGCCGCGCAGCTTGTTTTCATTGAGCAGCCGGTGGATGCGGATCATGGCGATCTTGATGAGGTCGGCGGCCGTACCTTGCAGGGGTGTGTTCACCGCGGTTCTTTCGGCGAACGAGCGCGCATTCGGATTGCGGCTGTTCATATCCGGAATGGGACGCTCGCGGCCGAACAGCGTCTTCGCGAAGCCTGTTGACCGGACCTCCGCGACGGTGGTCTCAATGAACTTCTTCACGCCCGCGTAGACTTCGAAGTAGTTCCTGATGTAGCGCTCGGCTTCTTTGCGGTCGATGCCCAGTTGCGACGCCAGTCCGAAGGGGGTTTGGCCGTAGACGATGCCGAAGTTCACGGCCTTGGCCCGGCGGCGCATCTCGGGCGTAATCATCAGCGGCGGCACGGCGAAGACTTCGGCCGCGGTGCGCGTGTGGATGTCTTCGCCGGCGCGGAAGGCGCTCAAGAGCGCGGGGCAGCCCGACATATGCGCGAGCAGGCGCAGCTCGATCTGCGAGTAGTCCGCCACCAGCATTTGCCAGCCGTCGCGGGGCACGAAGGCAGCGCGGATCTCGCGGCCGAGCTCGGTGCGGATGGGGATGTTCTGCAGGTTGGGGTTCGACGAGGAGAGCCGGCCGGTAGCGGCGCCCGCCTGGTTGTAGGTGGTGTGGACGCGCCCGGTGGAGGGCCGGATCAGGGCCGGCAGCGCGTCGACGTAGGTGCCTTTGAGCTTGGCGATCTGCCGGTAGTCGAGAACCAGCCGCGCGATCTCGTGCTCGGCCGCCAGCGCCTCGAGGATATCGGCGGCGGTGGACATGGATTTGCCGCGGCCGTATTTGGTGGGCGAGGGAAGGTTCAGCTCCTCATAGAGGACCTTGGCGAGCTGCTGCGGCGAGTTGAGGTTGAACTCGTGTCCGGCAAGCTCGTGCACACGGGCCGAGAGCCGCTGCATCTCGGAATCCATGCGGCCCGAGAGCCGCTCGAGCTCGGCGGGCGCGATGCGGATCCCGGTGCGCTCCATGGCGATGAGCACTTCGATCAGCGGAAAATCGATCTCATCGTAGAGCTTACGGAAACCGCGCTCATCCACTTCCCGCGCCAGTTTCGTGCCCAGGGCGAGGACGCAGTCGGCGCGCATCTCAGCGGAGGCGCCGAGTTTCACGTCGAGGTACTTCTCGGCCAGGACCTCGCAGCCGCAGCCTCCAGGATCGGCGCTGAGCAGGAACGCGTAGAGCATCACGTCGTCCCGGAAACCACGCGCGGTGATGTCGTGCTGCTCGAGCGCCAGCAGGGCCGATTTGACATCGTGCGCGATTTTCCGGTGCGAGGCATCTTCGAGCAGCCCCCGGACTTTCACCATCAGCCCGGCTGGGACCACGCGCGCGACTCCGGGCTGCCAGCACAGACCGATCCCGCTATTCAAGCCGACAGCCAGCAGCGCGCCCGCCGGAATCTTCGCCACCCAGGCGATCACCTCGTCGGGGCCGGCCAGCGTCGCGTAATCCTTGCCCGCCGTCGATTCCACCGGCTTCAGCTCCCGCAGCAGGCTGAAGAACTCGAGCTCTTTGTACATCTGCCGCAGCGCGGTGACGTCAGCCTCCTGCGCAACCAGCGATGCCAGGCACCAGTCCACCGGCACCGTAGTATCGACGGTGGCGAGTTTCTTGCTTAGCAGGATCTGGTCCCGGTTGGCCTGAAGGCTTTCGCGGTACGTCTTACGCTCGACCTCGGCGGCGCGCTCGATTGCCGCTTCGACGGAGCCGAATCGCGCGACCAGGTCGCGCGCTCCCTTGTCGCCGATGCCGGGCGCGCCCGGGATGTTGTCGATGGCATCGCCCTTTAGCGCCAGCAGGTCGGAGACGGCGGACGGCGGCACTCCCATGAACTCCTCGGTGGTCCTGGGGTCGTACCAGACGTCCTCCTTCATCGGGTTGTACATGTGGGTGCGCTCATCGACGAGCTGGAGCAGGTCCTTGTCGCTCGAGACGATCACAACATCGAGACCCTCGTCCGCGGAGGCGCGCCGCGCGATGGCGCCGATGACGTCGTCGGCTTCGAAACCGGCGAACTCGAGGATGGGGATGCGCAACGCTTCGAGCAGCCGCCGCACATATGGGACCTGCTGCGCCAGGTCCGAGGGCATCTCGGCGCGGTTGGCCTTGTAGTCGACAAACGACTCGCTGCGGAAAGTGGGTCCCAGGCTCTCGAACACGGCAGCGACGTATTCGGGTTTGTAGCTGGTCATCAGCTTCCGCAGCATGTTGTGAAAGATGTACACGGCCTCCGTGGGCAGTCCCGTGCTGGTGCGCATGGGCGGCGCCCCGCTGCGCGCTCGCGCATGATAGGCACGGAAGACGAAGCCGAAGGTGTCGATTAAGAACAATCGCGGCGGGTGCATGGAGGCTGAAACCACATGATACCGAGACCGCGCCTACGCGTCAGGCCGCTTAGGGCATGGCTGCGCAAATACGGCTGCGGATTCTCCACCTGCCTCGCTACTTCCCGGCGCAAAAGTGCCGTTTTCGCCTGAAGACCACTCCCTAACGGTCGTGGCTCAGAAAGACGCCGTTGGTAGCGCAGGACTTGTAACGGAGCCGCGAGCGTGAGCGAGCGGTTGGACGGCCCAAAAACCGAATTTTGCGCGCAAAAACACAACACATTGAAGAGTAAAGATCATGCATCCTCAATGACTTAGATTTCGGCCTGGTGAATGCTGTACCGGGGCTTACTTTCGTAATACTTCACCATCGGGGGAGTGAGCGATTGCGATTTGAGAGCACGGTCCAAAGGTCTGTAGAGGCTGAGGGCATCGGCCTCCACAGCGGCGTGCCGGTGAATATTCAGATCCATCCGGCGCCGGCCGCGACCGGCATCGTGTTCCGCCGCATTGATCTTGACAACTTCCCCATCCCCGCGAGCTGGCGACACGTCGCGCGCGTCAGCTACGCAACCAGCCTGATGCGCCAGGGCGTGCTGATCTCCACGACCGAGCACTTGCTGAGCGTGCTCTACAGCATGGGCGTCGACAATGCTTATATCGACATCGACAACCTGGAGGTCCCGATCCTCGACGGCAGCGGAGAGCCCTTTGCGCGGCTGATTCAGGAGGCCGGGATCAAGCACTACCGCCGGCGCCGGCGCTACCTGCGCATTCGCAGACCGGTTTCCGTGGAAGGAAACGGCAAGCGGGTGACGATCATTCCCGCTGACGGGTTCCTGCTCACCTGCGACATCTTTTTCGATCATCCATTGGTCGGCCGGCAGCGCCTGGAAATCGAAGTCACACCGGAGAGATACGCGCACGATGTGGCTCCGGCGCGCACGTTCGGTTTCTCCTGGGAGCTCGATCAGATGCAGGACATGGGGCTGATCCGTGGCGCTTCCCTCGACAACGCGATCTGTTTTGATCGGCTCGGCGTGTTGAATCCGGGAGGATTGCGGTTTGCCGACGAATGCTGCCGGCACAAGGTGCTCGACCTGATCGGCGATCTGGCTCTGATCGGACGCCCCCTCCTGGGACACGTGATCGCCGAGCGCGCCGGCCATGCCATGCACACGGCCCTGGTGGCCCGGATCATGTCCGACCCTACCCTTTACGAGATCATCAGCTTCGACCAGCTCGCAAACCGCGTTGCCCACGCGCTCGTATCGTGAGCGTACGGGCAGGCGGTTTTTTTTCCATTCCGAACGTTCTCTCCGCCGCGCGCATTCTCCTGCTGCCGTTCCTTGCCGAGGCTGTGCTTCAGTTGCGTTGCGGGCGCGCGCTGCTGCTGGTTGCCGCCGCGGGCGCCAGCGATGGCCTCGACGGGCTTTTGGCGCGGCGCTTCGGCTGGCGGACCGCGGTGGGGGCTTACCTCGACCCGGTCGCGGACAAAGTGCTGCTCACGGGGCTATACGTCTGCCTTGGCTGGGCGGGGCTGGTGCCGATGTGGCTGGTCTGGATGGTGGCCGCCCGTGACCTGTGGATTGTGGCGATGTCCGCCTACGCGCTCCTGTTTACGCGCATCCGCAGCTTTTCGCCCAGCGTATGGGGGAAACTGAGCACATTCCTGCAACTCCTGGCGGCGGGCGCCGGGGTCGCGTCCTGCTTCGGCCCCATAGCCGCGCTTCCGGCTCTGGTGGCAGTGGCCGCGGCCGCAACGGTCTGGAGCGGGGTGCACTACACCTGGCGCGCCGCGCGCATGTGGAGGCAGGAAGGACGTTAATCACCGAAGCAAAGGCTTATGTGCCGGTTGGACTGCTTTGCCAG
>JACOTZ010000170.1 GCA_016178155.1 Acidobacteriota bacterium
CCAGCATCGCTGCCCGCTGACTCTGCGGGGCGGAGGCACCTCGCAGGCCGGCCAGGCGATCGGGCCGGGAATGGTTGCGGACACCTCCAAGTACCTCGATCGCGTGCTCGAGCTCAACGTTGCGGAGCGCTGGGTGCGAGTGGAGCCCGGCATCATCCTTGATGAGCTGAATGCACAACTGAAAGCGCACGGCCTGCGCTTTGCGCCGGACATCTCGACCGCGAGCCGCGCCGCCATCGGCGGCATGATGGCCAACAACTCGGCCGGCGCGCGCTCGGTGCTCTACGGCAAGACCATCGACCACGTGCTCGAGCAGCAGGTGGTGCTCGCCGACGGTTCGCTCGCGCACTTGCGCCCGCTCTCGACCCATGAGCTGGAGGAAGTCTGCCGGCAGCAGACGCTCGAGGGCGAGTGCTATCGCACGGTCCGCGGGCTCGCGGCCGAATGCCGCGAGGAGATCGAGCGGCGCTTTCCCAAGGTGCTGCGGCGGGTGGGCGGCTACAACCTCGACGAGTTCATCGATTCCGGCAAGCCGTTCAATCTCGCCAGGCTGATGGTGGGTTCGGAGGGCACGCTCGGGGTGGTGCTCGAAGCGAAGCTGAACCTGGTGCCGCTGCCCAAAGCGAAGGCCGTGCTCGCCATCGAGTTCGCCGGCCTGCTGGAGGCGCTGGCGGCGACACCGCGCGTTCTCCGGCACGGACCGTCGGCGGTCGAAGTGATGGACCGGTTCATCCTCGACAACACGCGGCAGAGCGCCGCGCTCGATCGCATCCGGCGCAGCATCATCGAAGGCGAGCCGGGCGCCCTGCTGTGCGTCGAGTTCTACGGAGAGCGCAACCAGGACCTGCCGCCGCGGCTCCAAGCGCTCGAGCGCGACCTGCGCGAAAACGGCTTCGGCGACCGCTTCCACCACGCGCTTGAGCTCTCCCAGCAGGCGCGCATCTGGGGCCTGCGCGAGGCGGCGCTGGGCCTGTCAATGGCGATGAAGGAGGACGCGAAATCGCTCTCATTCGTCGAGGATACGGCGGTGGCGCCGGAGCGGTTGCGCGACTACATCGAGCGGTTTCTCGCGCTGGTCGCGCGTCACGGCAGCACCGCGGGCGTCTACGCGCATGCCTCGGTCGGCTGCCTGCACGTGCGCCCGGTGGTGAATTTGAAGACCGAGGAGGGCGTGCGCAAGTTTGAGGCGATCGCCAATGATGTTTCCGATCTCGTGCTCGAATACGGCGGCGCTCTCTCGGGCGAGCACGGCGACGGCCTGGTGCGCAGCCCGTTTCTGCGCAAGATGTTCGGGCCGGTGCTGTACGAGGCCTTCCGTACGATCAAACGCACGTTCGATCCGCAGGGAATTCTGAATCCCGGCAAGATCGTGGACGCGCCGCCGCTCACCGCGAACCTGCGTTTCGGCGCGGGCTACCAGACGCCGAAACCGGCCACGTACTTCGACTACTCGGCCTACGGGGGTATGGGCGGCGCGGTGGAGATGTGTAGCGGCCTGGGCGCCTGCCGCAAGCGGCTCGAAGGCACGATGTGCCCTTCATACATGGTGACGCGCGAGGAGGCCCACTCGACGCGCGGCCGCGCCAACGTGCTGCGCCTGGCGATGCTCGGCCGTCTCGGCGAGGCGGGCCTGGGCGACAAAGGCGTTTACGATGTACTCGATCTGTGTCTCGAATGCCGCGCCTGCAAGGCGGAGTGTCCGGTGGGCGTCGACATGGCGCGCTTCAAGAGCGAGTTTCTGGCCGATTACTGGGACCGGCACGGCGCGCCTCTGCACGCGCGCGCTCTCGGCAACGTGCACGAATTATCGCGCTGGGGCAGCCGCCTGGCGCCCCTGTCGAACGCGGCGATACGCAGCGCGGCCGGGCGCTGGGTGAACGAACGCCTGATCGGCCTCGATCGCCGGCGCACGATGCCCGCGTGGTCGCGCCTCACGTTCGCGCGCTGGGCAGCGCGGAATGGCCGGCGTGACGGCGCCGTGCTGCTGTTCAACGACACCTTCACGAACTACTACGACCCGCCGGTCGGGATCGCTGCCCTCGACCTGCTCGATGCCGCTGGACTCCGGGCGGGCGTCGCCGCGAATGGCTGCTGCGGGCGTCCGCTCATCTCGAAAGGCCTGCTGCGGGAAGCGCGGCGAGCCGCCGAGCGGAACACGGAAGCGCTCTACCCAGCGGCGCAGGCCGGGAGAAAACTCGTTTTCTGCGAGCCGAGCTGCCTCTCCGCGGTGAAGGAAGATGCGCCGGCGCTGCTGCGAGGCGAGCCGCAGCGGCAGGCCCAGGCCGTTGCGGCGGCCTGCGTGCTGTTCGAGGAGTTCATGGAAGAGCAACTGCAATCCGGGCGCGCCCGGATCGAGTTACGCGGCGGGCCGGCGAAGATCCTGCTGCATGGCCACTGCCATCAAAAGGCGATGGGGCTGCTCGCGCCGGCGAAATCGCTGCTGTCGCGCATTCCCGGCGCTCAGATCATCGATCCGGACGCCGGCTGCTGCGGCATGGCCGGCTCGTTCGGCTACGCCAAAGATCACTACGAGGTTTCGCGGCAGATCGCCGAGCGCAGGCTGCTCCCGGCCGTACGGAACAAGGATGCGGGAACCGTGGTGGTGGCCGCGGGCACATCCTGCCGCCACCAGATCCGCGACTTTACCGGCGAGGATGCGCTGCATCCGGCCGTCCTGCTACGGTCGCTGCTCGCGGGGAGCGCATGAAGCAGAGTTTGCCGCAGATCGGCGGGCACACGCGGCTCGCACCCGCGCGCAATACGGCTGCAGCAAACCCGGCAGCGCCCGCGCGCCATCTCGAGCCGCCGGATTCTGTCCTGCCGCGGCCGCTGCTCGCGAGGAGCGCATGAACCTCGCCTGGCTCTCGCTCGGAGCGCTGTTCACGGCCATCCTGGTAAGCTGCACCACCCGCATCAACGTCGGCGTGCTTTCGGTGGCGCTGGCCTGGATCATCGGGGTCTACTTCGGGGGCATGAAGCTCGAGCAGGTGATCGCGGGCTTCCCGTCGCAGCTCTTTCTCACACTGGCTGGCGTGACCCTGCTCTTTACCCAGGCGCAGGTGAACGGCACGCTCGACCGCGTGGCGCACATCGCCGTGCGCGGCTGCCGCGGCAATGCCGGCATGGTGCCGGTGATGTTTTTCGTGCTGGGGGCGGCGCTCGCCTCCATCGGTCCCGGCAACATCGCGACCGCCGCGCTGCTCGCGCCCATGGCGATGGCGGTGGCGGGACGGGCCGGTATCTCCGCGTTTCTCATGGCCATCATGGTGGGCAACGGAGCCAACTCCGGCTCGCTCTCGCCCTTCGCTCCCACCGGCATCATCGTCAACGGCTTGATGGCACGCTTCGGCATGTCCGGCTGGGAGTGGCACACCTACGCCTACAACCTGGGCGCGCATGCGATGGTGGCGTTCACCGGGTATCTCGTGTTCGGCGGCTGGAAGCTGTTCCGCTACCGCTACGCCGGCGAGGCGTCCGAGATTGCCGCGGCCGCGGCCGGGAGCAATCCGGCGAAGGAGGAGAGCAAGACCCGCTTCGAGACGCCGCACTGGATCACGCTCGCCGTCATCTTCCTGCTGATCACCGGCGTCATCTTCTTCAACGTCAACGTCGGGATGGGCGCGTTCGCGGGCGCCGTGCTGCTGGCGCTGCTGCGCGTGGCCGACCACAAAGAGGCGATCCGCGGCATGCCCTGGGCCGTGATCATTATGGTGAGCGGCGTGACTGTGCTGATCTCGATGCTCGAGAAGACCCAGGGCCTGGCGCTCTTCACGGACCTGCTGGCGCGCTTCGCCACGCGCGACACCATCACGGGGTTCATCGCCTTCGTCACCGGCACGATCTCGGTCTATAGCAGCACATCGGGCGTGGTGCTGCCCGCTTTTCTGCCCACTGTGCCCGGCCTGGTGGAACGCCTGGGCGGCGGCGACCCGGTTGCCATCGCCTCGGCGATGAACGTCGGCGGCCATCTCGTAGACGTTTCGCCGCTGTCCACCATCGGTGCGCTGTGCCTGGCGGCGGCGCCCGCGCAGGTGGACGAACGCAAGCTCTTCAACCAGTTGCTCGCCTGGGGACTTTCGATGACGGTGGTCGGCGCGCTGGCCTGTTACGTGCTCTTCTGATGGTTATCGTGATCCGCGGCACGGGGCTGGCCGAAGTTCGTCACCGACAGGATTTCGAACCGCTTGCTGACGCGCGCGGCTCAGTAAGTGCCGTCAAATCAGCGGAAGCGTTCCGAGCCACGACCGTCAGAAGGTGTGAAATATTCGAAAAAACCATTTCCGGCCTCCAATGTTTGCATTCGGTTAGCCTGTGGAAAAGAGGCCCGAAATCAATTTTTTCACACCTTCTCAGGGAAGCGTTCCGAGCCACGACCGTCAGGGAGTGGTGGTGAGGAACCTCGGCTGACGGCACAGCGGCGGGAATCAGGAGGCGAGAGCCTCGAACAGCGGCCGCAGGGTCGACTTGCCCTCGATTCCAATGCCCGGCAGGTCCGGGATGCGCACTCGGCCGTTCTCGATGGCATACCCATCGGCAAAACCGCCGAAGGGCTGGAACACGCCGGGATACGATTCGTTGCCTCCGAGTCCCAGCCCCGCCGCGATCTGCAGTGCAAACTGGTGACCGCCGTGCGGTATCGAGCGGCCCGCGGGCCAGCCCTCGTGCCCCAGCATGTCGAGGATGCGGAGATACTCGACGAGCCCGTAGCTGAGCGCCGGATCCATCTGCAGCCAGTCGCGTTCGCGACGCAGGCCGCCATAGCGGATCAGGTTGCGGGAATCCTGGAGGGAGAACAGGTTCTCGCCCGTGGCGATCGGGGTCGCTGAGGCGGCGGCCACCTCCGCGTTGAGCGCGTAGTCGAGCGGGTCGCCGGGCTCCTCGTACCACTTGAGCCCGTAGGGCGCGAGCGCGCGGGCATAGGCGAGCGCCGTGGCGGTATCGAAGCGCCCGTTGGCATCGACGGCCAGCGCCTCGCCGCGCCCCGTGATCGCCAGCACCGCCTCGATGCGCCGCAGATCATCGGCGAGCGGCGCGCCGCCGATCTTGATTTTGACGGTGTCGTAGCCGAGGTCGAGATAGCCGCGAATCTCGTCCTCGAGCATGCGCACGTCCTTGCCCGGGTAGTAGTAACCGCCCGCGGCATAGACGTA
>JACOTZ010000171.1 GCA_016178155.1 Acidobacteriota bacterium
GGCCGCAAGACTGCGGCGCTCCTTCTTCGGCACCAGAAAGCCGAAGCCGGGCAAGGGGTGCGGCACATCGGCGGTACGATAGCCGAGCGCGACCACGGTCGCGTCGTTATAGGGAATTTCGGGAAACAGGCCGGGTAGAACGCCGGCGGCGCGACAGGCAACGACGACGTTCGAGGCCTCGATCCAATCGCCGTTCACCCGCAGCCGGTAGCCTTTCTCCAGCCGCTCGACGCAGCCGTGCACGCGCTCGAAGCGCGAGCGCGCAATCAGCTCATCGACGAATCGCGACAAGCCGGAGCGGACGGTGGTGAACAGCGGACCTTTGCCGGTGCGCACCTCTTTGCGCGCCGCGCGGGAGAGGCTGCCGTAGCTTCGCTCCCATTCGACCATCTTGGGCAGCACCGCGCCGGCGCTGAGCTGCTCGACGTCGCCACCGTAGATGCCGGCGAGCAGCGGCTCGGCGAGATAGTCCACGACCTCGCGGCCGTAGTGGTCTTCGACCAGGTCCGCGACCGACCGGTCTTCAGGAACGTCACGCGGGCGCTTCAGAAATTCGCGGCCCATTCGCAGTTTCGTCCAAGGTCCGAACAATCCGGTGAACAGCACAGGCGCCACCCGGGCGGGCACCATGAGCATCATGCCCTCGGGCATCCGCACCATGCGGCCGTTCTTCCAGATGTAGGTGGCGCGCTGCGAGTCGTTGGAGCCGATGATCTCGTCTCCCAGTCCGACCTCACGGATCAACTCGGCAGCCCAGGGCTTCATGCTGAGGAAGCTATCGGGGCCGAGCTCGACGACGCAGCCCTCGATCAGCTCGGTGCGAATCACGCCGCCGAGATGGTTCTGACTCTCAACGAGAGTAACGGGCAGGCCGGCCCTGGTGAGGTAATAAGCGGCCGAGAGGCCCGAGATCCCGCCGCCGATGACCACTACAGGGCGCATCGGCCCTACGGCTTGAACTCGCGCACCATCTGCACCACAGCTTTGACGGCATCCACGGGGGTGTCGGGAAGGATGCCGTGACCAAGGTTAAATATGTGCCCCGGGCGGCTGCCGGTGCGCTTCAGGAGTTCGTGGACGCGGGCGCGGATCTCGGGAATGGAGGCGAACAACACCGCCGGGTCAAGGTTGCCCTGCACGGCCGAGCGGTAGCTGATGTCCATCCAAGCCTGATCGATATTGATGCGCCAGTCGACGCCCATGACATCGCCGCCGGCGGCATGCAGCTCGCGGAAGAAGCCCGCCGCGCCCGTGCCGAAGTGGATGACGGGGACGTTGGTGCCGCGGATGCGCTCGATCAAGGCGCGCGAGTAGGGCGCGACGTAGCGCACATAATCGTCGGGCCCGAGCGCGCCCACCCAGCTATCGAAGACCTGGATGACGCGGGCGCCGGCCGAAACCTGGAGAATGGCGAAGTTGCCGAGCACGTCGACCAGCTTGCCCATGAGCCGCCGCCACAGCGTCTCGTCGCGGTACATCATGTACTTAGTGCGCAGAAAGGTTTTCGACGCACCACCCTCGATCATGTAGCTGGCCAGGGTAAAGGGAGCGCCCACAAACCCGATCACCGGGAGCCGTCCGGCCAGCGCCTTGACGGCGAGCTGGATGGACTCGCCGACGTAGCCGAGCTCATCGGTGTTGGAAATCGAGAGCGAGTCCACATCCGCCGAGGTGAGCACCGGGTTGTCGATACGCGGGCCCTCGCCGCCCGTGAAGTGCAGCTTGAGGCCCATCGGCTCGACCGGCAGCAGCAGATCCGCAAAGATGATGGCCGCGTCGACGTCCAAAATTTCAACCGGCTGCAGCGTGACCGACGCAGCCAGCTCCGGGCGCTTGCAGATCTCGAGGATGGAGTATTTGGCCCGGATGTCCCGGTAAGGTTTGAGGTAACGGCCGGCCTGCCGCATGAACCACACCGGCCGTACATCGGTCGGCCGGCGCCGGCACGCATCGAGAAAGCGGCTGCTCATTGAAGCCACGCGCATGTCAACTCCGCCCTGTCTTCACAGACGAACACGCGAAGTCCCGGAATTTTGTGCCGGGCGGCCCAGGTGAGGCCATTGATGAAATACGGCTTAGTCCACGCCTCGCTATCGAGCGTGCGGGGAGCAACCACCGAAACCGAAAGCATCCCCATCGCCGGATAACCCGTCCGCGGGTCCATGATATGGCTGTAGGTCCGGCCGTGAGCCCGGAAGAACTTTTCGTAACTGCCCGAGGTAGACATGGACTGATTTTTCAAAAAAACGTTCTCGATTGTGGTAGCCGGTTTACGCGGGTGCTTGATGCCAATGCGCCAGCCGCGGACCTCCTCCGGCGGATGGCCCAGCCCGTAAATACTGCTGCCACCCGCGGTAACGAGCGCGGAAGCGACACCATTTTCTTTGAGCACCTCCACCATCCGATCCACTGCGTATCCCTTGCCGATCCCGCCGGGATCGATCTCCATGCCCGGGCGCCGGAAGCGGACGCTCCGGGTTTGGGGATCGAGGATCAGTTTCTCGTAGCCCACTCGCGCCAAGGCGCCTTTCACTTCAGCACGATGCGGAAACCGCCCGCTGCCTTTATAAAATCCCCAGACCTTCATCAACGGTCCGACGGTGATGTCGAACGCGCCCTCACTGAGCCGGCTATATTGCATGCAGGCCTGAAGCAGGGAAAATAACTCCTGAGATACCTGCACCGGCCGCTCGGCGGCATAGCGATTCACCTGGTTCCATTCGCTCCGCGGGCGGTAGTTGGACAACAACCCGTCCAGCCGCCTTACCTCCTCGAAGGCTTGCTCCGCGGCTGACTGCATCCGGAAGCGGTCCTGACCATACAGGACGACCGAGAAAGTGGAGCCCATGGCATCGAAGCTTTCCTCCAGCCGAAGGGTTGTCGGCGGAACAGGCTTCGAAGCCTGAGTGTAAGCGGGCAAACAGGCAGTACCCGCGGCCAACACCAAAAGTATCACAAAACGTGGCACTTAACGCAAGTCGCAGGCGTGAAGAATCATGTCTTGGCGGCCGCGGCACGGAAATTCAGGCGGACCACCCAGAACACGTGTACATGGTGACGAACGCTTAGTCGCCACCGTTACCGTGAGGCGCCTGATTCCGGGGCCGGCCTCTGCGGATGCGGCGAAGCAACTGCCGGGCGCGGGCGTCGAGATCGGCCGCGATGGCGGCCTCGAAATGAAGCTCGGGCACGCGGAAGAGGCCCAGCCGGTTGGCCAGTTCACGGCGCAGGTGGCGACTGGCATGCTCGAGGGCTTCGAGTGTCGCCCGCTGCTCGGCGGCCGAGCCGACGATCTGTAGTCTTACGCAAGCATGCCGGGCGTCGGGCGAGATCAGCACTTCAACCACGTCGGTCGACTGAATGCGGGGATCATTCAACTCGTAGGCGATCAACTCTTCGAGCTCCTCGCGCAGCGCTTCCGCGACGCGCCCGCTCCGCCGGGGGTCCATATCCGTTCACCTCTCGGGCGCGGTGGCCGCCCGCTTATTCGATCCATTCCACACTGGTCCCGACCAGGCTCGCGCCGAGAAAGGACGTGGCCTCATTCTCCACCGACTGTAAGACAGTGTCGGCGTGGGCACGGTCGCCGGAGACCGTGACCGCCGCGATCATGGCGCGCTGCCAGAGGTCCTGATGGTCGATCTCGGCAACAGCCACGTTGAATCTGTGGCGCAGCCGGTCCTTGAGACCTCTGACCACCTGGCGCTTGTCCTTCAGGGAATGCGCATCCTCCAGGCGGATATCGAGCGTAAGGACGCCAATGGCCGGCATATGCGCGCCCGGTTAGAGCTGCGGAGCGAGGCGCTCCATCGCGAATGCCTCGATCACGTCGTTTTCCTTAATATCGGAGTACCCGGCGATCGAGATACCGCACTCGAACCCGGACTTGACCTCGCTGACGTCGTTTTTGAACCTCTTGAGCGAGTCGATGCGCCCGGTATAGATCACCACGTTGTCGCGGAGCAGGCGGACCTGGCTGTCGCGGGTGATGGCGCCCTCGTTGACCAGGCAGCCGGCCACGGTGCCGATCTTGGAGATCCGGAACACCTGCTGCACCGTCGCGCGGCCGCGGAAGACCTCTTTGAACACCGGCTCGAGCATGCCGGTCATGGCCTTCTTGATCTCGTCGGTCAGCTCATAAATGATGGTGTGCAGACGGATGTCGACGCTTTCTTTTTCCGCGAGCGACTGTGCGCTGCGTTCCGGCCGCACGTTGAAGCCAATGATGATGGCGTTGGAGGCGGAAGCGAGCAACACGTCGGTCTCGGTAATAGCGCCGACGTTCTTGTGGAGCACGCGGACTTTGATCTTCTCGGTCGAGAGCTTCTGCAGCATCTCGGAGAGCACCTCGGCGGTGCCGCCGACATCGGTCTTGAGGACGATATTGAGGTCCTTGAGCCCGCCTTCCCTGGCCTGCTCGTGGAGCTGCTCGAGGGTGATGCGGGCACCTTTGGCCATGGCCTGCTCGCGAGCCTTGATCTCGCGGTACATGACGATCTGCTTGGCCTTGGCGGTGTCGGTCACGACCTGGAAGTTATCGCCGACCTCAGGCAGATCGGCGAGGCCGAGCACTTCCACGGGCGTTGCCGGTTCAGCCTCCTTGACCTGTTCGCCGCGATCATTGTAGAGGGCACGCACTTTACCGAAGACCTGTCCGCAGATGAAGAAATCGCCGACACGGAGCGTGCCGTTCTGGACCAGCACGGTGGCTACGGGGCCGCGGCCGCGATCGAGCTTGGCTTCGAGCACGGTACCGATAGCGGGACGGGCCGGGTTGGCGCGCAGGTTTTGCAGGTCGGCGACCAACAGGATCATCTCGAGCATGAGGTCGAGATTCTGCTGGGTTTTGGCGGAAACCGGCACCATGACCGTGTCGCCGCCCCAGTCTTCGGCGAGCAGACCGCGGTCGGCGAGCTGCTGCTTGATGCGCTCGGGCTGGGCGTCGGGCTTGTCGATCTTGTTCACAGCGGCGATGATCGGCACCTTGGCGGCGCGGGCGTGGTCGATCGCCTCGAGAGTCTGCGGCATGACGCCGTCATCAGCGGCGACCACGAGCACGACAATATCGGTCACCTTGGCGCCGCGCGCGCGCATGCGGGTGAAGGCTTCGTGGCCCGGCGTGTCGATGAAGACGACTTTGCGGCCGTTCTGCTGAACTTCGTAAGCGCCGATGTGCTGGGTGATGCCGCCGGCCTCGCGGTCCGCGACATTGGCGTTTCGGATAGCGTCGAGCAGAGACGTCTTGCCGTGGTCGACGTGTCCCATGATGGTCACCACAGGAGCGCGCGTAACCAGGTCGGTTTCGATCTCGGTCTGCTCGATGTCCTGAACGGCTTCCTGTTCGAAGCTGATCTGGTTTGCATTGGCGCCGAAGGAGCGGGCGACCTCGCCGGCGAGCTTCACGTCGAGGGTCTGGTTGATGGTGGCGAAGATCTTACGGTCCACCAGTTTCTTAACTACCATTCCGGCTTTGAGTCCGAGTTTTTCCGACAGCTCCTTGACCGTGATGCCCTCGGCGACGGTAATCTCCTTGCCTGCGGCGAGCTGCTCGTCCGGCTGCTCCCTCCGCGGCTGGTACATCCGCAGTTTCTGTTCCCGTTCCTGATCGCGCTCGCGCTGCAGATCACGCGCGGGCTTGGCCGGGCGGCGCGCCTGTGTGGGCGGCGGCGGCACCTGGTCGGGCCGGAGCGTGGTGGGATGCATGGGCCGGCGAAGCTGGCGCCCGGGCGCTCCCGGCGCGGGCGCTCCGGGCGTACGGACGAGGGGCTGGCCGGGGCGGATCGGTCCGCGGAAAATCGGCTGTCCCGGAGTGGGAGCGGGCCGGGGCGTAGGCATGCCAGGTCGCGGAGCGGCGGGCTGCGCCGGTCCAGGCCTCGCCTGCTGCAAACGCGCGACGAGATCCGGGCGCGGCGGCACCACCGGCCGTGCCGCGGGCTGGCCGACGATCGTGCCGGGCCTCTGCTGGGGCTGCGTTCCGGGAGCAACTTGCGCCGGGGGCGCGGCCTTGGGTATAGAGATTCCGGGCGCCGGCTGCCTGGGCGAGCCGGGACGGAGGCCGCTCGGAGGGGGCGGTGCGATGGGTGTGCCCGGAACGACCCGCGGCGGCGGGGCCGCACCCGCGGCAGTACGCGCTGTTTCCGAGGGTGGAAGCGGCTGTCGCGGCCCCGAGATCACCTGCCCCGGCCGGTATTGCGGCACTGGCCGCGCCTGCGGAGCCGGTTGTGCGGGCGGGCGGACCGGTGAGCCTGGAGTAGTGGCAGCCGTCGGCGGTGTCAGCGGCTCGCGCGGACCGCTCGCAAGCGGCGGCCTGATCGGCACCGCCCCCAGCCGTCCGGCGGCGGGGATGTCGGGAGGCGCGGCCTGTGCGTCGGGGGCTGGCGCCTCGGCAGTTTGTTCAGCGGGCCTAACGGTCTCCGCAGGCGGTCCAGGGGGAAGGGCCGGTTCGGGCGGGGTCTGCAATTCGGGCATCGATACTTCTTGGGTCTCCGCGGCAACAGCGCCATTGGGCGAGCCCATGGGGAGTTCCTGCCCCAAGATGCGAGCGCGCACCAGAACGGCTACTTCCTCGTCGATTGAGCTGGAATGCGTCTTCTTTTCCGTGACGCCGAACTCGGCCAGAAGGTCCAGGATGCGATGGGGTTTGACCTCCAGCTCACGCGCCAGCTCATTAATTCGAATTTTCTTCATAAACAAGGCTACTTACACTTGCCTCCGGCACCGCTCGACTCCGCGCACACTACGCGACGGTTTCTACTTGTGAGGGTTCAATCCGCCGAGCCCGCGTATCCTAATCGTAGCAGAGCGGTCCCTCGCCTCGGCTACTGCGCCTGTTCCTCATCAGCGGCCGGCTCGGAGCGCTCGCTGGTGCTCTCGACCACTGACGACGTCACCTGTTCGCCGGAAGGCTCGCCGGCCACGGCATCAGGCTCCCCACCAGCGGCGCCCTGGCGAGGCTGGAGGCGCGAGAGCGGTTCGGTGGCCTGCGTAGCGGCTTCCGGCTGGGATTCCCCGGGCTCGAAGACCGCCGGCTCAAACATCTCGGTTCCGGTGGCATCGGGCTCCTCGGCCGGTTCGGCGTCGGCCTGCGCCACATCGCCGGCGCCCGCCGCGAAGTCCGCATCCACGGACTCGATGGGCACGGTTTCTTCGCCGGCGGGCACCGCTGCGCCTTCGGCCGGCGGTTCGGCGGCTCCCTCATACTGGCCGTAGTAGAGGAGAATGGCTTCCTGCAGCCGCTGCACCATGTCCGTCTCAATGCCGGGAATCGCTTCGAGTTCCTCCGGCGTCATCGAGCCTAGCTTCTCGACGGTTCCAATGCCGCCCTGCACCAGGCGGTCAACCACCTCTTCCGGCAGCCCGTGGTCGATCAGAACCGACACGGGCGCGCCGGAGACCACCAAAGCGGCCATCTGCGACTCGACTTCCTGCCGCTTCTCCTCCTCGCTCTTGATATCGATTTTCCAGCCGAGCAGTTTCGCCGCGAGGCGGACGTTTTGCCCCTTTTTGCCGATCGCGAGCGACAACTGGGTGTCGTCGACGATCACCTCCATGTGCTTGTCGGAGCCGTTCAGGATAGATACGCGGCTGATTTTGGCGGGACTGAGCGCGTGGGTCGCGAATACCACCGCATCCTCGGAGAACTCGATAATATCGATCTTCTCGCCGCGCAGCTCGCGAATGATCGACTGCACGCGCATGCCCTTCATGCCAACGCAGGCGCCGACCGGGTCGACGTCGCGGTCGCGGCTCATGACCGCGATCTTCGTGCGTTCGCCGGCCTCGCGCGCGCAGCCTTTGATCACGACCGTGCCGTCATAGATTTCCGGCACTTCCTGCTCGAACAGCCGCATCACCAGCTCGGGGGCGGCGCGCGACACGATCACGCCGGCGTTCTTACCGGCCTTCTCGACGCTGCGGATCACGCACCGAGCACGATCGCCCACGGTGAAATTCTCGAGGCGCGACTGCTCCTTCTTCGGCAGCCGGGCCTCGGTCTTGCCGAGATCGCAGATCAGGTCCAGGGCTTCGATGCGCTTCACCGTACAGTTGACCAACTCGCCGACGCGGTCCGAGTACTCGCTGTAGATGGTCTCGCGCTCGGCCTCGCGCACTTTCTGCAAAATCACCTGTTTGGCGGTCTGCGCCGAGATACGGCCCAGAGATTCGGTGGCTTTGGGGATGCGAATCTCGGAGCCGACCTCCGCGGCGGGGTCGAGCTCCTTGCCCTGCTCGACCGTCACTTCATTGATCGGATCGGCGACCTCTTCGACGACGCGTTTCACCGCGAAAATGTGAATGGCGTTCGCCTTGTCGTCGACCTCCGCCACCAGGTCCTCGGTGGTGCGGAACTGCTTGCGGGCGGCGACCAGCATCGCGTCCTTCACGGCGCTGATGACAATCTGCGGATCGATGCCTTTTTCTTTGCTGAGAATCTCAATGGACTCAAAAATCGATGCCAAACTGCTTTCCTCGCTCTCTCGTCCTATCCCCGTCCCCGACTACCACTCGAACTTGAGGTTCGCCTTAGCCACCTGCTCCACCGGAAACTGCACGGACTTACCGGTTTCGGCTTCGAGTGTGATCCAGCCGTCGGCAAAGTCCGCGAGCCGACCCTCCCAGTGGCGCTGATTCTCGACGGGCTCACGCAGCACGACGCGCGCCTTCTTGCCCACGAACCGCTGAAAGTCCGCCGGACGCTTGAGCTTCCGCTCGACACCCGGGGAGCTCACCTCCAGGGTGTAGGAACCGCCGGGGATCACGTCTTCCACATCGAGGATCGTGCCCACGTGCTGTGAAATGTACTCGCAATCGGCGTGTGTCACGCCGCCGGGTTTATCTATATAGATGCGCAGGACACGGGCGTGGCCGCCGCCCAATAATTCCACGTCGACGGCTTCTATCTCCTTCGGCCGCCCGACGCGACCGGTGATCTCAGCCACCCGCGTCGCGATCGCTTCGTTTTCGGCTCTCGCCATGAATATCGTCCCCGGCGTCCCGCCGCGCCCGGATGCTTTCACTGCAACAAAAAAGTGGGCTTTCGCCCACTTCACTAGTTCGACACTTTTAGTATATCGTATTCGAGGTTCCCCGCGTTCCAAGTTTTCCGGCGCGCCAGTCACCGTTCCCTGGGAGCAGCCTGTACTCCGGTGCGCCCTGGCGGCGGCATGTAACGGTCAGGTCCCCAGAACCGGCAGCAGGCGGAATCGCCGAAGCCGGCCGTCGCGGCCGGGCGGCGCATCCTTCAGCCGACGATGATCCCGCGGCGGACGGCGCTCAGCACCAGTTCGGCAATGGAGTGTACGCCGAGCTTCTCCATAATCCGGGTGCGGTGCGTCTCGACCGTATGCAGGCTCAATCCCAAGCGGGCGGCGATTTCTAAAGCTGCCGCTCACGATCGGTGAGCAACTCGTAGCGGTCGTCGACACGGCGCTCCTCCAGGTTGCGCGCGTGCGCTTCCTGCAGGATTCGCGCGACCGCCGGGCTGAAGAAGGACTGACCTTCGGACACCAGTTGGATGGCGCGAATCAAATCTTCCTCCACGGTGTCTTTGAGCAAGTACCCCCGGGCGCCCGCCTTGACGGCGCGAATCACGTACCGCTCATCGCTGTACATGCTGAGGATCAGAACGGCGGTCGCAGGGGAGTGGCGGAGCATCTGGACGGTCGCCTCGATGCCGTTCAGTTCCTTCATGGCGATGTCGACGATCGCAACATCGGGCTGATGCTGCTTCGCCATCTCAATCGCTTCGATCCCGGAGCTGGCTTCGGCAACCACCTGCAGATCTTCCTGACTCTCGATAATGCGGCGGAGCCCCTGGCGAAACAGGTTATGATCATCGGCCAATAAAATCCGAATTGCCATTTCAGGCCTTTGCCTCCTTAGAAATATTCGTAACGGACCGTCCCGCGCGGCCAGGCCGGCACGCGCGGGCCCACCATGGCGTTCGCGCTCTCGTGTTTTCCCGCCAGAGCCGGCCGGAAACGCGGCATCGGCGAGTCCAGCCCGCGGGTCCGGTCAGCGCCTGCGACGCCGGGGAGAAACCGCACTTTCGGCGCTGATCGCGGCCGGTACGCAAGCGCCCGAGTCCGGCGCCGCTCCGAAGCGCAAGCTCCGCCCTGGTGAGAGTCCGCCTCATGACGCGTGCGCCTCCAACGCCGATTGCTTATCCCTGGCGGCCACGAGCGGGATCTCCAGGCACACCCGCGTGCCGAGGCCCGACCGGGAAATGAGATTGAGCGAGCCGTTGAGGCTTGCGGCGCGCTCGCGCATGCCAAGCACGCCGAATTTCCGGCCGGGGATCGCCTCCCGGGGGACTGCCACGAAGCCCTTGCCATCGTCGGAAACCTGCACGGAAAGCTCCGAGGAGGTCTGCACCACGTCGACGCGCACGCGGCGGGCCTCGGCGTGCTTCTGGCAATTGTGCAGCGCTTCCTGCACCACGCGATAGACGCAGGTCTTGACAGAATCCGGCAGGTCGTCCTGCAGTCCGTTCTCGTTGAAGTCGCAAGGAATTTTTGTGCGCCGCGAGAAATCCTCCACGAGCCACTGCAGGGCCGGTCCGAGACCCAAGTCATCGAGCATCGAGGGCCGGAGCAGGAGCATGATGTTGCGCACGGTCATGATGGTGCGCTCGGCCAGTTCCTTGGCGCGCGCGAGCCGTTCCTGCGCCTCGGCCGGATGCCGCAGGGCCACCGACTGCGCCTGGGTGACTTCGATCTTGAGCACAGCCAGGGTTTGCACGATTTCATCGTGCAGCTCCCGGGACAGGCGGGTCCTCTCTTCTTCCTGGATCTCCATCAGCCGGGCGGAAAGGCGTTCGAGCTCACGTTTTGCCTCGACCATCTCGGCGAATTGGCGCACGGTCTGCTGCTCCAGGTTGTCGGCGTAGCGCAAGCTGAACCAGACCACGAGGACGCCGACCAGCAGGCTCGCTCCCAGCATAAACACCAGCCGGTTAGCCGCTCCGTGCCTGGTGGAGGCCAGCGCCGCTTCGCTCTCGTAGAGAGCCTGATGATTGGCGGTCTCGAGCTCGCGCAGGAGCTGGCCGGCGGCTTCCCGGCGGGGCACGATTTCGCGTTGAACGAAATCGTAGCGGTCCCGGTCCTCGGGACTGGCGACCGAAAGCACGCCGACGGCGTCCCAGAGGTCGATGAACCGGACCTTCAGTTGGGTGGTGTGATGATCGGTGCCGCGCACGCGCTCCAGATCGAGAAACAGCCGGTCGCGCTCCGACTCCAGCGCGCCCATCTGCTTCCGCAGAACCTGTACGCGATCCGGCTGCGAATTCAAGAAGAAGTCACGGGCGGTGGTGCCGGCCATCCAAAGAACCCGGCGCATGCTGGTGAGCAACTCCTGCTGCTGCACATAACGCCGGTGAATGGCGAGAGTCAGTTCGGAAAAACTCTCCTGGATGCGATAGGCGGTGAATGTAGACACCACCATCAGAGCCAAAAGAATGCCGAAACCCGTCCTGAGGGACGCGCGTTTCCCCGTCACTCCTATATCTTCGCGCATTTCCGAGCCTGACCTTTGGCGTGGGCCTCCCTTCGGGCGCCTCCGTTTCGGGCCGCCTGCCCCTGAGCGCATTCGAGGCCTTGATATATCTTTTCTCTACTTTCGCCAGTGTGCTCTCTAGTGGTACCGCACCACCCCAGGTTCTGTGAATACGGGAATTCGGGTACCGGCTGTGTGGCTTCCACGTAAAAGAAGGCATGCGATTCACCCCGCTCCGCGGGCGCGCCGTCAAACACTATCGAAAACTTCCAGACTTCCGCTCTCAGTGACGCCGGCGAGTTCATCAAACGCTCTCGAGAGATAGGCGAAATTGCGGCGGGATGGGTAACGGCGGCGCGCCCGCGGTCAGCCGCGCCTGGGTGTACAGCAACGGGAGTATTGCGGAGCCGCGGCTTTTTACGTAACATGCCCCTAACTGTTTGGGATCTGGCGTGATCTGTCCGCGCCGGGAGGATGGGTGAATCCGCGTGCCGCTTGAATGGGGGCGGCGCTGGTGGATCTTCGCTGCGCTGGCAGCTATCGCCGCCATCGCCTATCTGCCGGCGCAGCTCCTTCCGTTCATCAGTGACGACTACGGCCAGATCCGGCTGGCTCGGGAATTCGGGCCGGTGTCCGGCTGGGACGATCTCGCCGCGGATGCGCTCTATCGCTGCCGGGCGACATCGCTGGTTCTGACGTATTGGACCGAGCGCATCTTCGGCCTGTCTCCGCTGGTCTTCCATCTCAGCAGTCTTCTGCTGCATATCCTCAACACCTTCCTGGTAGTCGCTCTGGG
The DNA here is from genome assembly GCA_016178155.1 of Acidobacteriota bacterium. Classification (GTDB taxonomy): domain Bacteria; phylum Acidobacteriota; class Terriglobia; order Bryobacterales; family Bryobacteraceae; genus JACOTZ01. The sequence continues at coordinate 12,290 of JACOTZ010000171.1, forward strand.
CGCGTGGAAGCCGGTGGGCTGGCGGGTATCGATCCCGGCCGCGGCCGTCTTCGCAGCGCGCGAAGGCCATCAGGAGGCCGTGATCTGGTATGCCGCGCTTCCCGAGCTCCTCGTTTTCTTTTTCTCGCTGCTTGCGTTCGTGTTCTGGGTGCGATGGCTGCAGGCGGAGGGTCGGGGCCGGGGCGCCTACATGGCGGCCTTTGTCTGGTTTGTGCTGGCGCTTCTCTCCAAGGAGTCAGCGGTCGCGGTAGTCGGCTTGATGCTTCTCGCGATGGCGCTGGCGGCGGGTAAGCTGCGCCAGAGACTGCCGTGGTTCCTGCCTTTCCCGGTGCTGTCGATCGCCTATTTTCTGCTCGGTTATGCCGTGAAGAGCACCCATCTGCACTATAACGACGGCACTTTTTCACTGGCGGCTCCGGTGCTGACGACTTTGACCATCAGCATCGGACGCCTGCTTTGGTTCTGGGGCGCGCTGGCGCTGCTGGTGCTGCTCGTTCATCGCCATGCGATTCCGTGGCGCCTGACGGCGATCGCGGCGGCATGGATCGTGGTGGGTCTGCTCCCTTACTCGTTCCTGACTTACATGCCGCGCGTGCCCAGCCGGCACACCTACCTCGCCGGCGTGGGGCTGGCATTGCTCTGCGGCGCTGCATTGATGATCCTGCGCGAGAATGTGCGGAAGGCTCCGCGGCTCCTGGTGCCGGCACTCGCCGCGCTGTTCCTGATACACAACTGCACGTATCTATGGACCCGCAAGCAGCATCAGTTTGAGGAGCGCGCGGCGTCCACCGAGGCGTTCCTCGCGTTCGTGAAAGCGAACGGCGTGCCCGTCTTCGTGCACTGTTTTCCGTATGGCATGGAGGTCGCCTGGTTCGCGGCCGAGATCGAGCTCGGCGTGCCCGCCGCGCAGGTGATCTGGGCGCCCGACCCGGGCGGCTGCGCCGAGCCCTACAAATTCAGCACCGCGCCACTGCCCCACCCCGCGGGCATGACCGCCAAGCTCACGGAATAGGAAGCGCGGTCGAGCCGGAGGGCAGGCGCGGCCTTCGAGGATTCTCACCGAGGCTCGGGGGCAACGGCCTACTCGTGCTTCCGCCTGCTCATTGCGGGCGCGGCTTCGCCTCTTTGAGGAACTTCCGGACGGTCTCCATTTGTTGATTGCCGCTCGCCTGGTAGTGGCGCCAAGCCGTTTCGATGTTATGCTTCTGCTGTCCGGTAAGATGCCATGACAACGGCGCATCGTGAAACGGGTAGGAAAAGGGCGCGACCTCGAGCCTGGCGCCGCGGGAGGTGAGCGCCTCCTTGAGCAACTCGATATCGGTGATGTTGCGCGAGTACTGACCGGTGACGCGGACCTCCGCGAGCGTGCGGAGGGGCGCGATGCTCTGAAAGATCCAACCGCGGCTTCCTTCGACTTCGGATCGCCGGCCGCGTCTTCGCCGAGGATCTGGAGCAGCAGCACGCAGCGCACGGGAGCGCCTTTGGGGAGACCCCGGATCAGCACGTCGGCGAGGGAGACGATGCCGAAGTTGTCGTAATAGCCGCCATCGGCAATGTGGTAGCGCCTGTCCCTGGGGACGGGAGCGCTGATGCGCGCCACGGGGGTGACGTAAGGGAAAGACGCCGAGAGCCGCGCCGCCGTCACGGGGCTGACGTCGTATTCGCCGTAATGCGGCACGTCATAGAAGTTGCGGCGGCCGGCGGCCGAGGGCAGGTCGAGCGTGGAGAGCAGCAGGCGCTCGCCGGTTTCGGTAATGGTTGCGTTGAACAGCACGGCGGGCCGGCCGCCCCGCAGGACATCGGCGCGCCAGTCGGCCAGGCGCTCAGGCTGGGCGCCGAAGCGCGACCATGCCCGCTCCATGGCCCAGCCGCGGTCGATGCGCGGGGAGAGCAAAAGCGGCGCAAACGAGCGCACCATGTCGGGGTACACCAGTCCCCAGGCGGCCTCGTCCAGGCTCGATGCGACCGCCGGCTCATAAATCTGGCGGCGCATCTGCGACAGCTCCAGGGAGCCGCTGTTGAAGGCGGCCACGAAGTACAGGGCGGCCACGCTGCCGCCGGAGACCGAGCTGACGACGCGCACCGCGGGTGCGAAGGCCGCGACATCGGTGCCGGGAACTCTGATGTCCGCCGTCGCCTCGGCCAACCCGGTCAGCACGCGGGCGGCCCAGGCGGCCGCCTGGATCCCGCCGCCGCTCGCCGCAACGACAATCGCCGAGTCGGTGGGGTAGCGGGAGCGGAAAAGCGCGTCCGAAGGCGAGACCGGGAATCTGTGCAGCGAGCGGCTGGAATCGTAGTAATGGTCGGATTGCGGAAACTGCGCGGCGCCGATCAGGATGAGTGCGAATACAACCAGCACGGGCACACGGTAGCGATCGAAGAAATAGGCGGCTCCGGAAAAGATCCAGACGAGCATGATCATGAGGACCAGCACCGAGCCGAGAGTCGGCGGCAGCGCCAGCCGCACCAGGGGCGCGGTCCAGCCCGACAGGACGGC
>JACOTZ010000037.1 GCA_016178155.1 Acidobacteriota bacterium
TGACGGTAGAGTATAGTTTGACGCACGCTTCAGTCCGCCACCGTCACACGCGTGACGGTAGAGTATAGTTTGACGCACGCTTCAGTCCGCCACCGTCACACGCGTGACGGTAGAGTATAGTTTGACGCACGCTTCAGTCCGCCACCGTCACACGCGTGACGGTAGAGTATGGTTTGACGCACGCTTCAGTCCGCCACCGTCACACGCGTGACGGTAGAGTATGGTTTGACGCACGCTCGGCATGAGCCCGCCGCGCAGCGCTGGTGTCAAGAGCCCCGGATTCTCGACACTCTGGTGGCCCACAAGGTCGCCTGGGGAGACCGGCATCCGGGCCTCTCATCTTCCTCCGCCGCTTGCATTCGAAAGCAGCAACGAGCGAACCCACCAGCGAACTGCTCTGGACGGCCGCGTGTTCACCGCCAGCCGGCCTGCGCTATTTCAGCGCCACACTCCGCGCCGCGGATGTGCCATTCCGATTGGCCAGCGTCACCGACAGCGACTGAATGGTGTCGATCAGGCTGAAGCCCTGGGCGATCACGTCCCCCGCCAGGCTCAGCGGCACGGTCAGCGTGAACAGACTCCCGAATGCCTGCGACTGCGAGCTCTGGTACCAGGAGAGGAAGTTCGGCTCCACGTTGAGCGAGACCCGCGTCGTCTGCAAGCTTTCGCCCGAGGCTGGCGTCAATTGCAGTTCGAGCTGGGTCACCGAGCGGCTGGTCGCGTAGCCGGCGATCTGGAGCGTGAAACTGTTGGCCGTCCGCGCCGATATAACAACGCCGAGCACTTGGGGCGCGGCCTGGGCCACCCGCAGCGTCTGCGCCGTGGCCGCCGCAGGCGTCAGGTCGACACCGCCTTCGGTCGAAAACGACGGCGTCAGGGTGATGGCCCCTGCGACCGTGCCCGTCTGCAACCGTACCTGGTTGCTGCCGTCCGGGAATACGGCCTGGGTGCTGTTGGCCGGGACTTGGAAGCTGATGGTGCGCCCGCCGGTCGAGAATTGTACCGAGGGGTCGTTGCTGAAGACCTCGGAGTTGAAAGCAAGCGTCAACGTACCGTTCAGCCGCAGCGGGTAGGCCGATGTCAGCGCCAGCCCGACCGCCGGCTGCTGCAGCGGCTCGACGCTGCCGCTGGCGCCCGAGAAGCGATAGTCGGGCAAGGCTGAAGGCGTCAGCCCGTTGCCCGAAAGCGTAAAGACCTGGTTGTCGATGCGCAGAGTTCCGGTGACGACATTGAGCGCCGCGGGCGTAAAGCTCAAGGTGAGGGTGAGGCTTGCATCGGGCGCGAGATCGTGCGGCAGCGACGGCATGCCGGTCACCGCGAAGACATTCGCGGGACCCGCGACACTGATGCTGTTGATCGGCATCGCGAGCGTGCCCGTGTTGGTGACCTTGAACTGCAGTTTTGCCGAGTCGCCCACCGGCGCCGCGGGGAAAAACACGCTGCCGTTCGGAGCCACCACGGTGCCTGGGGTGGAGGCGCCGTAGGCGAAGGTCAACTGGCTGCCCAGACCGCGGCCGGACACCTCAAAGCTGTCGTCGCCGACCCGCAGACGTCCCGAGGCCGCTCCCGCCTGGGCCGGCGTGAATTGCAGCGTCACCACCGCGGAAGCGCCCGGCGCCAGCGTCAGCGGCAGAAAGGGCACGTCCACAAGCTGGAAGCCGGCGCCCTGGACGGCGATCGCAGTGATGCGGGCGTCGGCGTTGCCCGTGTTTCGCACGCGCAGCACGATGCTGCTCTTCTCGCCCACCGCGACGTCCGGCACAGCGATCGGCTGGCCGGGCGCCAGCGGCCTGGCCTCGCCGTTCTGGGCCAGCTCGTAAGCGAATACCGGGCCGGCGCCCGAGCCCTGCAAACCGAAGGTGACCTGCCGCCCGACTGCCTGCACGCTCAACGAGCCGCTGACAGGCTCGAGCTGGGTGGGCGTGAAACCCACCGTGAAGCGCAGGTCCTTGCCGGCCTCGACCGTGGTATTCGGGAGCGGCACACCGACCAGTTGGAAGGCTGGCCCCGCGGCCGTGATCGAATTTACCAGGCCGGCGCCCGACCCCCGGTTCGTAATCACCACGATGGCGTTGCTGGTCGCACCGATCGCGGTCGTCGGAAACGCCATCGCGGCTCCCGGGGTGAGCAGCATGGAATTGCCGCCCTGCGGTGTGTAGCTGAACGCCAGCTCGGGCGCCGTTCCCACGAGATTCAGCGTGATGTTGCTGGTGGTGCGCCCTTCCGTGTATCTGATCGCGAGGCTTCCGGTGGTACGGTTGCTTGACGTCGGCAGGTAGCGGATGCCCACGGAAAAACTCTCGCCGGGCGCCAACGTGAACGGCGATGCGGCGGAGGGCGTGGCGTTGAACTCGAGCGAGCCCGTCTGCTCGACCGAATTGATCACTGCCGAAGCGGTGCCGCGGTAAGTCACCGTCAGGCTGGCAAACGCGGGCTGGCCAATCGCGTCCGCCGGCATGGTCAGCGTCGACCCGTCCGCCAGCGGCAGCAGATTCTGGTTCTGCAGCACCCGCAAGGTGAACGGCGGCGCGGCTGGCTGCGCGGGGGCGAACTGCACAGCGAAGATACTCAAGAGCGCCAGAGATCTCAGCCGCCGAAACCGCGGCCGGCCCAGGTTGAGCTGCGACTGCTCCAGATGTGCGAAGGAAGGATTGCTCAGCAAAGCCGATTTACTCCCCGGAAATCTCGGAATCATTCTTTTTCATGTCACGGCCGCGCGCCTGTCCGCCGGAGCCGGAAGTCTACTCTTCCGCACCGCCGGCGGGCACGAAATACACAGCCGGCTCGGGACCGATTCTCATGACCTGCAGTGGCGGCTCGGCGGTGGCCAGCACGAACAATCCGCTGGTGAGCGGCTGGAGGCCGAGCGGTGTGAACTCGAGGGCGAGCGCGAACGTCTCCTCGCCCGAGGCCAGGCTGAAACCGCGCACCGTTCTTGCCTCCCGGGCGGCAACCATGGCGACTTGGGCGTCGGAGGAGAACGCCACGCCCGCCGGGTCTGCAATGGCGGCCACCAGGCTCGGCGCCGCGGCTCCTGCGAAATCGCGCACCAGCACCAGCTCCCCGCGGGCGGAATCGGCAAACAGCAGGTCGGACTGCGCTGCTGCCAGCCCTGCCACCTCGGCCGCGCGGGCCACCAGGCGCACTGAGCCCTGGTCGTACAGATAGATGCCTTCGTTGGCTACCGCGGCGAGCACGAATTCCTGAGTGGCGGCAAGCGCGGTCACGTTGCCGGCAGCTTCGCCCAGGTCCTCGATCCCCGATTCCTTCCACGCGAGAACGCGACCGCCGGCGACCACCGCCGCGGCCGACGAATCGCTGCTCCAGGCGATGCGCTCGACAGCGCTGACTTCGGGCTCCGCCGGGACGATTGCCGGCTCGGCGCCGGGCCGCACCAGGTATAAACGGCCCTCGCGCACGGCCAGCGCGATCCGGCCGCTCGGCGCCGCCACCGCGAAATCGAGCTCACCGGCGATCGCTCCCCCAAGATAGGCCGCACCTGGTACGCCGGTGACGGGGCGCAGCGACTTCGTTGCCTTCTCGTAAACCACTCCCGAGACCGGCCCTTCGAGCGTGGCTTCGCCGTGGAGCGCCGGCGTCAGAATCAGAACCGCGGAAAGAAGAATGACGCGTCTCATGTGGTTACCTCGGCGACCCCACGGTGATCGGGCCCGGCGTGACTGTGACCGGATTGAGTGTGGGCGCGCTGTCATTGCCGTTGCGGCTGGCCGCGATCCCGCCGCCAATTGCGGCGCCCGCCCCGATCGCCAGGATGGTCCAGAGCTTCTTGCGGCTTGGGCCGGAGCCTCCCGCCTTGGTGCCGGCGACGTTCACCATGGGGATCACGACGGTTCCCGTCTGCCCGGCGTGACTGGCTGTCACTTTGATATTGAACCGGCCCTCCTGGTCATTGGGCGCGAAGTTGCGCGCGGTCGCGCGTCCCGTCTCGTCGGTGCGCACGGTCTGCGTGTTGAGCCAGCCATCGAATGTGGCGCCCGGACCGGCATACGGCAGCAGGAAAACAACCTCGGCGCCCGCCACCGCCTTTTCCGCCGCGTCCCGGACTTCTACCACCGGCGGTTCGGCGGTCCGCGTCCGGATATTGTTCTGCTGGTTCTCGCCCCGGACCACGACGATCGTGAGGGCCTCCGGCTTGGCCTGCACGAGCGCCTGCTGCGCGGGCGCCGTCGTGACGGTGAGCACGACCGCGGCCGTCAGGGCCGCAATTTCACTGCGAGCACGCAAAGCAAGCCTCCCTTTTCCTTCCCGGGTTTGCGTCCGCGTCCGACCCCGCAAACGCGCGCACCTTACCAGGTATCGAAACGGCTGTGAATTTGAAAGACTGAACTATATCACACGGGGTTACACGGCTTCGGTTATCAGTCATTCCTCGTTGGGGGCGGCCGTCAAACAGACCAGCGGCGCAGGCGAAGGAGCGAGCGTAACGCCGCAGATGCTTGCAAGCGCAGCGGAACTCTCGTGAGAGATGCGAGAGCAATCGCATAGAATATGCGAGTACACGGATTCAGCTCAGGAGGTTACATTGGAAACCAAACGGATTCTGCTGGCGCTGCTGCTCGCGACCGCGGCAGCAGGGCAAGTCGAGCGTGGCCGCATCACCGGCAGCGTGACGGACCAGTCGGGCGGCGTCATCCCCAAGGCTCGTGTCACCATCACGAATACCCAAACCAACATCAGCTACGCCACGGAAACGGACGAACAGGGCCGCTATGAATCGCCTCCGCTGCAGGTGGGACAGTATCAGGTTGCCGTCGAGCGTTCGGGTTTCAAGCGGGTGGTCCGCAAGGGCATCGTTCTGGAGATCCAGGAGACCGCCGTCGTCAACCTCACGCTCGAAGTTGGGGCCGTCACCGAACAGGTCTCCGTCACCGCCGACGCGCCTTTGCTGAACACGACCGAAGCCACACAGGGGCAGGTCATCGACAACAAGAAAATCGTCGACCTGCCGCTGAACGGCCGCGACTACATCCAGCTCGCGCTGATCTCCTCCGGCACGAACTACGCCGCCCCTGGAGCCCGCACCCGGGGTTTCAGCGGCAGCGGCATGCGCGCCACTCAGAATAATTATCTGCTCGATGGGCTGGATAACAACAACTACCAGATCGCCACTCAGGGCCGGCAGGGTGAAACTGTCAAACCCGGCGTTGATGCCATCCAGGAGTTCAAGGTCATGACGAACTCCTTCTCCGCCGAGTACGGTAAGGCCACCGGGGCCGTTGTCAACGTGACGCTCAAATCCGGAACGAACGAACTGCACGGCACCGCCTTCGAATTCCTGCGCAACGAAAAGCTCGACGCGAAGAATCTCTTTGACCCGCCCAATCGGCCCCGCGCGCCTTTCAAGCGGAACCAGTACGGTTTCTCGGTGGGCGGACCCGTCAAGCACAACAAGACCTTCTTTTTCGGCGACTACGAGGCCACTCGCATCCGCGAGACCTCCACTTTCAACAACACCATTCCCACGCAACGCATGGTCGCCGGCGACTTTTCCGAGCTGCTCCCCGAGCGCATCTACGACCCGGCCACGTATAATGCCGCCACGCGCGAGCGGCAGCCCTTTCCGGGAAACCTCATTCCCGCTTCGCGCTTCGACCCGATCGGGGCGAAGCTGGCGAAGCTTTATCCCGCACCGAACAAGCCTGGCCTCACCCAGAACTTTCTTCACAACCCACCCAACCAGGAGGACCGGGACCGCTGGGACGTGAAGATCGACCACAGCTTCGGCGCCAGTGACAGCATCTATGGCCGGTTCAGCTATCAGCGCGACAATGAGCCGGGCTCGGCCGCGCTGCCTCCGCCGGCGTTTGGCGGCGGGGGCGCCACCGATTTCCAGCACGATGGCCGCAATTTCATGATCGCCTACAATCGCATCTTCACACCGGCGCTCATCATGTCGGTCAAAGCCGGCTGGAACCGCATGTTCACGGACCGCGAGCCGCCGGTCAGTACGAACATCAACAAAGACCTCGGTCTCACCGGGGTCAATCTGTTTCTTGCCGGGATGGGGCAGTTCAACCTCAGCGGTTACCAGGCGCTTGGCCTCGGGCCGCAGATACCGAACCTGATCGACTCGCAGGTGCGGCAGCTCATCGTCGACCTCACCTGGATCCGCAACCGGCACACTCTCAAGTTCGGGACGAACCTGAGCTGGCTGCAGGCGTACCTGGCGAATCCCCAGCAGGCGCTCGGGGTTTTCAGCTTCGATAACGGATTCACCCGCAATCCGCAGACGCTGCGCGAAGGCAACGCGGCCGCCGACCTTCTCCTCGGCACGCCCAACCAGGCGCAGGTCGCGACTCCGTCCTACTTCAACCAGCGCGCGCCGTATTACGACTTGTATGTGCAGGACGAATGGCGCGTCAGCCGCCGGCTGACGCTCAACTTTGGTGTCCGCTACGAGCTGCACCTGCCCTGGGTCGAAACGCGAAACGGCTGGGCCAACTTCGATATTGATACCGACCCGGCGAATCCCGCGCTCGTACTCGCGCAGGACGGCTCGCGCTACAGCCGCGCCACCATTCGCAGCGATGGCAACAACTTCGGCCCGCGGTTCGGCTTCGCGTTTGCCGCTTCGAACGGAACCGTCGTGCGCGGCGGCTACGGGGTCTACTACGCCAACTACGAGCCTTTCGGCGGCGCTGAATACCTGGAGACGAACCCGCCGTTCCTCTATCGCGCCGTCATCAGCACGGATCGCATCACGCCGACCATCCTGCTCCGGCGCGGGCTGCCGCCGGACGCCATCCGCCCGCAGAACGCATCGAACCTTCAAACCTCGTCTTACGAGCGCAACGGCCGTTTACCCTACGCCCAGCAGTGGAGTCTCTCGATCCAGCGGGAACTCCCCGGCCAGATGGTCTTCGAGATCGGCTATTACGCGAATGCCGCGCACAAGCTGCTGCGGCGCAACGAGGGCAACTGGGCGCTGCCGGGGCCCGGCAATATCAACAGCCGCCGGCGCTATCGCTCGATCCTCGTGCCTCGCGACAATGTCGTGGTCGGGCCGCTCGCCGGAACGTTCCGTCACGAGTGGAACGGCAACTCGAATTTCCACTCTCTGCAAACCCGGCTCGAAAAACGCCTGTCGCACGGCCTGAGCCTGCTGATGTCCTACTCGTGGTCGAAAACGATCAGCGACTCGCGCGGCGCCTCCGGCGCCGGCGGCGTCTCCAACATCCTGCCGCAAAACCCTCTCAACCTGGCGGCTGAGCGGGCGCTTGCCGACGAGCACCGCCCCCACCGCTTCGTCGCGAGCTACGTCTATGACCTCCCGCTCGGCCGCGGCAAGAGCTATCTGTCGCAAGCGCCCGTGGTCGTGGACGCCTTTCTCGGGGGATGGTCCGTCGCCGGAATCACCACGCTCGCGAGCGGGCGGCTCATAAACCTGAGCGTGACGGGGAATCCATCCAACACCGGCGGCCCCGATCGCCCGAACGTGCTGCATGACTGGCGCCTCTCGAGCGACGAGCGCTCCACCAGCCGCTGGTTCGACACCAGCGCCTTCGCGCTCAACGCGCCGTTCACGTTTGGTAACGCCGGCCGCAACCTGATCGAAGGACCCGGCGAGGCGAACTTCGACTTTGCGGTCTACAAATATTTCTCGATCACGGAGAGCACACGGCTGCAGTTCCGCGCCGAAGCCTTCAACCTGTTCAACACGCCTCCGCTCGGCCCTCCGAACGCCCAGGTAGGCAACCGCAACTTCGGCCAGATCGCCGGCGCAGGCCGCCCGAGGAACTTGCAGCTCGGCTTAAAACTGATCTTCTGAACCAACGTGCCGTCCCGTAAACGGCTTGCTAACGCGCGCCGCTGCGAAGGATTCATTCTGAGCCGCGACCGTGAGGGTTTTCAAATATAACTCGGGGACAGAAATTAACGACAAACTCGCGGAATTGAGCGTCCCATCCACGGCTCGCTTGGGCCGCTCGCAGCATGGGTGTCGGAGCCGCGACGGCACAAGCGGTCAGCCGAGTGCACACGCCGGCGCTAGCCGAAGTTCGTCACCGACAGGATTTCGAACCGCTTGCTGAGAAGGTGTGAAAAAATTGATTTCGGGCCTCTTCTCCACAGGCTAACCGAATGCAAACATTGGAGGCCGGAAATGGTTTTTTCGAATATTTCACACGGCCGCTGATCTGCTAACGCGCGGCGCCTGCCTGGGCCCGGTGCAGCCCGAACGCCAGCACATTCGAACCGGCCGCGATCGCCACGTACTGCCTGCCCCGGAAGCTATAGGTCATGGGCGACGCCGTGATCTGCTGGCCGGTGTTGAAGTGCCACAGCGCTTTGCCGGTGGCGGCGTCGAGCGCGGTCAGCACGCCCTGGTCGTCGCCCGCGAACAGCAGCCCGCCCGCGGTTGACAACAGCCCGGCGCCGTAGCGCTTTGAGCCCAACTGCTTGTACTCCCATTTGAGCTTCCCGGTGGTGAGCTCGAGCGCCCGGACATAGGTCTGCCACGGCGCCTCCGCGTCCTCGACATAGCCGGTTGCCATATAGGGAAAACCGCCCGGACGAAAGGTGTCGCGAGATTTGTAGTTGATCCCGCAGCCCTCCATGGCGGTCACATAAAACAACCCTGTGCCGGGATTGTAGGCGGGTGAATGC
>JACOTZ010000111.1 GCA_016178155.1 Acidobacteriota bacterium
CGCGTGAGATCGAGGAGTTCCTGCTCGAGCAGCACGAGGTCGCCGAAGCGGCCGTGGTGGGCGCGCCGGACCGCGTCCGCGGCGAAGTGCCCGTCGCCTATGTCGTCCTGCGCGCGGTTTGCGAGACCGCTGTGCTCGAGCGCCGCTGCCGGGAGGCGCTGGCGTCGTTCAAAGTGCCGCGCGCTTTCATCGCGGTGGAGAAACTGCCGCGCAACGCCCTGGGCAAGCTGCAGAAGCATCTGCTTGCGCGCGGGGAGCGGCCGTGAAGCGCGGGCGTTCCGGATGCGGCGGTGCGCCCCCCGGCCTCTCGCTGGCTGAACTGCTGTAGCATTTGGTACAACATGCCCCTGTGGATTCGATTGTGTGCCGCGACATGGTTCTTGCCGGCCGCATGGGCCCAGGATGCGTTGCTTCCCGGCACGCCCGAGCTCGACCGTCCCACTCCGTCGGCCATCGGCATTCGCCTGCCGGTTCGCGGCGACGACAACTACAACGCAACCGTCTCGGCCTGGTACCGCGCCGCCGGTTCCGAGGACTGGTGGGAGGCGCATCCGCTCTTCCGCGTGCGGCCGGAAACCGTCCTGCCGTGGACCATCGAGCCGCAGTTCGCCGGCAGCATCTTCGATCTGCGGCCCGGGACCCGCTACGATGTCGTCCTGCGCATTCAGGATCCCGACGGCCCGATCGACGAGTACGTAGCCTTGACGGCGCGCACCCGCCACCTGCCGCGCGACCCGGCGGAGCCGAACGAGCGGCCTGTGACTACATCCGAGGAACTGCGCGCAGCCCTGCGCAGCGCACGCCCGGGAGACGTCATCACGCTTGGCGCCGGCATCTACCCGGGGCAATTTGTGCTGAACGCCTCCGGAACCGAGGACAATCCGATCGTCATTCGCGGCGCCGGCGCGGAGCAGACGGCGCTCGATGGCGAGGGCTGCACCTCCTGCAACATCCTCGAAGTTTACGGCAGTTTCGTGCACCTGGAGCGCTTCGCCATCCGCAACGGGTTGCGCGCGCTGCGCTTTCAGACGGCGGGTGCGCGCGGCAATGCCGCCCGCAGGCTGCGCATCGAGGACACTCGCCTCGGCATGGCGGGCCGCGCCGGCCAGCTCGATTTCTACATCGCCGACAACATTCTCGAGGGCCGCCTCGAGTGGCCGCGGACCTACCGCGATGATAACGGCGCGCATGCCAACGACGACGGCATCCAGGTGCTTGGGCACGGGCACGTCGTCGCGCATAACCGCATCTCCGGCTTCGGGGACGCGATCAAGACGGAGTTCAACGGGGCGCGCTCGGTCGATATTTACGGCAACGAGATCCTGTTCAGCTACGACAACGGGATCGAGCTCGATTACGGCGAGGGCAACGTCCGTTGCCTGCGCAACCGCATCCTGAACACCTATTCGCCGATCAGTGTGCAGCCGGTGCTGGGCGGGCCGGCATACGTGCTGCGCAACGTCGTGCTCAATGTGGTCGACGAGCAGGTGAAGTTTCACGGGTCGGGCCGGTATGTGCTGAGCGGCGTGCTCGTATACAACAACACGTTCGTGTCACCCGCCTCGGCGCTGCTGGTGCAAACGCCGGCGCCGAGCAGCAATTTCGCGTTGCTCAACAATCTGTTCGTCGGGCCCGCCAGCCCGCCGCGCCGGGTGGTGAACTGGGATGCGCCCATCGTCCATGGCCGCTTTGACTACAACGGCTATTTTCCGGACGGCGCGTTCACGTTCAATCTGCGCGAGCGCGGCGGCTATCAGAACTTCGCAAGCTTTGCGGCCGTTCAGGCGGGGGGTCTCGAGACCAACGGCGTGCTGCTCTCCACGCCGGTCTTCGAGAGCGGCCTCGAGGCGCCGCCGTCGTATACGGTTCGGCTCGATCCGCGGGACCCGGTGCTCGATGCCGCGTCGAATGCGGTCGACCGGGCGGTCCTTCTGCCCAACGTGAACGAGGCTTATACAGGAACGGCGCCCGACCTCGGCGCGCTCGAGCGCGGCTGCGCCGCGCCGGTCTACGGCCCGCGTCCCGAGGGCGTGGACGAGTCCAATCAGAGCCCGGGTTGCGAGCCAGCGGCATCTGAAGCCGGCGCGCGGCGGTAAACGCAGCCAAAAATCGGGATCCCGTAAGTGCGTTCCGTATTCCGCCGGGCTCTGCGCGGCCACCGGCTGGCTTGCCCGGCGAAAGCGAGCCTGCGGCCGGCACATCCGGTCTCCATGATCTGGACCTCCTCGAATGAAAACTACTTCTTCTGGGCAACCGTCGCGGGCAGGAAGTTCTCCAGCACCCAGACCTGGTTGCGCTGCTCAGCCCCCCCCGGTCATCCGGACTCCAGTCTCCGCCGAGGTAGTTGCCCGGCGCGCGGACAATCTCCTGGAATCTGCCGGTGGCGAGGTCCACTATGTCCACGGCCCCGCCGCCGAACAGAGCCAGTTTCTTCCCGTCGTGCGAGAATCTCATGTCCTGAACTTCGTAGGCGGTCCTCGCCAAGACGGACCGGCGAATATTGCCGGTTCCCAAATCGATGACGGAGATGCCGGAAGCCACGGCACAGTAGGCGCTTTTGCCATCGGGAGAGGGCACGAACGACGCAAAGCATGTGGAAAGGCCGTCCTCCGCCGCCGCTACCAGCGTGGCGGCGCCGGAGTAGACGTCAACTCGGTACAGCCCCATCTTGCCATCCAACCCGGTGCCGGAGATAAGCAGAGACGCGCCATCGGAGGCCCACTCGACACGGGACCACCCTTTCATCTGCGGCGCAATCCTGGATTCCGATCCGTCTTCCAGAGACCGCATGAGCAGGTGCCCCTGGGCAAGGGTAATCAGCACACGCCTGCCGTCAGGCGAGAAACGCACACCTTCTCCCCTCCCGTGCCAGCCACTCGCCGTGGAAGGCTGACTGATTACGGCCTTGCCGATGGTGTTCGAGTTCAGGTCGAACTCCGACACCACGCCATCCCAGGACCTGCTGGTTCCGGTGTGGTATACCAGGGCGCCATTCGCGGTGACCGCGAGAGGGTATCCCCGGAAGCCCTGGGCTGCCGCGATCTTTCGGGGCTCGCCGGCAGCCTTTCCATTCGAGACCGGCAACAGATAGACTTCCCGGCTGTCACCTTGTCTTCGGTTGAACAGGATGCCTGTACCATCCGGCGTCCAGCCAATCAACCTGCCGTCAACGGCGGTCTCCATGGGAGCGGCGGGTGAAGCAGATAGGGAAACCACGTGTATGGCGGCTTCTCCCCTGGCGGATGGCGCGTTATACGCCAGCCAACGGCCGTCCGGCGAGAACTTCATCAGGCCCGGTATGGCCAATCGCAGGGCCTCGCGGGTCACTAGAACGCGCTCGCTGCCGTCCTCCGCCGAGATCAGCAGAATCCTCCATCCGGTGTCACTGTAACCTTTGCGCACCGCGATCCACTTCCCGTCCGGTGACCAGCCGAACGGCTGCATCCACTGATGCTGATGCTGCTCGAGTTCGAGGAGCACTCGCTCGCCCGTGCCGTCCGCCCGAACTGTACGCAGGGAAACCCGCCGGTCATTTCCCTCGATCCACAGGAAGGCAATCTGGCTCCCGTCCCGCGAAACGACGCTGGTGACGACGCCCGCCGTTGCCTTTGCGCCCTTATTCGTGACTCGGCGTTGCTCGCCGCTGATCAGGTCACGGATGACCAAGTCCTGGGTCTGCGGGTCCGGGGACGAAATCCACCGGCCATCATAGGAGACTCCCCACACATCCCCGGCAGCACCATCCCACAGCAGCCGGGCGCGCGTTTCCTTCCCGGCGCCGGCGCCCCCCATCGCCGCCAGGCGGGCCCGCGCCTGCGCCGCGAGGTCCTTCTGGTCTGCGTAGTTCCGCACCACGTTCTCAAACGCTTTGCGCGCTTCCTGGTTGCCGAGCTTCTCGTAGCAAACTCCAATGTGATACTGCGCCAGCGCCGCGACCGAGCGGGGCACGGTCTTCATCGCCAGCACCTTGCGATAACCGTCGATGGCGGCCTGCAAGTTGCCGGTGACGCGTTCCTGGTGGAGCGCCGCTCCGAGCATCGCTTCCGGCGTTTGCGTCTGCGGCAGCGCCGGCGCGGCGAGCAGCACGGCCATCAATAATCCCAATCCATGTTTTCTTCGCATTGTGTTTCTCCGCCTCCTTGGGCAACACAGGCAGAGTAACCGGGATCGCTGCTCAAAAGCCTCAGATCGATGCGAAGAGTAGTTCAAGAGTGGTTCAACCTCACCCGTCGAAGCGATAGCCCAGCCCGCGCAGGCTGATAATGTAGCGCGGCTGCGCCGGCGCCGGCTCGATCTTGCCGCGCAGGTTGTTGATGTGCGTGTAGACCACCTGGTCGGATTGGAAGGTGCCTGCGCCCCAGATCAGCTCGATGATCCTGTCGATGCCGAGGATCTTGCCGCGGTTTTCGAGAAACATGAGCAGCAGGCGAAACTCGAGCGCGGTGACTTCCAGATGCTCTCCGCCGCGGCGCACCTCGCCCCGATCGCAATCCACCTCGATATCGCCATAACGAGTAAACGGTCGAACGCGGCGGTCCCGAGCGGCGGAGCACCGCCTGCACGCGCAGCAGGAGTTCCTGGCGGCTGAAGGGCTTGGTGACATAGTCGTCGGCGCCGAGCGAGAGGCCGGTGACGCGGTCCTGCTCCTGGCCGCGCGCCGTCAGCAGAATCACGGGGGTCTGGTTTCCGGCCTTGCGCATTTCGCGCAACACGGTGAATCCGTCCTTGCCGGGCAGCATCACGTCCAACAGGACCAGATCCCAGCCGCTGGCGCGCGTCTTTTCGAGCGCCGTCAATCCGTCGCTAACGGCTTCGACGCAGTAGCCTTCATCCTCCAGGTCATCCTGCAAGGCGATGGCGATGGCGGGCTCATCTTCGACCACGAGAATGCGGTTCATACGACCGCTTTCAGAGCAAGATAGAAAGCGCTCCCTTCACCCGGCGTGCTCTCCACGCGAATGCGAGCGCCATGCGCGTCGGCGATGCGCTTGACCAGCGCCAGGCCGAGGCCGACCCCCTGGGCCGGCCCTCCGAACGTATTAGACCCTCGATAAAAGCGGTCGAAGATGCGGCGCTGTTCCTCCGGCGCGATGCCGCATCCCTGATCGCGCACCCCGATGGTTACCCATCCGCCTTCCGCGCAGGCTTCGAGGCGCACGGCGGCGCCGTCCGGCGAGTACTTGATGGCGTTGTCGAGCAAATTGAGCAGGGCCGAGGAGAGAGCGTCCTTGTCGCCTTTGATGGCGGGGAGTTCAGGGGGAAGATCCGCCTGCACGCTGCGGCGCTGCGAGGCGATCCCGGCCATCCCGCGGAGCCACTCTCCGGTCTCGATGCGCTCGAAGCGATACTGTTTGCGGCCATCCTGGATGCGGGCGAAATCGAGCACGTTCTCCACGAGCCGTGTCAGGCGATCGCTCTCCCGGCAGATCAGTTCGTAATACCGCCTCAGGCGGGACTCGTCTCCGGCGCCGCGCCCGGCCAGCAGCATCTCGCCCAACTGACGAATGCTTGTGAGCGGGGAGCGAAATTCGTGGGAGACAGTGGCCGTGAAGTCGGATTGCAGTTGGGCGATCCTGAGTTCACGCCGCACCAGCCGCACGGTGGCGAAGGAGCCGAACACCAGCACTCCGGCCACCAGCAGCAGAATGGAAAGCAGCAGACGCCGCCGGCTCTCGTTCTCCCGGCCGGGAACTGCGGGATCGCGCGGCTCGGACCAGATGGACCACGGCAAGCCGAGCGAAGTCAGACTGAGAACCGGCCCAAGGCGCGGATGCCCGGGTGGTGTTGTACCGGCGCGGATAGAGAGGTCCGGCGGCACGTCTTTCGCCGCCTCCGCCAGCCAGAGCTTCCACTGGGTTTCGGTTGTGAGGATCGCAGCCGCTCGGGAGTGGGACGACGTCGTAACCAACGCGGAAACGGAGGCTTCCGTGAGCCAGCCGGATTCGCCCTGGAGTACCCGCTCCAGCAGCCGCGACATCGCCTGGCGCCTCTGTTCGCGGGCTAGGGTTTCGGGCGGAATCCCGGCGGCCACCCATTCGCGCAACCGCATTTCGTAATAGGCGTAGGGCGACTTCTCCAGCAGCCACTTTCCCGCGTTGAGATCCCGGTACAGGAGCGCAGCCTCTTGCGGCGACGCCGAAGCGAGTTCGAAGCGCGCGGCGAACCGGCTGGGCATCACACCCGGCGAGTCGGGCAGAATCGCCGCGCGTTGCAGGGCGGCCGTTGACTCGGCCTTCTCGCCGGCTCGCTCATACGCACGGGCCAGCCGCAGGTGAACCCAGCCGCGCCACGGCGCTGGGGCGCGTGGAAGAAGGTCGCGATAGACCGATACGGCCTGTCTGGCGCTTGGCAGCCGCAACTCCTGATTTTCGGCTGCCTCCAACTCCCGTGGCAGGCCTGCCGGCGCCCGGCCGTCCGGAACCCAGGCAAAGGCCGAGGTTGGGAAGAGTTCGAGGGCAGGGGAGAGAATCACCTCGGCCCTTTCCGCGCTTGTCCCCGCCGCGAGCCGCTCCCCGCGGCTCAGAGCCTCGGCGCGGGCGCGGATTTCCAACACCCGCCGCTCCAAATGTGTATAGGCACGCCGGACCGCGTCCTGCATGCGTTCCCGCCAAGCCTGCTCTGCGAGCCGGCGGTCCGAATCGAGGGCGCGGTAGGCCAACACGGCCAGCGCCAGCGAAGGCAGTACGACGGTGGCGGCGAACAACAACGCCACCGGTTGTCCACCGCGCCATTTGGAGCGTGCCCGCACGTCGACCTACAATCCACGTTTCATTTTCGTCTAATCACGGAGCCTGGAGTCTTGTGCACAGTCTAATTCTGTTTCAAGAGTGGTTCAAGCTGGACGACCTCCTAACGGAGCACACCGGCCTCCTTATCGCCACCATAGTGCCGATGATTATCCGGTTGCTTCAGGCAGAATCCACCGCAACGCGGCGAGCCGGCCACCCGCGAGCTTAACGAACGCCGCGTCGGAGAAGCGATCCCGGCGTGAGCTGCGGTCTTCCTTGAAAATTGCGGAGCCAGGGGTTAAATACCCCGAATGGTAAAATCGTGTCTTCCCCCCCATGCAAATCGAGAAAGTCTACGAACCGCAGCGCTTTGAACCGCGTTGGGCTCAGTGGTGGATCGATTCCGGGATTTTCGGGGCAAATCCGAAGAGTCCTGGCCCGTGCTTTTCGCTGGTCATCCCGCCGCCCAACGTCACCGGCGCGCTGCACATGGGGCACATGCTCGAGCACACGGAAATCGATGTCACCGTGCGCTGGCGCCGCATGCGGGGCGACAACACCTTGTGGCTGCCGGGCACCGATCATGCCGGCATCGGTACGCAGATGGTGGTCGAGCGCCAGCTCGCCGCGGAGGGGCTCGACCGGCGCACGCTCGGGCGCGAGGAATTCGAGCGGCGCGTCTGGCAGTGGAAGGAGGCGTCGGGCGGCGCCATCAGGACGCAGATGATCCGGCTCGGCGCGAGCTGCGACTGGAGCCGCGAGCGGTTCACGCTCGACGCGGGCCTGTCGCGGGCGGTGCGCGAGTCCTTTGTGCGGCTGTACGAGAAGGGGCTCATCTACCGCGGCGAGTACATGGTCAACTGGTGCCCGCGCTGCCGCACCGCGCTGTCGGATCTCGAAGTGACGCATGACGAGACCGAGGGGCACTTGTGGCATATCGCCTATCCGGTGATCTCGTCCGACGACCGGCTGGTCGTCGCGACCACGCGGCCGGAGACCATGCTCGGCGACACGGCGGTGGCCGTGCATCCGGCCGACGAACGCTACATGCACCTCCAGGGCAAGACGGTCGAGCTGCCGCTGATGCGCCGCAACATCCCGATCATCGCCGACGAGGTGGCAGATCCGAAATTCGGTACGGGCGTGGTGAAGATCACGCCCGCGCACGACCCGAACGACTTCGAGGCGGGCCGCCGCCACGGGCTGCCGCTCGTGCAGGTGATCGACGAGCACGCCAACATGACGGTGCAGGCCGGCGAGTTCGCCGGGCTCGACCGCTTCGAGGCGCGCAAGCGCGTGGTCGAAGCGCTGGAGGACCAGGGACTGCTGGTGAAGGTGGAGCCCTATCCGCTGAGCCTCGGCAAATGCTACCGTTGCAAGACACCCGTGGAGCCGCTGGTGTCGACGCAATGGTACGTCAGGACCAAGCCGATCGCCGAACCCGCGATCCGGGCCGTGGAAGAAGGCCGCATCCAGTTCGTGCCCGAGAATTGGACCAAAACCTACTACGAGTGGATGTACAACATTCGCGACTGGTGCATTTCGCGCCAGCTCTGGTGGGGCCACCGCATTCCGGCGTGGCACTGCGCGGACTGCAAGCAGATCACGGTGGCGCGCGAGCAGCCGGCCGGGTGCGCGCACTGCGGCTCCCAGCGCATCCGCCAGGATGAAGACGTGCTCGACACCTGGTTCAGCTCGGGACTCTGGCCTTTCTCAACCCTGGGCTGGCCGGAGCAGACGGAAGATCTGCAGACCTACTATCCGACGTCGCTGCTGATCACCGGGTTCGACATCCTGTTCTTCTGGGTCGCCCGCATGATCATGCTCGGGATCGAATGCACGGGCGAGGTGCCTTTCCGGCAGGTGTACATCCACGGGCTGGTACGGGATGCCGAGAGGCAGAAGATGTCGAAGACCCGCGGCAACGTGATCGACCCGCTCGAGGTCACCGAAAAGTACGGCACGGACGCGGTGCGGCTGTCGCTGCTGCAGGGCGCCGCGCCGGGCACCGACATCGTGCTCACCACCGAGCGCATGGAGAGCGCCCGGGCGTTCGCGAACAAGATCTGGAACGCGGCGCGCCTCATCTTTCTCAACATGGAGCGGTCGCGCGTGGAGCCGTGGGTTCCCAAAGGCGAGGTGTACCTCCCGGAGGCGGCGGGCGACAGCGTGCAGGTGCCGCTCGAAGACCGCTGGATCTTCAGCCGGCTCGACCGCTGCGCCGAGCAGGTGAATCGCGCGATCGAACAGTACCGTTACCACGAGGTGGCGCAGACGCTGTGGCAATTCCTCTGGCACGAGTTCTGCGACTGGTATCTCGAAATCAAGAAGCTGCGCTTCGAGGAAGGCAGCGGCTTGAACGGCCACTGGCGAAACCTGCTTACCGTGTTCGAGAAAAGCCTTCGCCTGCTGCACCCCGCGATGCCGTTCCTCACCGAAGAATTGTGGCAGCGGATCGCGGGCGGCGCGGCGGCGCGGCCCGCCTCGATTGCGGCCGCGTGTTTTCCGAAGCACCAGCCGGGCGCCTCCGATATCGCCGCCGAGCGCGAGATGGAAATCCTGCAGGAGATCGTGACTTCCGCACGCGAGCTGCGTGCCGATCTCAGGATCGCTCCCAACCAGGTGATGGAGGGCACCCTGGTGGTGCGGCCGACCGCGCACCAGACGGCGCAGCATCAACTCGCGGCCATCCAGAAGCTGGCGGGCGCCCGGCTGGAGCTGCGCACCGAGATGGATGGCGACATGGCCGGAGCCAGGCGCTCGGCGCCTGAATTCGACCTGATCATCCGCGTGGACGAGGCGCTGGCGGCGGCGCAGCGGGAGCGCGTGCTCAGGACCATCCAGATGCTCGAGCGCAACATCGAGAATTCGCGGCGGCAACTGGGTGACGAAACCTTTCTCAGCCGGGCGCCGGGCCACGTGGTGCACGGGATCCGGCAGAAGCTGGCCGAGTACGAGGCCCAGTTGCGCAAGAGCCGGGAATCGCTGGGGCTGTGAGCGCTCCCGGCTCAGTGCCGCCGGCGTCGCAGTACGCGCACTCCGAGGTGCTCGCGCTCGTGGAGCTTGCGCTGCGCGAGGACATCGGCGCCGGCGATGTGACCAGCGCGGCGTGCGTGCCCGCCAACCGCATGGCCATGGGGCGCTATTATGCGCGGGAAGAGGTGCTGGTGGCTGGCATCGAGCTGATCCCGATCATCTTCCAGATGCGCGGCGGCGCTGATGACGTGCAACTCTTTGCCGCGAGCGGCGGCGTC
>JACOTZ010000112.1 GCA_016178155.1 Acidobacteriota bacterium
AGTCGCGAGCGATCAGGTCGATGAACCAGAGCCGGAACTCTGGTTTACGAAATCACTGACTGCTCCCGCACGATCGCCCTTTCGAGCCGCGACCCCTCGGAGCGTTCGGCAGAGATCCGTTACCGGCCATTTAAGAACCGGAAGCCGCCCAGGAGTTTCGCCCTCAAAGCGCCTATTCGCTTTTCTTCGTCTTGTTGTTGTTTTCCTTCTTCTTGTTCTTCCCGGCTTTGCGCTGCTTGTCGGCGGAGAGCTGGGGCCCGGAGCCATCGGCTTGCGCCTGGGGCGGTGCCTGAGTATTGGGTTGGGCGGCCTCGCCCGAGCCGGTTTGCGGCGCGGCCGTCTCTCCGGCCGGGCGATTGCGCGCGTCCGGCTGGGTATCAAGCAGCGACGTATCGGTCACCGGCTGCGCCGTGACATCCCCGGTGAAGCCGCCGGTTGCGGTGGTGCCCGGCACGGGCACGTTTGGCGGGACCGAGGGCCGCAGGCCGGTCATTGCAGGCTCGCCCGATTTCGCGGCCTGCGATACGTCGGGACTCTTTCTGAAGATGCCCCAGAAGTGGCTCATCATCGGGGGGTCTTTGCGGTTCTCCAGCTCGTACTTCATGCGCGCATAGGCGACCGGGTCCGCCTCGGGGATGGGCAGTTCCATTCTCTCCAGCTTCTTCTTGGCCTCGTCGGCTAAAGGGCTCAGCGGGTATTCCCGGACGATGCGGGCATAGGCGGCGCCGGCGCGGTCGCGGAAACGGGCGCCCATTTTCTCGAAGGAATCGCCCAGCATCCAGTTGGCGACATCGGCCTGGCTGTACAGGGGATACTGATTGGTCAGACCTTCGAGGCGGTTGGAGGCGGCGGGGTAGCTTCCCTTGTTGTGATAGAAATCGCCGCGGCGGAACTCGCCGTCGGCAATCACTTCCTGGATCTCACGCAATCGCTGCTGCGCGCGCGGGGCGAACTTGCTGTTGGGAAACTGAACTAGGACATTGCGGCACTCTTCTTCGGCGCGCATGGCGTGCAGCATATCGCGGTCGGGCTTCTCCATCTGCTTGTAATGGATCATGCAGACCTTTTCCTGCGCCTCGGCAGCCTCTTCGAGGGTGGGATAGAACAGGATGAAATCCTTGTACTCGGCCTCGGCCTGCGCGAGCCCGTGCGAGCCGCCCTCGCGATACCAGCTATCGGCATAGGCAAGCTTGGCCTTAGCCAGGAACTCGCTGGTGTCGTACGTGTTCATCAACGTCTGCAAGGTCAGCCGGGCGACCTCATACCGGCCGCGCTCCATGTCGGAGATGGCCTTGTCGAACAGCACCTTGTCGGGCTGCTCGGTGTCCGTGCTGATCGGGTTTTCGTACTTCTTGCGGCGGAAGCCGCAGGAGGCCGCGAGCAACGCGGCGAGCGCCAGTACGGCGGCGCGAAACATCCAGCTTTTTCGAGAACGCAAAACCATATCTAACCTGCACTCACGATCACCGTTCAGACGTGAACTGCCTGGGCCTCCCGGGCGATCTGTTGCATCCGCGCCACAGTTGCGGCGGGATCGGCACTGTGAAAAATACTCGAGCCGGCGACGATCCAATCGCAACCCGCGCGCACCACCTCGCCGGCGTTGTCGAGCGAAATTCCGCCGTCGATCTCAATCGGGAGTTGCAATCCGAGTTCCCGCCGGCGGAAATCGAGCCCGCGCACCTTGCGCAGCACGTTGGGGATGAATGTCTGGGCTTCGAATCCGGGGTTCACGCTCATGACCAGCACATAGTCGGCGACTTCCAGGACCTCATCGAGGACCTGGATAGGGGTAGCCGGATTCAGCACGACTCCGGCGCGCGCGCCCTCGCTCTGGATCAGACGCAGCGTGCGGTCCAGGTGCGGGCAAGCCTCGGAATGAACCGATACTTGGTCGGCGCCGGCCTCAATGAACATGGGCGCAAACCTGTCGGGATCCGTGATCATAAGGTGAACGTCCAGCGTCAGCTTCGTGATTCTCCGGATTGACTTGACCACCGGAGGTCCCAAGGTCAAATTAGGTACGAAGTGGCCATCCATGATATCGACATGGAGCATCCGGACCCCGGCCCGCTCGACGCGCCCGATCTCCTCTCCCAGGCGGCTGAAATCGGCAGACAGAATGGACGGAACGATTTCAACCATTTGGGACTACTCCGATGTTAACACAGCGGCGAAGAAACCATCACCCGCGTGGAGGGCGGGAGTTCGCCTGTAAGTGCCTGATAACACGAACCCACCTGCGTTCCCGATCACTTCGGCGACGACCTCTTCATTCTCCTCGCGCTGGAGCGAGCAGGTGGAGTAGACGAGCCGCCCATCGGGGGCGAGCAAGGGGAGCGCGTGCATCAGCATCGCCACCTGGCGGACGTGCAGGTCGGTGAGATCGGCGAGGCGAAGGCGCCAGCGGATCTCGGGATTGCGCCCGAGGGTGCCGGTGCCCGAGCAGGGCGCATCGACCAGGATGCGGTCGAACCGCCTGGCGAACGGCAGCGGCTGGGTGGCGTCGAGCAGCACGCGATCGCAGCCCGCCACATGGCGGAGGCGGTGCAAGTGGAGGTCGCAGGCGACCGCCTGAATGCCGGTTTCGAGCGCCTGCGCGGTTTTGTTGCCCGGCGCGGCGCAGAGATCGAGAAAGGTGTGGCCTGGCCGCAACCCGAGCAGGGGTACGACGGCCTGCGATCCGATATCCTGCACCCGCAGGCCGCGCGCTTCACCGGAGACAAGCCGGTAGGCGCCCGGTACATCGCCCTGCTCAATCGTCAGTCCCGCTTCGAGCGGCGGATTGCGGAGCCAGGTCTCGGGAGGAGAGAGAAAGGCTTCCGCGATTCGGGCCGAGATCTCGGGACCGAACTGCTCGTCCCAGCGCTCGAGGATCCAGCGCGGCATGGAGAGGGCGGTGGGACGATCGGGCCAGGCGATCTCCTCGCGCGTGACTTTGCGCAAAACCGCGTTGGCGAGCCCGGCCGCCGAGCGCTTTTTCGCCGCCTTGACGAGCTCGACGCTTTCCCCGACGGCGGCATGGGCCGGGATGCGATCCATGTAGCGGCGCTGGTAAATCCCCATGCGCAGTGCGGTGCGGACCGGCGCGTCAAGCGACGCCGGGTCGCGGCCGGAGTAGAAGCGGATCAGAAAATCAAGCTGCGCCTGGCGGCGCAGGCAGCCGAAGGTAATCTCGCGCGCGAGGCCGGCATCGCAGGAGGCGAGCTGCTCCGACATCGCCACCAGCAGGTCGGAGGCCCAGGCGCCGCCCTCGACGCGCTCGAGGACGTCGAACGCAACGCGGCGCGCGGGGGAGATCACGATGGCAGGCTAGCACGCGCTCTCCCGAGGCTTGCAAGGTTTGGGGAGGCAGCCGGGTCACCTCAGTTAGGGGCGGCGAAACAACAAGATGAGCAAATGTTCCGGCCCCGTGCAACCCGCTCCCTCAGAAGGTGTGAAATATTCGAAAAAACCATTTCCGGCCTCCAATGTTTGCAGTCGGTTAGCCTGTGGAAAAGAGGCCCGACATCAATTTTTCACACCTTCTGAGGGAGCGGATGGATCTCGATGAACAGGTTATTCTTTCGCAGCCCCTTAGCCGCCGCGCCTCGGCCTCCCGCCTCAAACGGCTCTACGGCCGCCTGCTCGTCGGTGTAGACCTCCAGTACCTGGTCGAGCCGGCTCGCGCGCAGAAGGTCGGCGACATAGCGGAAGGGCCGCAGCAGTCTGACGGCGGCGCCGCGGCGGGTGAGCGAAACGTAGTTCCCAGACGCGGACGAGCGCGGCGGCAAAGGCGCCGGCGCCCTCCGGGCATCAGCGCGCCGGAGGCGGTGAAGATAGCAACTCCGGCATTGGGCCGCATCGTAATGGCAAGCGGCATGCCCGGCATCCTACCACCGGGAAAGGGCGTGCGGGCAGGGGCCGGACGCCGTCGTGGGAGGTGGTTACCGGGAGCGATTGCACTGCGGTCATGCCAACTCGATCTGCAGGGCGGCGATCGCGTGTTTCGGCAGGCTCACCAGCACACGATCGCCGCTGACGGTGGCGTTGAGCGGCTGGATTCTGACTTCGTCGGGCGCCTCGAACGTGTTTGCCGCCTGCATGTCCGGATGGGTGAGCATTTTCGCGCGCGCACCGCGCGGAGACCCGCCGGCCAGGCGCACCGACACCTGCTGGGGGGAGCTGTGGGACGGGTTGGTCAGCGTGACGGTCACCGTCCTGCCGTGAAGCGATGCGGACGCTGAAAGACCGGGGATCGCCGCCTCGCCGCCCTGACCTGTGAAGCTGATGCCGGCCGCCTGGCTCTGGACCGGAAGCGAGCGCGCGCCCATGTGGGGCAGGTATAGCTCGTAGACGTAATAGGCCGGCGTCCGCACGAACTTCGGGCCGTCGGCGCGGAACAGCGAGTGGATGCAGTTGACGGTCTGCGCCACGTTGGTCATGGCGATCTTGTCCGCGTGACGGTGGAATATGTCGAAGTTGAGCGCGGTGTGCACCGCGTCGCGCAGGGTGATGTAGTGGCTGAACAGGTACGACGGCTTCACCACTGCATCGTCACGGTACCAGACGCCCCACTCGTCGATGACGAGCTTCACACGGTGCTGGGGATCGTACTCGCCCATGGCTGCCCAGTGGTCCTGAATGAGCTTCTCGATGCGCATCCCGAGAGCGAGGACCGGATACCACTGCTCGGGCGGAAACTTGTCCGAGCGCCCGCCGGGCGGGCGATAGAACGTGTAGTAATGCAGCGCCCATCCGTGCATGGGCGCACGCTGGCGCACTCCCTGCGGGGTTTTGCGCGTGAACGCCTCAAAGAAGCCGCGCGTCCAGTTGAGGTCGCCGCTGCTCGGCCCGGCGGCGATCAGGTAGGGCGCCGTATAAGTGGGAAACTGCGCGACGAAGCGTGCATAGGCGGCTGCGTATTCCTCCGGTTTGAAGTTGCCCCCGCAGCCCCACGATTCGTTGCCGACACCCCAATAGCGCACGTTGTACGGTGCCGTATGACCGTTGGCCGCGCGCTCGGCGGCGAGCGTGAGCGTGCCCTGGGGCGCGTTGCAGTACGATACCCAGTCGGCGAATTCCTGCGGCGTTCCTGAGTTTACATTTCCGGCGAGGTAGGGTTCGGCGCCGACGAGTTCGCACAGCTTCAGGAATTCATGCGTGCCGAACGTGTTGGGTTCGGTGGCATCGACGCCCTTGGGCATCGAGCGCTGCCAGAAATTGTACGTCTTCGGGCGCCTCCCGCCGATGCCGTCGCGCCAGTGATAACTGTCGGCGAAGCACCCGCCCGGCCAGCGGAGGACCGGCGCCTTAATCCGTTTGAGGTCGTCGATGAACGCCTTGCGGATGCCATCGACGTTCGGGATCTTCGATGCGCGGCCTACCCACACGCCATCGTAGATGACGCCCCCCAGGTGCTCGATGAAATGGCCGTAGAGCATCGGCGTGATGTCGGGGCCCGGTTCGGCGACACGCACTTCGAGCTGCGAGTCGGCGGCATGCGCCAGCGGGAGGAAGGCGGCGGCGGATGCGTTGAAAGCGCGGCGGGTGATTCGATTGGGCATGGCGGGCTTTAAGAATGTTACAACGATTGCGCGATCGTCATGCGAAACAAGGGCGGCTGTCCATCGAGCGGTTGCAAACGGGGCGAGCGTGATGCAGGGGCACCACCGGCGGTCATTGTCAGCCGTTGAGGGTTACAGATGTTCGCGGCGTAGGCCCGTCTTGCTGGCGAGCACCTTCATGGCCGCGCCAGCCGATCCGCGGCAACGCTGCGAGAGCCTGCTTCGCCTTGGTGGAGGGCCAGTCTGGCGGTGATTTCTCAGGCGGCAACGATGGACACGTCCATGGGGCCGGGGACCGCCTCCCCGTGCTCCAGGCGATCCGCGATTAGCCGCAACGCAAGTGCCTGCACCGCCGCCTGCGCCGATATGCGGTCACGCCAGGAAGGGCCGGAATGCCGGCAAGCCAGCAGCCATCGTGTAGTACTCGAGGGCGAGCGAGAACCTGCTCGCCGAGGAGCCTTCGGCAGGCCTCTCATAATCATCGCGGTCCGACGCACCGGGAATGCAGCCGCGCTTCCGCACTGTAAGATCGGGAGGAGATGATTCGCGCGGCTTTTTGTTTTCTCTGGCTTTGCTTGTCCCTTGCGGCGCAGGACCGCGGAACGTGGAGCGATTACGGCGGCTCGGCCGATGCCGCGCAGTACTCGTCATTGACGCAGATCAACCGCTCAAACATCACAAAGCTCCAGGTGGCGTGGAGGTATCCGACCGGGGATGACAGCCGGTATTTCTTCAATCCGCTGGTTGTGGACCGGACGATGTACGTGCTCGGCAAGGGCAAGTCCATCGTGGCGCTCGACGCGGTCACGGGTAAAGAGATCTGGGTGCACCCGGCAGAACCGGATACGAAGATCATCACCAGCCGCGGCATCAACTACTGGGAGAGCTCCGACCGCTCCGACCGCCGCCTGCTCTTCGCCAGCAATCACTACCTGCGCGCGATCGATGCACGCACGGGCGAGTCCATCGAATCGTTCGGAACAGGGGGGTGCGTCGATCTGAAGCAAGGGCTCGACCGGGATCCGGAGACGATTCGCCTGGTGCAAGCGACCACGGCTGGCCGCGTGTTCGAGAATCTGCTGATTCTCGGCTCGGCGACCAACCAGGGATACGGCTCGGCGCCCGGAGACATACGGGCCTTCGACGTGCGTACGGGCAAGCAGGTATGGACGTTCCACACGGTGCCGAGGCCGGGCGAGACTGGTTACGAGACTTGGCCCAAAGACGCGTGGCAGCGTGTGGGCGGTGCGAATGTCTGGGGCGAGATGTCGCTCGACGTGAAGCGAGGCGTCCTGTACGCGCCGACCGCGAGCGCGAAGTACAACTTCTACGGCGCGGACCGCGGCGGCGCGAATCTGTACAGCGATTGCCTGCTGGCGCTCGATGCACGCACGGGCCGGCGCATCTGGCATTTCCAGATGGTGCATCACGATATCTGGGACTACGACGGCGCGACCGCGCCGAAACTGCTCACCGTGCGCCACCAAGGCAAGATGCTCGATATCGTCGCGCTGCCCAGCAAGGAGGGTTACCTTTGGGTATTCGACCGTGTGACCGGCAAGCCGCTGTGGCCGGTGGAGGAAAAGCCCGCGCCGAAATCCGACATGCCGGGCGAGCAGACGTGGGCGACGCAGCCGCATCCGGTGAAGCCGCCTCCGTTCGCACGGCAGAAGTTCACGGCGGACGATCTGAGTCCGTTCCTCTCACCGCGGGAACGAGCGAAGTTCCGCGATCAGATCCTCAGCGCGCGCAACGAGGGATTGTTCACGCCGCCCGGTCTGCGCGATACGGTGCAGATGCCCGGCAATAACGGCGGAGCGAACTGGGGAGGCGCGGCGGCCGATCCCGAGCACGGCTTATTGTTCATCGTGTCGAAGGACCTGCCCAGCATGCTGAAGCTCGCCAAAGATCCGAAGCAGGACGAGGCGCTGGCCGCGTCCGCCGGCGAGCGCTACTACAGCGGATTCGGATTCATGATCGCGAGCGACGGCCTCTCGCCTATCGCGCCCCCATGGACATCGCTGACCGCTTACGACCTCAATGAAGGCACCATCCGGTGGAAGATCCCGCTCGGCGAAGTGCCGCACCTTGCCGCGAAAGGCATCAAAAACACTGGAACGCATTATCCAAAGGTCGGTCCGGTGGTGACGGCAGGCGGGCTGATCTTCACCGGCACGCGCGACAAGAAGGTGCGCGCGCTCGATGCAGCGAACGGCAGGGTGCTGTGGGAATACGAACTGGAAGCCGCTCTGGAAGGCATCCCGGCGGTGTACGAAGTCGCCGGGCGCCAGTACGTCGTATTCTGCGCGGCGGCGCAGGCGGGACTCACCCCCGCCACGCAGGAACCGATTCGCGGCGCCTACGTGGCCTTCGCGCTGCCCGCCACGGATTGACGATGCGCGGAAGGTCGGAGCCGAATTGCGCAACGCCTTCGGTCCCACGCCGGGCACTTCCAGCAGGCCGTCGGCGCTCGCGGGTTCGGACGGCGCACCGCGTTCGATATCTCTCAGTGCGCCCAGATCACAGGCCGGCGGCGTTGCCTCCCTCCGACACCCGCGATGCCGCTATCAGCGGGCCGGGTTCCGCCCGCGGCTCCGCCATGACGCGCTCCGGCGGCAGCGTGAAGAAGAACGTCGAGCCGCGGCCGTCCTGCGATTCCACCCACATCCTGCCGCCGTAGCGCTGCACGATGCGCGAGCAGATCGCCAGACCGATGCCTGTGCCCGGATACTTGTTCGTGTGCAGGCGCTTGAAAAGGCCGAAGATGCGCGCCTGGTACTCGGCCGCGATCCCGATGCCGTTGTCCTGCACGCCGAAACGCCATTCGCCCGCGACCTTGGAGCAGAAGATCCGGATGTGGGGCGGCTCCTCGCTGCGGTATTTGATGGCGTTCCCCACAAGATTCTGCAGCAGTTGCACCATTGCGACTTCGGCGGCGCGGACCACCGGCAGCGGCCCCGCATCGATGTGCGCGCGGTTCTCCTCGATGGCGGTCTCCAGATTGAGCAGGGCTTTATCCAGCGCCTCGTTGCAATCCACCCGGGTGATCTGATGCTCGTCGACGTTCATGGTCCGCGAGTAGGCAAGCAGATCGCGGATCATCGCCTGCATCCGGGTCGCGCCCTCGATTGCATATTGCATGAATTCGCGGCCCGGTTCGTCCAGCCGTTCCGAGTAGCGCTTCTGCAGCAGCCCGGTGAAATTCGACACCATGCGCAACGGCTCCTGCAGGTCGTGCGACACGGCGTATGCGAACTGCTTCAGATCCTCATTCGACCTCTGCAAGGCGGCATTTGCCCCCTGCAGGGCCTCTTCGGCGCGCACGCGTTCGCTGATCTCGCGCGCCAGCGCCTGGTTGGTTTGCGCCAGCTCAGCTGTGCGCTCACGCACCCGCTCTTCGAGTTCGTTATGCGCCCGGCGCAGCGCATCCTGGGCCTGCACGCGCTCGGTGATCTCCCGCGCCAGGGCGACGTTGCTCATGGCCAGCTCGCGCGTGCGCTCCTGTACCCGCTGCTCGAGCTGGTCGCGGGAACGCTGCAGCTCGGCGCGCTGCCGCGCCAGCTTCTCCATGGCTTCGTTGAAGGCGCGGGTGACGATTCCCACCTCGTTGCGCGTGGTCACCGGCACGAGCGTGTCGAGCTGGTCCCGCGACAGCCGCCTCGCTCCCCGCAGCAGAAGCCGCAGCGGGCGGGTGATGGTGCCCGCCAGCGAGATGGCGAAGACCGTGCCCACCAGCACGGCCCATCCCATATAAAGGAGCCCCGACTTGGTGACGCGGTCAACGTGCGCCTCATCGGCGTTCCGGTCCCACGCGATCCAGGCCCAGCCGAGATGGCGCGCGCCCACGCTCACCGGCGCCATGGCTGAGACTACGTTGCCGCCCAGCGCAAGCAGCCGTTTCTGCGCCAGCCCCTGCAGCGCCTGAACGCTTGCCGCGTCCGTGATGTACAGCCCCGACTTGGTCCGGTCGGTGTGCGCCAGCACCCGGCCGGTCTTGTCTGTAACCATCGCATAGCGCACGCCGGGTTCGCGCGAGAACGCCGCCACGGTTTCGGCCAGTCCCTCCAGATCGTTCATGATCATGCTGCGGAGGCTGCTGGCCGCCAGCGCCGCCGCCTGGAACAGCACCCGCTCGCGGGAGCGCTCCAGCAGGAACGACCTCTGCCGGTGCACCGTGTCCAGCACGAAGATGGTCATGAGCAGCAGGTGCACCAGGGCCACTCCGACGATCAGTTGCGCGCCGATCGTCCGGGGGCGCAGCAGCCGCAGGAGTTTCCTCATGGGCGCACCCCCGGCGCGGGACCAAAGGCTGCCCGGTAGACGCCAAGGAACTCCCAGACGCCGTCGTAGGATCCCGGTGTGGCCGCCTCGAATCGCGGCACCTCGAGCCGGCTCAGCGCCGCCCGCCCGGACTCGGTCGTGTGCAGCGTCGCGAGAACGGCTCCCACCGCCCGCCGGTCCGCTTCAGGCACGGCGTCCTGGGCGAGCACCGCCGGCCCCACATAACTCTCGCTGCGCCACCGCACCTGCAATGCCGCCGCCATATCCGGCTGCGAGCGCGCCAACGCCTGCCACGCGGCCACCGACATACCGCCCGCCGCCGCCAACCCGAGGTACACGTTCATCGCGGCCGATTCCGGCGACCCAACGTAAGTCGCCTGC
Source organism: Acidobacteriota bacterium (assembly GCA_016178155.1). Classification (GTDB taxonomy): domain Bacteria; phylum Acidobacteriota; class Terriglobia; order Bryobacterales; family Bryobacteraceae; genus JACOTZ01. Next base: position 10,209 of record JACOTZ010000112.1, read on the forward strand.
GCCTCCCGCTCCACGTTCAATCCCAGGTTCTTCAACAGCAGCTTGGGCAGCATGGTTGACGCGAAGTCGTCCGGGGTCGCGAAGCTGATCACCCGGTGTTTCAATTCAGTGGCCCGGTGGATAGGAGAGTCTTTGCGGACCACGATCAGGCCCCCGATCCGCTCGGCCACCCTGGCGAACGGCCTATAGCCGCGCCGCTCAGCCCCGATCACCAGGTGCGGATCTAGAATCGCAAACTGCAGGTGTCCGCTGATTAACTTCTGCTGATAGCTCGCATGGTCCGGAGCCGTCTCGATCTTCACCTGAAATCCAGTCACGCCCGCGTTGATGATTTCCATTAACGGCTGGTAGATCTCAAACAAGTGCACTGGATTATGGACCGGCGGCACCCCAAAGACATACTCTATTTGGCCGCCGCCATTGCGCGGCGTGCGGGAGTACTCCGGCACGTGCTCACCCGTGGCCTGCGCGCCGCATCCGCAGAGCGCAAGCGCGCCCGCCGCTGCGACGGCACGGATGGCGCCACCACGATGCCTGCCCCGGATTATTGGCACGTGCGACCAGTATAGTACTCTCTGTGGAAAAGTAACAGTACCGAATTTTGCTGTCAAAAGGCTCCGTCCCGGCTTGGGTTGAGGGGGGCGGCCGAGCGGAATTAGTTCCGATGCGGTCGTTCCGGCAATCCGTAGCCTGGCGGGGCGCCAGACGGCGCATTAGCCGCCTTGCTCCGCATGGGATCGTCCGCCGCCCCGCAGGCTTGGATACAATGCGCCAATGCGCACCCGCATCCTTGCTGTCGTCCTGCTCGCCACCGCCGCGGCGAGTGCCGCCGGAATGCGCGAGGTCGTCTACAAGCGCACTCTGCAGGGCGAGCTCGCCATGACCTTTTTCTTCCCGCAGGACTGGAAGACCTCCGATCGCCGCCCCGCGATTGTGTTCTTCTTTGGCGGCGGGTTCCGCACCGGCTCGCCGCGCCAGTTCTATTCGAAAGCGCGCTACCTCGCCAGCCGCGGGCTTGTCGCGGCCAGCGCGGACTACCGCGTCAGCACGCGCCACAAGACGACGCCGCTCGAAAGCATGGAAGACTGCAAGAGCGCCGTTCGCTACATCCGCCAGAACGCCGCCGAGTTCGGCGTCGATGCGGCGCGCGTTATTGCCGGCGGCGGATCGGCCGGAGCGGCCTGCGCGGCCATGGCCGCGCTCAACGACACGCTTGATGCGCGCGACGAAGACCGGTCTGTGTCTTCGCGACCCGACGCGCTCGTCCTGTATAACCCGCCGAT
>JACOTZ010000113.1 GCA_016178155.1 Acidobacteriota bacterium
CCGCGACGGTCGAGTCTATCCAGGAAAAGCTCACCCGCTGCCGCCGGACCCTGGAGCAGATCAAACCCGGCTGCACCAGCCCCAAGTCCAGAAAGCGGAAACGATGAATTGTCTAGTTATTTCGCAGACACTACACTAGCCCCCGAGGACAACCCGCTTACTGCCGAAAAGATCGCCCTGGGGCGGCGGTTGTTCTTCGACCGCCGCCTTTCCCGCGACAGCTCGATCTCCTGTTCGTCCTGCCACGATCCCGAGTGCGCCTTCTCCGACGGCCGGGCCATCGCAGTCGGCGTCTTCCAGCGGAAGGGGCGGCGCAACTCTCCTACTCTGATCAATCGCGGCTACGGCCGCTTGTTCTTCTGGGACGGACGCGTGGCCACGCTGGAAGAACAAGTCCTCAAGCCCATCGAGGACCCCAACGAAATGGACCTGCCGCTCTCCGAGGCCGCCGCCCGGGTCAGCCTTGCGCCCGGCGAAATTTCGCGCGCGCTCGCCCGCTTTGTCCGATCGATCCTTTCGGGCGATTCTCCGTTCGACCGCTACATCAACGGCGACCGCGGCGCGCTCACGCCTGAGCAACTAGCCGGACTGCAACTCTTCCGCGGCAAGGCCAACTGTACTTCCTGCCACGTCGGACCTAACTTCACCGACGAGCGTTTGCACAACACGGGCGTCGCCTGGCGTGACGGTCGTTTTACCGATGCCGGGGCAGGTCAGGGCAACTTCAAGACGCCGACGCTCCGTGAAATCGCGCGCACTGCGCCCTACATGCATGACGGCAGTCTCGCGACACTGGAAGAAGTCATCGAATATTACGATCGCGGAGGCAATCAGAATCCGGGGCTCGATCCTGAGATTCGCCCGCTGCGTCTTACCGCTGCTGAAAAGCAGGACCTTCTGGCGTTCCTGTCCTCGCTTACTGGCCGTATCCGGGACCGCGGTTAATTTGAGTCGGATTGGAACCGTGGGCAATAGTGGGCAATGCGCGACGGCAACCCTGGCAGTTCTGGCACTCCCGGCGACGAGGAGTCTGTAACTTACACATCGCCAAGGCGGCCGGAGCGTTCGAATCCCACCCTCACCGCCAAGAAGCTAATGACTTTATCCGGTCCTAATCCGCCGCGGCTCTGCTGAACGTCTGGTCACGCAGCCCGGTAGGGCCTCATCCGGGTGGCGATTTCGGAAACGCGCGCGTCGTGAGCACCTCCCAGATCGGAGTTCCCTGGAGATTCATCCACAACCGAGGCGTCGTTCCGAAATACCTCGCCAGTCGGAGAGCCGTGTCCGCGGTGATCGCCCGCCGGCCGCGAACGATATCGTTCACCCAAGTCACGGGCAGGTGCAACTCGATTGCGAGGCGGTTGGCCGTCAGGCCAAGCGGTTTCAGAAAGTCCTCCCGCAAAGTTTCACCGGGATGGACCGGCGGCATAGTCTTGATCATCCGTACTCGCTAACGGTACCATCCCAGGCAATCGCCTGGACGCCCCGGCAGATGACCGCAAAGAGCAGTACAGCATTCGGGTAAACGCCGCGGGGCTGGGGAAAGCAAGATTGCACGCGGCTCGCGGCGAACATCGCTCACGCGTGTCGCCGCCGGGCTGCAACTCGGCTGCGGTGGACGATCGGGCGAAGCCGTCCGGGAAAGTTCTCGCGCAATCTTTCATCGGCGCGGATGGGAGGCATGGGTTCGAGTTTGGACCCCACGCACCGCACACGGTAAAACGATCGAAAATACGACATTGACGCGACGCCAGGGCCGTCCACGAGATGGAATCCACAATCGGGCGCAGGCCAACCGAATCGAGGCCAATGGCCTGGAGTTTTGAAGCGTCGCAGACATACCAATACAGGAGTTAAACAATGGGCGTATTTACAAATCTTCGACTGAATAACCTGGAGGACCTGTTCTTCGTTGAAATCAAGGACCTTTACGATGCGGAGCAACGGATTACGAAGGCTCTGCCGAAGATGAAAGAGGCCGCGCGGTCGCCGCAGTTGAAGCGAGCCTTTGATGACCACCTCCGTGCGACCGAGGGGCAGATCGAGCGGCTCAGGCAGGTCTTTTCCGCCCTCGGGAGGACCCCGGAAGGCGAAACTTGCGAGGCCATGAAAGGTCTGATCGCGGAAAGCGATGAGATCGTGAAAGCGGAGGGCGATCCTGACGTGAAAGACGCCGCGCTCATCGCCGCGGCACAACGGGTGGAGCACTACGAAATCTCCGGCTACGGCACTGCGCGCACTTTTGCGTACCGCATTGGACGCGCTGACGCGGCACGCCTGCTCGAAGCGACCCTGAACGAGGAAAAGCAAACCGACAAGAAGCTGACCGAGCTCGCCGAAGCTTCCATCAATGTGAAGGCCGAGCGCAGCTAGCGTGGTGTCCCGCCTGAACCGCTCGCTCACGGTCGCGGCTTAGAATCAACACTTTCGAGCCGCGCCCGTCAGCAATCGGTATGCGGGACGGCAAGCCGCGAGCACTCTCTTAGGCGGCGCGAAACAATAGTCTGAACAAATGTTTCGCTCTCGCGCAGACCGCTCCCTTGCGGTTGCGGCTCGGAACCGCATGCTGAGCCGCGACCGCAAGGGTGTGCTGCATGGGCCTGCGACCCACCAAAGGGGATGAAGACGCGCTCCGGGCCGACAAAGTGAAATCAACTGTTTGCGGCGCGTCTTCAGGGGAGCACCCCATGGCCCGCTGCGGGCCACCAAAGGCAATGAAGACGCGGCGGGGCCCGGTAGTGGAATCAATGAGTTCAGCCGCGTCTTCAGAGGAGCGGTTGAGTTTAAATGCCCAAGATATTTCTCCGCGGCGTCTTAAGTGCCTTACGGTGTTGCGATCCTGCACTCCGCCCGGTCGCCGCGCCTCGCAACGGCAGCCGCTATCCGAGCACAGCCCGTGAGGCAAGCTCATGTTGCGGCTCGACTTGCGATGAGCGACCATAGAACGAGAACAGACTCGCCGCTGTTCAGGCGGGCAAAGCGGTTCAGACGAGCGTAGCTCCCGAGCCGGCCATGGAAACCCGCGGGGGTCGGGATACGTAATAAGGTTGAGCTGTTTATTGGCTCGAAGTGACCCGTAATGCTCCGCCGCGCCATTCTCCCGCTGCTTGCTATCGCTGCCACGGGGGTCCTTGTGGCCGCCGAGGGAGACCTGGTGTTCCGCAGCGAGGTCTCGCTGGTCCGCGTGGACGCGCAAGTCGTCGACCGGCAGAACCGCGCCATCACCGGCTTGCAAGCCGAGGATTTCCTGCTCTATGACGAAGGGCAGCCGCAGGCGATCCGCAATTTTGCGCCCGAGGACATGCCCGTCGACGTGCTTCTGCTGCTCGACGTGAGCGGCAGTATGCAGCCGCACGTTTCCCGTGTGGCGTCGGCAGCGCACCAGGCGTTGCGCGTGCTCGCCGAGAGAGACCGCGTCGGGATCATGGTATTCGACCGCGGGACGCGGCTGCGGCTGCCGTTGCGGGACAGCCGCGAAGACGTGGAGCGCGCGCTCGAGGACGTGCTCAGGCAGGAGTCCTTCGACGGCGGTACTGACATCACGCACGCGCTGCTGGACGCGGCGAAATACCTGCAGCGCGAGGGACGGCGGGAGGCGCGTCGGGCCATCGTCATCCTGACGGACGACCAGACGGAGCGCGGCCGCGATGAGGCCGGCGTTTCGCGGGCGCTGGCCGGCGCCGACGCCGTACTCAGCGCGTTGCTCGCGCCGGACGCCATGGGCACGGGGAGGCCGAGCGTCGGATCGGGCGGGCCGTGGCCAGGTGGATCGTGGCCCGGGGGACCGCTGGGCGATATCATTTTCGGCCGGCGGCGGTATCCCGGACCGGTGGTCAACAGGCCGCGGACGCAATCGGCCGGGACGGCGGAAATCGCCCGGCGCTCGGGCGGCGACAGCCTGCGCGTGGACGACGCGGGATCGCTCGAGACCACGCTGGCACGGATCCGGCAGCGGTACGCGTTGCATTTCCATCTCCCCGAGGGTGCGAAGCCGGGAACAGAACGTACCCTCGAAGTCGCGCTTGCAACAGCGACGCGCCGGCGCTATCCGGACGCGGAGGTCCGCTATCGCCGCGTGTACCTGACCCCACAGGGGGGAAGCACCACATCCGCCGTGATCAGCCCGGCGCCGGCGGAGCCGAGTGTCGCAGCGGTGCCGAAGCGGCGCCCCGGCGTGAACGAAGACGGTTCCACTACCGGCGGCTGGCGGCGCGTCGACGAGCCAAAGCCCGCGGCAGAGCCTTCGCCGGAGCCCGCCCCGCAGCCGGAACCGCAGCCACAGCGGGGCTGGCGGCGGATCAAGCCCGGCGAAAAACCGTAAGCGGGCGCCCGAGCCGCAGAGCCATCCACGCACGTATTCTCCCGCCGCGACGGTTACAAATTTTGCGATCCCCTCGAGCGCATGACACGCTATGGAATGGTGACATTCGCGCCTGGGCGGTCCGCGCCATGACGCACGCTGGACCGCGGCGTCAGGGCGGAGGAGAACATGACGGAAAGCCTGAAGCACTCAGAAATGCCGTACCGCACTCTCGGCAAAACGGGAGAACGCGTGTCCGCGATCGGCCTGGGAGGCTGGCACTTGGCACTCCCGCACGTTGACGAGCGGCTCGCGGAACGGATTATCCGCGGCGCGATCGACCGCGGCATCAACTTCATGGATAACAGTTGGGACTACAACGAAGGGGCGAGCGAAATCCGCATGGGCAAGGCTTTGCGCGACGGCTATCGTGACAAGGTCTTCCTCATGACCAAGATCGACGGGCGTTCGCGGAGCGAAGCGGCGAAACAGCTCGACGAGTCGTTGCGGCGCCTGCAGGTGGATCATCTGGATCTCATCCAGCACCACGAGGTGATCCGGTTCGAAGATCCGGACCGCATGTTCGATCCCGACGAGGGCGCCCATGCGGCGTTGCTCGAGGCGCAGAAGGCCGGGAAAGTGCGGTACATCGGCTTCACCGGGCACAAGGACCCTCGCATTCATCTGTACACTCTCGAAGTGGCCGCGGCGCGCGGCCAGCGGGTCGACGCGGTACAGATGCCGCTGAACGTCATGGATGCACACTTTCGCAGCTTCGAGAAGCTGGTGCTTCCGGAGCTGGTGAAGAACGAGATCGGCGTGCTCGGGATGAAGCCTCTGGCGAACGGGCGCATTCTGGATTCCGGCGCGGTGACGGCAACCGAGTGTTTGCGCTATGCGCTGAACCTGCCGGCCTCGGTGGTGATTACGGGCATCGACAGCATGGAGATCCTGGAGCAGGCGTTCGAGGCCGCGCGCAGGTTCCGGCCGATGGGCGGCGCCGAGGTCAGCCGGCTGCTGGAGAAGACGGAGAAAGCGGCGGCGCGCGGCGCCTTCGAGCTGTTCAAGACGAGCTCGCTCTACGATGCGACCGCCTCGCATCCACAGTGGCTCGGGGAAGAGCCGGGGTGGGTGCAGCAGACGATCCGGGCATAGCAGGCGGGCATCCGAGCGCTGTCACGCACAGTGCCGGCGCCGGCTGCGTCTCTCTTCCGCAAGGGCCGCATCGCGTAGTAGGCGATCGGTAGGAACTGAGTGCTGACGGCCGTCGTCCTCGGCAAGCCATTCGGTGCGGGACGGTACGGATGGCCGTCGGATACAATCGTGCGTGATGCGACGGAGAGAGTTTCTCGGGACGGCGGCCGCGGCGATGCTGCCTCTGCGCGCGCAGAGCAGGCCGCCGAACATCATTTTCATCCTGGCGGACGACCTGGGCTGGGGCGACCTCGGCTGCTACGGACAGGAGCAGGTGCGGACGCCAAACCTGGATCGGCTCGCCGCGCAGGGCATGCGGTTCACGCACGCGTACGCGGGCGGAGCGGTCTGCGCGCCCTCGCGCTCGTGCCTGCATACCGGGCTGCACAACGGGCACACGCGGGTGCGCGGCAACGGCAACAAGATCCCGCTGCGGCCCGAGGACACCACCACCGCCGAAGTGCTGAAGAAGGCGGGCTATCGAACAGGCCTGTTTGGAAAATGGTCGCTGGGCGGGATCTACTCCACAGGCTATCCGACGCGCAAGGGCTACGATGAGTGGTTCGGGTACTTCTCGCAGACGCACGCGCACAACTATTACCCGGAGCTGCTGCTCGATGGCGAGCGCGAGGTGATCCTGAGGGGGAACACGGGCGCTTCTAAAAAAGACTACACGCACGACCTGTTTACCGAGCGGGCGCTGAAGTTCATCGAAAAGCACCGGAGCGGACCGTTCTTTCTCGACCTCGCCTACACCATCCCGCACACCAATAACGAGCTCGCCCGGGACACGGGCAACGGCATGGAGGTCCCGAATGACGCTCCCTACTCGGATCGCAAGTGGCCGCGGATCGAGAAGAACTTTGCGGCGATGGTGACGCGGCTGGACGCGTCGGTGGGCCGGATTTCGGAGCTCGTGGAGAGGCTGGGAATCGCGGAGAATACGCTCCTCGTATTCGCCAGCGACAACGGGCCGCACCATGCGGGCGGGCACGACGCCAACTTCTTCCGCAGCGCGGGACACTTGCGCGGGTACAAGGGCGATCTCTACGAAGGCGGAGTGCGCGTGCCGGCCATCGCGGCCTGGAAGGGGCGCATCCGGGCCGGGCATGTGAACGATACGCCGTGGGCTTTCTGCGACGTGCTGCCCACTTTCGCGGACCTGGCGGGAGTTGCAGAGCCGCGCGGGCTGGATGGCGTCTCGATCAAACCGTTGCTGCTCAGAGGGGCGGCGCCGAGCCGTGAGTACCTTTATTGGGAGCACCACGAGAGGCGCGGCTTCTCGCAGTCGATTCGCGCCGGCGACTGGAAGGGCGTTCGCCAAGGTCAGCGCGGGCCGCTCGAGCTCTATGACCTGAAGAGCGACCCGAGTGAGAAGCGGAACCTGGCTGCGACCAAGCCCGAGGTAGTGACGAAGCTCGAGAAATTGCTCGCCGGCGCCCGCACCGAGTCGGCAGATTTTCCCGTGCGAAGCGCGCCGCCGGCGTAGGTCACAGGCTCACCGGCTCTACGCCCGCGAAGCGGATTGCGGAAGGGGCGTACACGTCTTTTCGCGGCGATGGTCTCACGCGGATTGCGCATGGGTCTAGCAGCGACCGTGCTGACAATGGGTGAGTCAGGTCGCAGTTGGCAATTGCGCTGCAGCGCGGAGGAGGTGTACCATTGCCAGACATCGAAAGGAGGCCGGAATGGCCAAATTCCTGATTCAGGTCGCCTACACGCCCGAGGCGTGGAAGGCGCTGATCGCGAATCCGCAAGATCGGCTACAGGTGCTCAAGCCGGTGATCGGCAAGCTCGGCGGCACCATGGAGCAGGGCTGGTTTACCTTCGGCGAATACGACCTCGCCGCCATCCTCGATGTGCCGGGAAACGTGGAAGCGGCGGCTTTCTCTCTGGCGGCAGCCGCGGGTGGGGCCTGCAAGGCAATCAAGACGACGCCGCTGCTGACAACGGCTGAAGGTTTGGAGGCGATGAAGCGGGCAGCCGCCTGCGGCTACAAGCCGCCGAAGGGAGCGGGCGCATAACCCCGAGCCGGCAAGCGCCGGCCGGCAGCATGCTGGGGGTCCTACCCGAAGTTCGTCACTACCACTCCCTGAGAAGGTGTGAAAATATCGGGGCGGGTATAAAAAACATATCGATGCGGAAATGTTTTGGCTGATAATGGGACCTATGGAGCCCAGTGTGCAGCCGCCCCTGCTGGAGATCCCGGAACAGCCGGTGGCGC
>JACOTZ010000114.1 GCA_016178155.1 Acidobacteriota bacterium
GCAGGAAACGGGGCGGCGCCTCGGCGTCAGTGCTCGCGCCTGTCCTCGACTCTACCCGACAGGATTTCGAACCGCTTGCTGACGCGCGCGGCTCAGTAAGTGCCGTCAAATCAGCGGAAGCGTTCTGAGCCACGACCGTCAGGGAGTGGTGGTGACGAACCTCGGTTAGCCGCCGGGCAGGCCGCGGTGATGTCGAGGCAGAAACGCGCGCCGTAGTCGCGGCGCGACAGGACCGCGAGTTTCTGGAGAGGAATTAATGATGATCTCCCAAGTCAATTTCGGATATCCGTGGTTCTTGAGCTACGGGCACCTCACGATCACGGCCGCCATGTTGGTTTTGTTTCTGGCCGGCTATGCCCGGAAATGGTCGAGGACGCTGATGGTCCTGATCGGCGCCGTGGCTGTATGGTCCTTCACCGGTTTTCTTGCAGCCCGCTTTGTGTTGGATATCAACGGCCGTGTCGCATTACCCACGCAGGCGTTTCTGCCCTCGGGGAAAGGGCGAGTGCTCGACATGGGCGCGGGCACCGGGCGGTCGACTTTCATGGTTCTCGAAGCGCGCCCGCAAACGACCGTGGTGGCCCTCGACCTGTTCGGCGATTCCTACGAGCGCCATTTCGGACCGGGGACCAGCGGGCAGGAGAGACTTGTGGCGAACTTGAGAGCGGCAGGCCTGGAGCAGCGCACGACAATTCAGACCGGGGATATGCGCAAGCTTCCTTTCGAGCCGGCCACGTTCGACGCGGCCGTAAGCGCCTACGCCATCGATCACCTGAACCGCACCGGAATCACCGCCTCCCTAGCTGAAGCCTCGCGGGTTTTAAAGCCTGGTGGCGAATTCCTGCTCATGCTGATCGGTAAAGATCCCTGGCTGTACTTCACATTCGGACCGCTGCTGGTGCACAGCGGCACGCTCCCTCCCGCGCGGTGGACGAATTTTCTCCAGGCCGCCGGATTTCAAGTGATTGAGCAAGGCAGACGCCCGGCAACGCTCTATTTCCTGGCCCGGAAGCCGTAATCAGGCCGAATGCCGCCCACCACCCTCATTTCTCAGCTGAGAACCATGGCGAGGCGTTATGTGATTCGTGAGGTCTCGTCGCGCCTGCGCCCATCAGAGGGTGTTCACCTTGGCCGGACGGGCCGGCCCGTCCATGTAAGCTCGAATCCCGAGCGCCAGCAGCAGGCCGACCAGCAGGTAGATGCCCGCGGTGGCGCTGATGCAGGCGCTCAGGCCCACGCGCTGGGAGGCCGCGCCCACCACAACGGGCGCGAAGCCGGCGCCCAGCCAGCCGATCGAGTTCATGAAGCCTACCGCGGTGGCCCGGTGCTCGACCTTCACGACATCGTACAGCGAGGCCCAAATGTTGGCGTCGTACAGGCCTTTGAAATAACCGAAGCCTGACATCGCCAGCACCAGCACCGGCACCGACACGGTCCAGCCCGTGAGGAACAGGAACGGCACGCCGGCGAACAGCCCGACCGCCTGTGCCATCATGCGCCCGCCGCGGTGGCGGCGCGCCAGCCGGTCCGCCAACACACCGCCCGAGATGACCCCCAGCACCGATGCAATCTGCAGGTATGCGGTGCCGCTCAGCCCCGCCATCGACAGGCTCATGCTGAATTTGCGGTAGAGAAACGACGGCATCCAGGTGAGAAAGACCATGGCCACGAAATTCGCACCGACGAATACGGCCACCAGGGTCCAGACCATTCGCACGCCGAAGATGGCCGCCAGGGCCTCGCGCCCCCTGCTGCTTGCGGCGTGAATTTCGTCGGCTTGGCCGCGCGCCGGCTCCCGAAGCAGCACGATCAGCACCAGCCCGAGCACCAGGCCCAGCGATCCGAAGAGGTAAAAGCTCGAGCGCCAGCCGTAGTGCTCGCCGAGGAAGCCCGCCACCGTGCCGCCCGCGATCGTGCCCGCGTACACACTCGACTGGTGCAGCGACATGGCGCGCGAGCGGGTATCGCGCCCGTGATAATCGCTCACAAGCGACATGGAGGCGGGAAAATAAAAGGCCTCGCCCAAGCCCTCCAGCGCGCGGAAGAGCACGAGGTGCCAATACGTACGCGACAGCGCCGTGGCCACCGTGATCAGCGACCAGAAGACCAGTCCTCCGAGGATCACCGATTTGCGGCTCAGCCGGTCGCCCACCATGCCCGCGAGCGGGCCCATGAGAGCGTACACCCACATGAAGGAGGCGCCCACTACCCCAAGCTGCACGTCGCTCAGCGCCATCTCGGATTTCAGCAGCGGGAACACCGAGAAGATCGCCTGCCGGTCCGCATAGTTGAAGAAACACACGAACCAGAGCATGGCCACAACGCTCCACTTGTACGCGCGCGGGTTCATACAAACTTCTCAGTCTAGTCCGCACGTTGCCGCGGGCGCAGAGCCTGCGTCCGCCCTCGGCGGATCGTCACACAATGGATAGAAAAGACTTACACGAAATCAGGTGTATTTCGCGGCACCGCTCTGCCGGGGACGGCGGTAGTGCGCATGCGAAAATGAGGATGGACATGATCGTCCGCGACGGCATCTACTACGCTCTCGGGTCGTTTGCAGCCGGCCTGGCCGCAGCCTATTTCAGCGCGCCGCTCGCCGGTGTTCCGTTCTTCGTCTTCGGGGTCTTCTGCCTGTATTTCTTTCGCGATCCCGAGCGCGAGATCCCGGGCGGTCCGATCGCGGTCTCGCCCGCCGACGGCAAGGTGGTGGCCGTCCACCAGGACTCGCGGGAAACGACGCGGGTCAGCATCTTCCTCAACATCTTCGACGTCCACGTCAACCGTGCCCCGGTCGCGGGCACCATCACGGGCATTCATTACAAACGCGGACAGTTCCTGGTGGCCAGTAAGGAAAGGGCTTCGCTTGAGAACGAGCAGAACGTGGTGACGATTGAAGGGGAAGGGACGCGCGTCACCTTCAAGCAGATCGCGGGCCTGATCGCCCGGCGCATCGTCTTCCGCCGGAAGGTCGGCGAGGCCGTCGGACTGGGTGAGCGCGTCGGTCTGATTAAGTTCGGCTCGCGCGTCGACGTGCTGCTGGGGCCGGAATGGGAGATCAGCGTGGCCCGCGGCCAGCGCGTCCGCGCCGGCTCTACAGTGCTTGCGCGGAGGAGGAGCTGACTTGTGATTCGACGCATCAACCTGGGACTTCGCAAGCGCATCAAGCAGCGCGAGCGCTCGCGTGCCGCGTACGCGCTGCCGGCTTTCTTCACTGCCGGAAACATTTTTCTCGGCTTTGTTTCGATCTTGAAGTCCTTCCAGGGCGCCATCCTGGTCACGGGCGGTTCGGGGGGATCGAACCCACACTTTGAGATCGCGGCGATCATGATCGGCCTGGCCGCGCTGCTCGATGGCCTGGACGGCCGGATCGCGCGCATGACCAACACCGTCAGCGACTTTGGCCGCGAGCTCGATTCGCTGGCCGACGTCATCACCTTCGGCCTGGCGCCCGCCGTTCTCGCCTACGCCTGGGGCGTCCAGTTCGCCGATGCCGGAGGAAATGCCGCCCTGCGGGAACATCTGCTGCGCGTCGGTTATTTCGCCGCCTTCATGTTCGTGCTCTGCGGCGCCGCCCGCCTCGCGCGCTTCAACATCCAGATCAACCCGGTCCCCAAGAATCCGGGCAAGCCGGATCGCAAGTACTTCGTCGGCCTGCCCATCCCGGCGGCCGCGGCGCTCATCGCCGCCGTAGTCTACGCCTCGGACTCCGTCCCGCTGCAGTGGTGGATTCTCTCCGTATGCTGGATCGGCCTGCTCGCGCTGGTCTCGTTCCTGATGGTGAGCACCTGGCGTTACCGCAGCTTCAAAGACATCAGCATGCTGCGGCCGCGCTCGCCGCTGACCGTCATCTTTCTCGGCAGCATTATTTACCTGCTCTGGAACTACTCCCAGCCGATGTTGCTGACTTTGTCAGTCATGTACGTGGGCAGCGGCATTGTCGTGCGCGTCGGGGGCATCGTCCGCCGGTTCGTGCGGCAACCGCCGGCCCAGCCTCGAACCGCCTGAATATGCCGCCCCCGGCCATCGGTGTCATCACGGTCATCGGAGCCGACTCGCTCCTCGGCCGCGAGATCCGCGAACTCGCCGAAGAGAAGAATCTCGGCGCCTCGCTGCGTCTGCTCGGCTCCGAAGAGAAGATCAGTGGCGTGCTCAGCGAGCAAGGCGAAGAGGCGATCCTGATCGGTGCTCTGGAGCCCGGGCAATTCGCGGATTCGTCGGCCGTTCTCCTCGCCGGTTCACCGGAATCAAGCCTCCACGCCGTCGATCTGATCGAGCAGAGCGGCGCGCGCCCGCTAATCGTCGATCTCACGTATGCCCTCGAGGAGCACGCGCGCGCACGCCTGCGGGCCCCGGCCCTCGAGCCGGACCGTGCTGCCGCCGCCGGCGGCATCCAGGTGATCGCGCATCCGGCCGCCATCGTTGTGACTTCGGTGCTGGCGGCGGTCCAGCGCCACACGCCCGTGCGGCACGCCGTTGTTCACGTCTTCGAGCCCGCCAGCGAGCGCGGCCAGGCGGGCATGAACGAGCTGCAGCAGCAGACCAGCAGCCTGCTCTCATTCCGCAGCCTGTCGAAGGACGTGTTCGACGCGCAGCTCAGTTTCAACATGCTTCCGCGCTACGGTTCCGAGGCGCCGCAGAAGCTCGAAGACATCGAACAGCGCATCGAGCGCCACACCGCGACCTTGCTGGGCGGCGCCGGGCTGGCGCCGATGCCATCCCTGCGACTGGCGCAGGCGCCGGTCTTCCATGGCTACAGCCTTTCGTTCTGGATCGAGTGCGGCGGCCCGCCCGATACGGCGGCGCTCGAGTCCGTCCTCGCCGATGCCGGCATTGACGTGCGCGGCAGCGGGTTTGAAGCGCCGACGAACGTCGGCAGTGTCGGGCAGGGCGGCGTCATCGCCGGCCTGGTGGAGCGCGACCGCAACCACCCGCGAGCGCTCTGGCTGTGGGCGGTCGCGGACAATTACCGGTTGCTGGTAGAGAATGCGCTCGCCGTCGTCGAGCCCGTGCTCAGGGGAGGCGTGCATTGAGGGCCGCCCTGGCGGTCCCGCTCGTTACCCTGCTCGTCTGCGCCGGCTGCGGCTATCACGTCTCCGGCCACGCCGATCTGCTCCCCCGGACCATCGGGACGATTTCCGTTCCGGCTTTCGACAACCTGACCACGCGCTACAAGCTCTCCGACCGGCTGCCGGCCGCCATCACGCGCGAGTTCATCAGCCGCACGCGTTACCGGATCGTGGCCGACGATACCGCCGCCGACGCCGTGCTACGCGGCGCGGTGGTGAATTACCTCGCATATCCCACCATCTTTGACCAGGTGACCGGCCGCGCCGCGGGCGTGCAGTTGAGCATCTTCCTCCAGCTCAGCCTGACCGAGACCGGGTCCGGCAAAGTGCTGTTCTCGCGTCCGAACATGGAGGTCCGGCAGCGCTATGAGATCAGCACCGACCAGCTCGCGTACTTCGAAGAAAGCGATCTCGCGCTCGAGCGGCTCAGCCGCGACGTCGCCCGCACCGTGGTGAGCGCCATCCTGGAGGCTTTCTGATGTCTCCGCATCAGTTGATCGCCTTGCTGCGACACCGGGCGCCCGCGCCCGCCTACCTGTTCGTCGGGCCCGAAACTTACGAGCGCGAGCTGTGCCGCGCCGCACTGATTACCAAGGTGCTGCCCGAAGGCGACCTCGAGAATGGTTTCGTTCGCCACGACCTCGATGACGTGGACCTGGCCGATGTAGTCGATGACGCGCGCTCACTGTCGCTGTTCGCGCCCAACCGCCTGATCTGGGTCGGCTCGGCGGAGCTGGCGCTGCCGCGAGGCCGTGCCGCGGCCGCCGCCGGGGAGGACGACGGCGAGGCCGAGCGCGGCGGCGCCGCGGCTCTCGCCGACTATCTGCGCGACCCGATGCCCGGCGTCGTGCTCGTGTTCGACTGTTTGCGCTACGAGCTCGAGGGCGAGGATAAGCAGCGCATTCAGCGGGTGCAGAAGTTCTATTCCATGGTCGAGGCGCGCGTAGAGTTCGCGCGCTATACCCCGGCCGAGGCGCGCAAACTCGCAGGCCTGCTGGCAAAGAATGCGGCCCTGAAGATCGGCGCCGCGGAGCTGGACCTGCTGGTCGAGGTGCTGGATGCCGATGCCGCCCGGATCGCGGGTGAGATCGAAAAGCTGTCGCTCTACGCCGGGCACGCTCGCAACGTGACAGCCGCCGATATCCGGACGCTCGTGCCCAACGCGCGCGCCACCACGATCTTCAACCTGGTGGCGGCGCTCGGCCGCGGCAACCGCGCGGCTTCGCTCGATGCCCTCGACCTTCTGGTGAAGGAAGGCGAGTACCTGCCGCTCGCCTTGAACTTCCTGGCGACGCAATTCCGGCTGGCGCTGGCTGCCAGCGAGGCCGGCCTGCGCAATCCCAGTCAGATCCAGGCCCACTTCAGCAAGCTGGATACGCCCATGTGGCGATCACGTGCCGAGCAGATCGCCGAAACCGTTTCGGTATTTTCCGCCGATAAAATGCGTGCGGCACTGGCTCGCATTTTCGAAACGGACAAAGCGCTCCGCGACGCCCGGCCGGACGACAGGGTAGTGATGGAAAATTTCGTGCTCGCGCTGACGTAACGCGCCCCCGGCCGCACGCGGACCGCATGGAGGCGACACCTGGAGCGCCCACAACGTGGTCGCCGTGCGCCGATTCAGAAGGAATCAGCACCGTGGGAGCACTGTTGCGGACTGCCGCTGGGAGAAGTTGCCGCTCAGGCGGCCGCGACGGTCCTGAGGCTGGTGGTGAGGCGCGACTTGTACCGCGCAGCCGTATTGGCCTTGATGATGCCCCACTTTGCCGCTCGATCGATGAGCGAGAAAGTTCCGGGGAGCGCTTTCTCGGCCGTATTGAGGTCCTTGGCTTCGATCGCCCGCCTCAGCTCGCGCATCTGGTGGCGCAGCTTCGTCTTTCGCACGCGATTGATCGACGTCCGCCGTTTCGTCTGCCGTACCCGCTTCAGTGCGGAAACAGTATTAGCCATTCTGGTTGGGATACCGCTCTTTCAGAGTTGTAGCAGCCACCAGGATAGCACGAGCGCCGGGCGCCGCCCCCGAGTGATGCGGTTCCCGCCGGATAGCAGGAGTGGAGTCCAGCGGGCGCGTCTACAGCAAAGCCGCGTCCATGCGAGCTTCGCCGGTGTCGGCCGAGGCAGCGGCTGATTTGACGCGGGCGGAAAGATAGGCGCGGAGCGATTCCTCGGAGCCGTCGAAGAAAGTCTCCACCAGTTCCTTGACGGCGGTGCGGCGGACCGATTCGCGCGTGAGCACAGGGGAATAGACGAAGGACCGCCCTCTCTTTCGCCGCGCCACACCACCGCGGCGGCCGAGCCGTTCGAGGATGGTCATGACGGTCGTATAGGCGAGATTACGGGTCGGATTCAACGCCTGCTGCACCTGTCTGACGTTACCTTCGCCGAGAATCCACAGCGCCTTCAGACACTCGAGCTCGAGCGGGGGCGGGAGATCGCGGGTGGGGGCGACACGCCGCATTACCGGTCGCCTCGAAGAGCACTGCGGAGCTTCTCGGCGAAGGTGGACTTGGCGGCGGCGGAAGCGTCTTCGGGCGGGAGCGCGGGCCCAGGCCGAATGGCCGCCTCTGGAATCGGGGCGGTGACGGCCGGCGGCCCGGTGACTGCCGCATCGGCGTTCCGGGCCGGCGGCGCGTGCGCGCCGGAAGCAGCCGCGCCGGCGGGCATGAACTCCGCCGGGACGGGCACGGGGGCGGCTGGCGGCTCCTCGGGAGCGTCATCGAGATAGCGTGATTTTTTCAGCACGGTGCGCTCGAGCGCCGGGTTGTACGCCGTCCAGCAGCCGTCCAGACTCTTATCCTTCTGGAGGAAGGCGCGCATGCACTCCATCTTCGAATCGAGGTTGTCGAGATGATGCAGCAGCAGCGCTTCAGGAAACAGGGGCACCTTGGGCGAGCCGAACTCGAGCTCGCCGTGGTGGCTGATGATCATGTGCTCGAGCAGCGTGCGCAGGCGCTGCGGGAAATCCGGCAGGGCGCGCCGCTTCTCGTCGATCATGCGCAGGGCGATGATCATGTGGCCGAGGAGCTGGCCCTCGCTGGTGTAGGCGAAGCTGCGGTCGTAGCTCAGCTCGTAGATCTTGCCGAGGTCGTGCAGGATGATGCCGGCGAGCAGCAGGTCGAGGTCGACGGCGGGGTAGTGCGAGGCCGTGAAGCGCGCCAGTGCGCACAGCGAGAGCACATGCTCGAGCAGCCCGCCGAGGTAGGCGTGGTGCACGGTCTTGGCCGCGGGCGCGATTTTGTAGCGGCGCGCGATCTCGGCGTCGTCAAACAGCGCCTCCAGCAGGCAGCGGAGGTGCGGGTTCGATATGGCTGAGATGATGCCGCGCAGCTCGGTGAACATCTCCTCGGGATCGCGGCGCGAGGTCGGGAAGAAGTCGCTGTGATCGATTTCCGATTCGCTCTGCTTCTGCAGGCGATGCACGGTGAACTGCAGCCGGTTCTGGTACACCTGGGCGAGCCCGCGCACCTTGAGGAAGTCGTCGCGCGCGAAGGTGTCCATCACCTCGGCGACGTTATCCCACATCTTGGCTTCGATCTCGCCGGTGCGGTCGCCGAGCACGAGGGCGAGGTAGGGCTCGCCCGTGCGTTTCTGGCGGATGTCCTTGTACTGGACCAGGAAGATCGAGCTGACGATCTGGTTGGGTTGCAGGCCGCTGACGTATGCCGACTTCATGCGTCAGCCCATTATCTACTCTTCGAGCTGCCCTCTCTGACCGTGGTCTGGGTGCCGGGAATCGGCAGCAGCCAGAAGAGACGCCTGCGGCGCGTCTGCGCCGCAACTTCCTCCTTGGTGACCGTTTCGGGCCGGAGCTGCGCCGGCTCTTTCCACCTGGTGTCCTTGCCGGGTGCGGGGGCGGTGTCGACGAAATCGGGCTTGATCTCGAGATACGCCTCCTCCCGCAGCCGGGTCAGATACTCGCGCACGGCCGGCTGGAACTTGGGCATAAAAAGCTTTTCCATGATCTCGTTTTCGACCTCTTCAAAGCCCGCCTGGCCGGCCTTGTGCTTCTCCTCCACGCGCAGGATGAGGAAACCGGCTGAGACGCGGATAGGATCGGTGACGGAGCCCCGCTCCTTGTCGAATACAACATCCTCAATGGCTTTGTTCAACTCGCCGCGCTTAAAGCCGCCGAGCTCGCCTCCCTGGCGCGCCGTCACGGCGTCGGAGTTGTCGCGCGCGAGCTCGTGGAAGCGCTCGCCCTTGCGGGCGCGGGCGACCAGGTCGCGCGCTTTTTTCTCGGCGGCGGCGATGCCGGCAGCATCTTTGCCTTCAGTGGAGACCAGGATTTCGCGCAGGAAGACGCGGTCCTCCCGCATAAACTCGCTCTTGTGCTCGTCGTAATACTTCTGCAGGTCGGCGCGGGGCACGCTGACGCGGCCGCCAACCTCCTGCCGGATCACGCGCTGGGTAAGGAATCCGTTGCGAATTTCGGCCCGGTAATCCTCGTAGGGCTGCCCCGTCTGTTGCTTAACGAACTCCTGGAACTTCTCGGGCTGGGCGATCTTGCTTTGGAGCTGGAGGTCGGCGAGGTACTTGCTAACCTCGGGATCGACGTTGATGTTCAGCTCCTTGCCCTTCTGCACAAGCAGGAGCTGGTCGATGCGCTCGCGGAGAATGTCGTTGGAGCGCTCCTTCATCTCTTTTTCCAGCTCCGGGTCGCTGAGGCCGCGCTGGCGCAGCTCGGCTTCGAGCTGTTTGCGCGTGCGCTCGAGCTCCGTGCGGGTGATAATGTCGCCGTTCACCTTGGCGATAATCTCTTCGACCACGGCGGCATCGGCCGCGAGCAGGGGGATGGCGCACAGCAGAAGAACGCAAAACTTCATATGTGCCCATTTTACTACCCGCGTAGGACACGCCCGGCGGGATGGGGGATAGCGATGGACCTGCAATCCTGCCCCGAACTGCCGACCACAGACGAAACAACATTCCGGGTGCTGTGCCTGCTGTCGAAGCACTCGGAACGCGCCAGCTCTGGGAAGGAATGTCAACTGCGAGCTTTTCCGCCGGAGGGGAGTTCTCAGTTGCCGGTGACCCAGAGAAGTCCCGATCCGGCGGATTGATCGCGTATTCGGCATTGAAGTCGGGCGCGCGGCCGAGTGATTGTGGTGGGTAGCCGGAGGTCAAACTGATAAACGCCTGTCAGTTGAGGAGCTAGGCCGGCGAAGAGCACTTCGATAGGTTGAATGACGCCGGTATCCAACTCGCAGGCCATCGAGTCCGTGACGAACGACAGCGGCTCTATCGGAGCGGCCGATCCACTCGGAGGCTGCGGGACCACGGGACCGAAGCCGATA
>JACOTZ010000115.1 GCA_016178155.1 Acidobacteriota bacterium
CCGGGATCTCCAGCAGGGGCGGCTGCACACTGGGCTCCATAGGTCCCATTATCAGCCAAAACATTTCCGCATCGATATGTTTTTTATACCCGCCCCGATATTTTCACACCTTCTCAGGGAGTGGTGGTGACGAACCTCGGCCAGAGTGCCGATCCGCCACGGCTGCGTCCGGATCACGTATGATGCGGAGGTAAAGGAGCAACATTCATGTCCACTATGCCTCAGGGTCCGGGGCCCGGCCCCGCACCGAAGAAGACCAGCCCGCTGGTGTGGATCCTCCTCGCCCTCGGGGGACTGGTTGTCGTCGTGGGACTGGCGGTGACGATCGGCGGGTATTTCTTGTATCAGACGGCGAAAAAGGCGGCACAGAACCCGGGCTTCGCCGCGGCCAAGCTCATCGTCGCGGCGAATCCCGAGCTCGACCTGGTTTCAACCGACGAGGGCAGGGGGACGCTCACGGTGCGCGAACGCAAAACGGGCAAGACCGTGATTATGAATTTTGAGGACATTCAGAAGGGCAAGCTCACGATTCAGGAAGAAGGCAAAGAAGCCGTGAGCCTGGAGGCGACGGGAGACGCCGAAAAGGGGGTGTTGCAGATCAAGAGCAAGGAAGGCTCGGTGATGGTCGGCGCAAACAACGCGCAATTGCCGGATTGGCTGCCGCGCTATCCGGGCGCGACCATGGAAGGAAATTTCGCGGCGAGCGGCGGTGACGGCCAGATGACGACGTTCGCCTTCAAGACCAAGGACGCGGCGGAGGCAGTGCTGAAGTTTTACGGGGACGCGCTCAAACAAAATGGGTTTCAGACCACGTCGACGACCGCGACCGAGCGCGGCAAGACCTCCGGCGGAATGGTGACCGCGAGCCATGACGCGAGTAAGCGCAGCGTGGTGGTGACGGTGGGCTCGGAAGAGGGCGGGACTTCCGGCACCATCATGGTCACGCAGAAGAAATAGACCGCCGGCAGCCAGCAGCAAGATCGAGCCGGGAGGGGAAAGCCGGCACGATCACTCGACGGGGTCGCCTTTCGCGCGCGCAAGCGTTGCATTGCAATACCGCTCGAAATGCTGTTTGACGTGGTGGACACGGAATGACCCGCAGACAACTGGTGTTCGGACTCGCGGCGGCCGCGGGCGCGGCGCCGGAGAAGATCATCAAGCCGCGCGCGTTGCGTGAAGGCGACCTGGTGGGGCTGGTGACTCCGAGCACATACGTGTCCGACCCGGACCGGCTGGCGCTGGCGGAACGCACCGTGCGGTATTTCGGGCTGCGGCCGCGGTTCGGGCGCAACGTGCGCAAGCGGGCGGGCTACCTCGGCGGGTCAATCGCGGAACGCGCGGCGGACCTGCACGACATGTTCAGCGATCCCGAGATCAAGGCTGTGTTCTGTGTGCGCGGCGGCTACGGTTCGGGGCAACTGCTGGACAGCCTTGACTACGACCTCATCCGGCGCAATCCGAAGATCTTTCTCGGATACAGCGACATCACCGCGCTGCACCTGGCGATCCACAAAAAGACGGGCCTGGTGACGTTTCACGGACCGGTGACGGTGTCGAGTTTCAGCGAGTACACGCAAGAACATTTCCGGCGCGCCCTGTTCGAACCGAAACCGCTGGGGCGGCTGACGAATCCGCCGGAGAAGAATCAGCTCCGGCCGGGTCACATGCTGCGGACGGTGCGCGGCGGGAAAGCTCGTGGGCGGCTGATCGGCGGCAACCTGAGCCTGGTGGCGAGCCTGATGGGAACTCCGTACGAGATCGATACGCGCGGCGCGATCCTGTTCCTCGAGGACGTGGGCGAGCAGCCCTACAGCGTGGACCGGATGCTCACGCAACTACGGCTGGCGGGGAAGCTGCAGTCGGCCGCGGGGATCATCTGGGGCGAATGCAGCGACTGCCGGCCGCGCGAGTTCCAGCCCTCGTTTGAGTCGACCTTCTCGACAGGCGAGGTGGTGGACCAGATTCTGGGCGGCCTGAAGACACCGGTTCTCGCGGGGCTGACGATCGGGCACACGGCGGATCAGCTCACCCTGCCGCAGGGAGTGGAGGCGACGCTCGATGCGGATAACGGCGAGCTGATCGTGGGCGAGCAGGCGACCATTTCCGCGGCGTAGGAGCGGGAACTTGCCGGATCCGCAGCGGCCGGCCGGAGCAGTCTCAAGCCGCTGGCGCCGGGCGGGAGCCGTGGCAATGCCGTGCGCGCGGGTTGGCAGAACGCAGAACCAGTTCCACCGTACGTTTGACAACCGCTCCCCTCACGATCGCGGCCCAGAGCCACACTTCCGAGTCACGCGCGGCAGCAAGGCGTATGCGGGGCGGCACACTGGACGGCCGCTTTCGCGACCCGGTTCGCCATGACGGTATCAGAGGCGCGGGCGGTCATGGCATTATGCTAGCGCTCATGAGGTCAATGCTCCTGGTGATGACCGGCGCGCTGGCGGCTTTGGGGCAGACGACGGAACTCTTGTGGCCGGGCGGCGCGCCCGGCGCGGCCGGGGAGGAAGACCAGGACAAACCGTCGATCACGATTTATCTGGCGGAGAAAGCAATCGTTCTGAAATACAGGCTGGGGCCACGATACCGGCATCCGGCCCCGCTCAACGATGCGCAGCGGGCGATCCGGATGGTGCGGTCGCGGGCGGCGGAATTCAAGATCGATCCCAAGCGAATCGGGATCTGGGGCTTCTCGGCGGGCGGGCACCTGGCCGCCACGGCGGCCACGCATTTCGACAGCGGCCGGCCGAATTCGGCGGATCCGGTGGAGCGCGCCGGCTCGCGGCCGGATTTCGCAATCCTTTGCTACCCGGTGATCAGCTTCCGGGAGTATGCGCACGCCGGATCGCGGCGCAACCTGCTGGGCGATCATCCCGATCCGAAACTGGTGGAGAACCTCTCAAACGAGACGCAGGTGACGCCGGAGACGCCGCCGACATTTCTCTTCCACACGAACGACGATCCGGGCGTGCCGGTGGAGAACAGCGTGCTGTTTTACCTGGCGTTGCGGCGGGCGAAAGTGCCGGCGGAAATGCACATCTATGAGCACGGCCGGCACGGCGTCGGGCTGGCGCCGGGGGACCCGGTGTTGTCAACCTGGCCCCCGCGGCTGGCGGATTGGCTGCGCGTGCGGGGGATCATTTAAGGACCGCGGAGCGCAGGCGACGGACTGGGCACGAGCCGCCTTCTCCCACCAGCGACCTACAGCAGCCGGCGGATCTGCTCGCGGAAGCGGGTGTAGGCCCAGGAGGCGGCGAGCAGCATCAGGCCGAGGACCACGAACGAGAGGATGCGGCTGAGGGTGTCGAGCTCGCGCAGATCGTGCAGGAAGAGCCGGCCGATGCAGACGAGGAAGAGCGCGAGGCCGGAGAGGCGGAGGATGCGGTCGCGGACAACGAAGCCGGCGATGAGCAACGCGGCGCCTTCGACGCCCCAGGCGACGGTGAGCAGGCGGCCCTGCACCTCCTGGTACAGCAGCAGCGTCAGCACGCCGGTGGCCCAGGCGGAGAGGCCGAAGCGGCCGGCCCCATCGAGGCCGGCGGCGCCGCGGAGCAGACGCTGGCCGGCGTAGAAGCAAAGCACGACCGCGGCGCAAGTGAGGATGCGGGCTTGCGGTTCGAGAAGATTCACAGTGATGGCCCGCGCGAAGGCGAGCGCCGCGATCAGGTAGCCGCCGTAGCGCAGCTCGCGGGAGTCGCGGCGGAGCCCGCCGGCGATCAGCCCAAGCGCGCTGGCCGCCCAGACGACGGCCAGCCATTCGCGCGCAATTTGCTTGTGAGTCGCGATGAGCAGCAGGAAGACAGCGCCGATGCTGTAGAGCAGGCCGTCGCGGGTGAGGGCGCGGTTGATGAGGAAAGTGCCGGCGACGAGAAACGCGACCAGGCTCCAGCGGCTGACGGAAAACCCGAGCAGGACCACGCGGTCCGCCTGCTCGAGCACAATGAGCAGCCTCACCACCGGCAAGACAAGAACGAGCGCGCCGAGCAGGCGCAGGAAGCGGTCGCGCAGGGCGAAGCCGGCGAGGACGATCAGCTCGCCTTCAAGCAGCAGTGCGACGGGCATGTCCCAGCCGGAGAAGCGTTGAATGATGGCGGCGGCGGCAAGCGCGGCCGAGAAGGCCGAGGCGGCCTCGTAGCCGCCGGAGAACAAGCGACTGGCGAGATCGGCAGCGGGATCGGGCGGCAGCATGCGCGCGCGGAGTGCGGCGCTGGCGAGGTAAGCAGCGGCGGCGCAGGCGAAGAACAGCGCCCACTGCGTGCTGCTCATGGCCCACTCGTGCAGGATGGACGCGGCGACGAAGCCGAACGCGTTCAGGCCAAAGAGTGTCCGCTCGAGGCCGCGGGCGGCGGCACGCCGGCGGAGATCCATAAGATCGAAGGCCTCGAAGACCAGCCAGTACATCCAGAGCACCGCCTGGCCGTTCAGCAACCCGGCGACGCCGTATACGGCGGGCTCGTAAGTCAAGGCGAAGGTGCCGTAGGTGAGGACCGCGCCGGCGACAGCCAGGCGGAACCAGGCGAAGCGGTGCGCGATGAGCACGAGGGCGACCGCCAGAAAGAGGGTCGCGACCACGGTGAATCCGGTGAGCGGACTCAGATTCAGGCTGACGAACGCGGTAAGGGAAGCGAGGCCGGTCACCACCTCGGAGCGGTAGCGGAACGAGTGCAGGACGATCAAGGCGGAGACGGCGAGGAGCAAGGCGGCGGCGGCGGTCGGTTGGTACACGATCCGTGCGGCGGGCAGTCCGTGCAGGGCGTAGGTGGTGAAGTAGATGCCGGCCCAGCCGCCTCCGATCAGGCCAAGGGCGAAGTTGCGGTAAACGGTGCTGCGCTCGAGTGCAACGCCGGCGCCGAGCATTGAGATGCCGACTGCATACCCGATCGCAACCTTGCCCGCGGGGCCGAGCTGCGTCAGCGAATACCCGAGGAAGAGCGCGATGCCGATGACGAGCACCAGCGCGCCGAGACGGTTGAGCCAACTTCCACCGATGCGCGCTTCCCAATCCTGGGGAGCAGTCGGCGCAGCGGAAAGGGTCCCGGAGGGCGGCGGCGCGGCGGCGAACTCTCGCTCGATGCGCGCGGCTCCCGCGCTCTCGTCCGATACAGCCTCCGCGGCCGGAGCGGCGAATTCCTGACGCTCGGATGTTTCATATACAACCATAACCGGCGGCGCGGCAGAGACAGCCTCGCTTTCAGAAGTAGATTTTTCCAGCCGATAGATACGACTGATGGCGCTCTGCAAGAGGCGGGCGAGCTCGGCTTCGCGGGCGGCAACCTGCTCGACGCGGCGCGTCAGAGAGTGGATTTGGGAAAGCGCTACCCACAAGAGAACAAAGAGGATCAGGGCGATGGTGAGCTCGAACATGTGCAGGCGGGGAACCCGAAACTGGAGGCCAGCGTAACACAGATCGTTTCCGCGCATTGCGCAGGAGCCGATGGAACTTCAGATGCAGGAACAAGGAGGGACAGCGAGACCTACACGCTGAGTGCGCGATAATGAGAGCGGTGGATTTTGGGCATAGCGGCCCGGACGGAGGACTGCACAACACGGGCAACCTGGAGCGGCTTTTGCGGCAGGCACGGCGGCGATCCCTGCTCCGCGCGGCTGTCACGCAACTTACCTTCGCGGCAACCTGCTCGGCGGGCGTGCTTCTGCTGCTTCTGATTGCGGGCACGCAGGTATTGAGCTGGTACTGGCTTGCGCTCGCATTCTGCGGCGGCATCGCGGCCGGTGCGCGCCGGATGCACCGCAGCGGGATGTCCATTTACGCGCTGGCGCAAGAGATCGACAAACGGCTGGAGCTGCGTGACACGCTGTCGACAGCGTGGTTCTTTCGGCACATCGCACCGGAGCGCGGCGGCGAGCTGCGCGAGCTGCAGCAGGAATCGGCGGAGCGGGCGGCGGCGAGCGCCGACTTGCGGGACGCAGTTCCGATCACGCCCCCGCGCATCGCCTATGTGCTTGCCGCTTTTCTGACGCTGGCCGGCGGACTCTTCATCGCCCGCTACCTGCTGCTGGATACCCTGAACCTGAGCGCGCCGATCGCCCACTTTGAGCTTCCTGGCCTGTTCAGCGAGCCGAAGGCCGAGGCGGCGGTGCGCAAGAGCGCGATCCAGGAGAAACTCGAAGAGCAGTTGCAGCAGATGGGAATGTCGCTCGATCCGCTGACCGAGGCGCCGGAGCAGGGCGAGTACCCGATGGACCAGAACGTCCCCGGCGCGGCTTCTCCGGACGGGCGGCGGCCCGGTCCAAACCCCGCGGCCGGCAAACCAAGTTCCGAGGCTGAGGAAGGCAACGAGCCGATGGAGGGGAACGAAAAATCCGACAGCCCGAATTACGGGGACACGAATTCGGCGCCGGACAACAGCGGTCCCCAAGGTTTGAGTCTCAAGGGAAATCCACCCAAGCAGGCGGGCAATCAGCAGAAGAACGCGTCGAATTCGGGCAACAGCCTCATGGACAAGATGCGGGACGCGATGTCGAACCTGCTGTCGAAGCTGACGACCGGCAAGCAGCCGGGACAGCAACAGATGGCGTCGAACGAGGGGCGTACTCAGAGCCAGCAGCAGGCGAGCGCGTCGCAGAAGGGCATGCAGGGGCAGGGCAAGTCTCGCGGCGAGGGGCAGCCGGCGCAAGACCCGAGCGGCAACCAGGAAGGACAGCCCGGCGACCAGGCGCAGGCGGGCAACAGCAAAGCCGGAGAAGAAGGCAGTGACCGGCCGGGCAACCAGGACGCGAAGAGCGGCATGGGCAAGCAGGACGGAAGCAAAGACGTGCACGAGGCCGAGCAGCTTGCCGCGATGGGCAAGATCAGCGAGCTGATCGGGAAGCGCGCCCAGCAGATCAGCGGCGAGATCACGGTCGAGGTCCAGTCGACCAAGCAGCAGTTGCGGACCGCATACACCAGTCGCAAGGCTTCCCACGCCGACCTGGGTGCTGAGATCAGCCGCGACGAGATCCCGCTGATGTACCAGCCGTATGTGCAGCGGTACTTCGAGGAAGTGCGGAAGATGCCGGCGGCGCCGGGCAAGGGGCCGGCAAAGCCCAGAGAAGCGCCGGCGGTAAAGCCCGCCGAAGTCCCCAAACCGATGCCGGGCCCAGCGGTGCGGACGGCGCAGTAGGGCGCGTCCAGCGGTTATGCGGTTGGCCCGCAACAATTCTCGCGTTCATCGCGCGGGCATGCGCCGCTTCAGCTCATCGAAGAAATTCAGGAGGAACGTCAGTCGCGTCTGCGGCTTCTCCTCCTCCGCCGCTCCCGGCGGCGGCACGAGCGCGAGCACGCGGTCACCCTCGGGCATGAGGTCGAAATTGGGGGAGTACAAACCGGGGGAGATCGTCGTGTTGGACCACAATGTCCGTACACCGGGAACAAACGAGTCGCCGTTGACCGCATACTTGACGACTACGATGCGCCCGTCCCCTCTTTGATAGAACAACTCGGGTTGAGCTCGTGACCAGATCGGATATCCTCCACCGCCGCTGGACACCTGCCATTTCGCTCCCGAATCGGGGAACGACCGGACGTACACCTCATGAATCCCCGATTCGTTCGAGCTGTAGGCGAGCCAGCGTCCATCCGGCGAAAAGGCGGGGGCCCACTCCAGGAACGGGGTCGTCAGAAACGGTTCAGGCCGGCCCGGCTTCGGGTCGTCGGAGTCGCCGCCGGCCAGCGGCAACGTCCAGATATCCCACTGAGTATCCACAGTGTTACTCGACGAATGCCAGCGTCTTGCCATCCGGTGACATGGAAAATGGGTATTGACGGTTGCGGCTTTGCACCAGCCGCCTGGGCGCGTTGCTCCCATCCGCGCGAACCCACTGAATTTCATAGGCCTGGCCATGAGCGGAACGGCCAGGATCAGACCGCGACGTAAAAGCCAGATGGGTGCCGCCAGCACTCCAGACCGGCACAACACCGGCGACCGTCAGGCGGTTCATGATGTCCCGCGACCAGTCGTAGAGCCAGAGGCCGGAGGAGCCGCCCTCGTTCCGCCACACGATCACCCGTTTGCCATCAGGAGCAAGCCGGGGAGCGTGATAGTTTCCCGGCGGCGCGCGCAGCGGTTGAAGCTTGCCGGCGCTGTCCAGCCAGACGAGCGACAAGGCGGAACCGGCGGGCTTTCCGCCGGCGAAAATAAACGTACCGGTGCTCGAAAAATCAAATTGCGCAGCGCCCCAAGCCGGCAAACTCGCAACGCCGTTGACTACAGCGACGGGTTTCCCTTCCACCTTCCAGCTTGTCGAGTCGAATCGGACCGCGTACAACGCGTCCTGCTGAACGTAGACGAGATGCCCACTGGCAAGGTACCGGCCATAGTAGCCGCCCCGCCACAGGGTCTTTCGCCGGTGGTTTGTTAACGATTGCACCACGACGCTTGCCGTTTCCTCGAAGGCAGTCACATTCCCAGCCGTGAACAAGATTGCCTCTCCTCCCGGCAGGATCTGTGGCCACCGATGGCTGTTCTCGCCGCCCGCACGATCGGGTTCGGTAACGCGTACGGGCGGCCCACCGCCTGACGCGATCCTCCAGATTCCCTCGTTTGAGTGCAGCGCCGCCACGATGCTGCCGTCCTCAGCCCAACTACCGCCGAGTGGAGTACCACTGTCGCATAAAACGACGGCACTGCCGCCGGTCACCGCGATCTTT
>JACOTZ010000116.1 GCA_016178155.1 Acidobacteriota bacterium
CTATAGTCGGGTGCCGCCGGCAGGCCGCGTGCGATCATTCAAGCAGGCCATTGCCGGGCGTCCAGCCATGCAGAAGGTCAGTGAACAGGACATCGTCCCAGCCGCTCCTCGTGGCGGTTCGCCATAATGGCTGCAACTCTAGCCGCGCGGGACCGGTCAGTGGGTGCCCCACTCCATCCGCGTAAAAACTGTGCTCCCGTGTTGCCCGTTTCCCCGCCAGCCTTCGGCCTCTGGGTGACGCCCAGTTGGTATTGCGCTGGCCGCGAGACTCTCAGTTGATAACGCCCGTCTGCGTTGGTCATGGCGCTGGCTTCCGGGCCACGCGAGGAGCAAACCTCGATTTCGATTCGAGCTGCGGGTGAGCCGTCAGTCGTGGCTACCCGGCCAATCAAAGTTCCAATGTCCGCAACAGTGTCAAGTCGACGCAGCCCTTCACGTACACTTGGACTTTCGGATCGCTGGGCAGATCGCTATCCGATTGCTGCTGAATCGAGTCTTCGCCCGGTTGCATCCGGGGAAATGCCGCAACACCCGCAACATCGGTCTCGGTCGACTAGATCCTGCCAGGGCCTTCAGCCCGGATCGGTACACCCGGTTCGCCGCACGCAGCTGCCAGACCCCCGTACGCACTCGAAGCTCGCTGGTCGCAGGCGCCGGTGCCGTCTTGCGGAAATAGGCAACGCCTTCCTCGGCTTGATCCAACGGCCCGGTCCCGAAAAGATACTCGGTGCAAGCCGCCTTGCGCATCCAAGTGTACGTGCACAATGCTAGCCTGAAGCGCATATCGCAAGCAACCGCCGCCCTGATACGTACCCGCATGTGAATGATGCGCACGGGAGGCGAGACTCGCATCGACTCACGTTCTGCTTTCTACTCGCCGCGAAAGATCGCGTGCCGCCGCTCTGAACAGATGACGCGATCTGATCTGCGATTGCCAGCACGGTTCCAGTAAGGCAGCAGCGAGGACAAGGCATTTCAGGATCGACGTTATTGTGACGTCGTCCATGGATGCCCAACTGGCCGGAAAGGAGTTTGGCGCGATTCCTGGGAACGAGCGGCTCGCCGGCGGTGTCTATTGCCCTTAGAGGTATGGCCAAGCTAATGCGACTATGCGTGACGATTGGTCTTCTGCCGTGCGCCTTCGCTGTCTCCGCGCAGACCCCCGAAGCCGGACGAATCGAACGCGCTGGAGACCAAGCAGTTCTCATCGTGGATGCCCCGCGCCCCGTCGATTCGGCGGCGATCACGCTGGCTCAAGAATTCGGCATTGCAGTGAGCGTCGAGGATCCACCATACGTCTTCCGAGACGACGTTAAGGATGTGACCTCGGAAGTCTCGCGGACACCCAACCCGCCGAGGCGCGTGCTCATACCGAAGGGCGGACGGCTGGAGGTCCGCTTTACCCTGAATTCGGATGGATTGCCGCAGGATGTGCCCGGCCTTCTCCGAGACATCGTTGCGGTGGCAAACGCGCGGCTCCCGTTCGCCTATCGAGTCGAAAGTGACGGAAACCGCTTCACGCTCCTGCCAACCCGTACGCGAGATGTTCTTGGCCAAGTAACAGAGATAACGCCGTTGATGGACCGGCGCGTGACGATTCCGGCGGGAACGCGGTCCATTGCCGCGACTGCGGTCCTAATGGCGGACGCGCTGTCGGCGCAGACCGGGCTCCGCGTGAGTTGCTGCCAGGGGGCGGGGACGGGCATCCCGTGGGGAATGACCGAGATCGCCTTCAAGGCGAACAATGAGCCGGCGCGTAGCGTGCTGACGCGGCTGATCACGGCGGCCTCACCCGGCCAATCGCGCCGAGTCTATTGGCTCCAGCGTTGCGATCCGCTGCCATCCCAATGGTGCTTCATAAACCTCTCCTATGCAAACCGTGCAGTCGTTGCAGAAGACACTCGGTTCATTCAGGCCGTACAGTAGAGGCAGCTACGGCTGGAGTTTCTGATGATCTTGGGCCACCGTTATGCACGAATCCTCTCCTTGGGGATATTGCTCGTTCCGGCGGTTTGGGCTCAGGACACTTTTGTAGCGCGTTGGGAAGCGTTGCGCAGCGCGCAACCGGTGGGTGTCGATCTACGCATCGCTGCGCCGAAGGCGACGTTCTATTTAGGCGAGGCGATCCCCCTCACGCTCTCCTTTACGGCCACTCAGCCCAGAGCCTTCGTGGCGGATTCGCGATTGCAGGATCGCGTCGGGCGTATGAACTACATCGAAGAGTTCATAGCCGACCCGGTTGCGGCAACCGAGGATCCTCTTCGCGGACTGCCGGGTGAAAGCGGCGGAATGGGCGGTCTTTCAGGAGGAAACGCGATTCTCACCGCAGACAAGCCGTTCACCGTGGAACGCCTCCTGAACGAGTGGGTGCGATTTCGCGCGCCGGGAACCTACCGGCTTTACGTGCTCAGCCGGCGGGTAAGACAAGTGACCGGAACGGGACAGACAGACCAGGAATTGCAGATGTTTGCCACGAGCATACCTGTCGAGGTCGCGTCCAATGTCCTCACTCTGGAGATCGTCGCCGCGCCACCGGAATGGGTGTCAGAGCAGATGGCCACGGCAGCCGCTGTTCTCGACAGTCCCGCTGGCAATGACAGGGAGAGCGGGCGTGCCCGGCACCGGGCCGGACTCACACTCCGCTTTCTGAACACCGTGGAGTCCGGGACGGCCCTGGCGAAGCGGCTTCCCGAAGTCAACAGCGTCGACACGTTCGCACTGCACAGCGGGATTCTCGATTCCGCTCATCGGACCGAACTGCTTCCCGTGCTGGAGCAGTTGCTGCTGGAGCCGGGGCAAGCGATCTCGGAGCGCTTTCTGTCAACCTTGGCGCAGTTGGCCGTGCTCGTGCAATCGGGTGGCGTCATGCCGCCTTATCCAGACGACGAAACCGCCCGTCAGGCGTGGCAGGCGGAATCACAGCGGCGCACATCGCTCATTGCGGAAAAACGGGATCGCTTCGTTTCGATTCTGGTGCGGGGCCTTTCAGACAAAGATCCGGCAGCCCGAGCATTGACGCGCGATGCGCTGCTCAGCGTGGCGGAGGCTTCTGGTCGCCGGCCGCCCTGGTTGGCCGGTATTGTCGAATCCTTGATCGCCGATTTCCGGGCCTTGCCTGCGTGGATGCAATTGAGTCTGCTGGATTCCCGATGGCGGTTGCTGCGGGACCGGGACATCCTTCCGCTCTTAAACGCCTTGTACGAAAATCCACCGCAGCCGCCGTTGGGTTACCCATCGATCAGCGAGCTCGTCCTGAAGCGCATTTACGAACTAGACGCGAAGCGTGGCCGACAGTTGATCCTGGAAGAGCTGCGTCGAAGGGACGGACCGCGCATCGGCGGCAACACACTCATGATGCTGCCGGACGAGAATCTTCCTGAGTTGAATGAGGTGTTCGCGGCCCAGGTTGCTCGCGGCGGACCACTGCCGGCGCAACTCATTACACGGTACGCGACAGGCGAGATCGTCAAGGAAGTCGAAGCCGGGTACTTGGCTTTCAACGCCGAACTCGACCGCCAGAAGCTCCCTCACTGTTCTTTCCCGCTGGTGTTCTACTTCCTGAAATTCGATCCGGCGTTTGGAGAACAGGAGTTGCGCAAGGCATTCGCAACTGGCCCCTGCTACGACATGGGGCGCGCGTTCGAGTCGCTTGGACCTTATGCGATGAGCCCGGCGTTGGAGCGGCTGGCCATCGAGCACTTGATGAGTCCCATCGTTCCCGTCAAGAGAGGTGCTGCGGAGGTGCTGGGCAAGTACGGTTCACCCGCCGCGAAGAAGCCGCTGTGGGAAACAATGGAATACTTTCGCTCATGGTGGAAGGACCGTGAAGACGACTTGCGGAAGCCGGTTGGACAGGAGGGCATCTTCCTAGAACGTGCACTACGGACTGCATTGGCGCAGGCCGGCGCATGGGTGCTCGACGAACCGGAGTTGCAGCGGTTGCTGGCGCTTTGCAGCAGTGGGGAGTGCCGCGCAGGCGTTGAAGAATGGATTCGGAACGCGGAGTCGCCCAAGCCGGTTGAGACCGTTCCGTTCTTCAATGAAGTGCGGATCAAAGTTGCGCCGTACACGATGACGGCAGAGCGCGATCTTCCGGCGAAGCTCGCGCAGTTTCCGGCCGGAATGGCACGATCCGAAGTAACGGCAATTCGCCGCCCACTGCTCAAGAACTCAACCGGTAGAATTCCCGCATGTCCCACGCAGGCGGCTTCGATTCCCCGCCGGCGCCGACCGCTCAACTCGCTGCGGAAGTACTCATCCGAGGCTTCCTTCTTCCGTTCCCACTCAAACCAGAGCGGTTCACGGGTTTCCAGGTTCGACACCACGGTGAGGGACTTCAGCTTCTTGCCCATATGCAGCTCGTCCACCCCCATCTGTCGCAGCGCCGGCTTCCGCACTCACCTGATCGCTGCCGAGCAGGAGTAGGCTCGCTTCGCAGTATCCGGTTTCGTTGGCTTGGGCCGCGCCTAGTCCAGTTTCAACAAATATCCCCGGCGCCCGACGTTCACACCCTTGGTGGCGCCGATTTCAGCGTGCACACCGGCGGCCTCGTGGACGTGCCCGCAGAAAAAGTAACGCGGCTTCTGGGCGCGAATGAAATCGAGCACCGACTTGCTGCCTGCGTGCACTCCCGGGCGGATCTGGTCGAGCGCCGTGCCGTACGGTGGCGAATGGCAGATCAAGACCATCGGGTTCAGCCCCTCGAAGCCCGCGAGCCGCTCCGCGATCTCGGCTTCGCTGTACTCGCCGGGCGTGTCGAATGGGGTTGGGCTCGAGTACCCGAGCCCCGCAACCTGCCATGTTCCGATCTGCATCGTGCGCCCGTGCAGGTTGTGGAAGCCAAACTTCTCGCACAATAACCCAACCTGGTTCGCCGACTCGTGGTTCCCTGGCAGCACGTAGGTGCGCTCGGCGCGCGGCTTCATGATCACGCCGCAAGCGTCGAGCCCGCGCCCCCAGTTCGTCAAGTCCCCCGCCGCGATGTAGTAATCCGCCTCAATATCCATCAGCCGCTGTAGTGCCGCATGGTCGCCGTGAATATCGGAAAAGATCAGCAGCGTCGCCATCTGACCCTTTATACTCCAAGCCTGATTCGAGTCACGAAGTCGGCGGCTGGGAAGGCACGTGCGTTCTCGTCACGGGCGGGGACGTCGGGCGGTCACCGCCACGCAGGTTACGGCGAATACCGCTCTCTCGTGTCTTCTCAGGCAGCAGTTTCAAACCGCCGGCTCTCAGCACCCGTTTTGCAGAATTCGCTTTCACTATTCGGACGACCGGACGGAAGACATTGAGGCCAAGGCCGGACAAGGCGCTGCCGATGCCGCCGACTGAACATCTGCCTGAGAACGTGGGTGACCCGTTCGAGTCGGTTCTTATCGAGCTGAAAGCAGGTACCTCGCCCCGGGGCTTGCCGCCCCCGCCTTCATAGGAGATCCCTCAAAATAAGGCGCCCACGCGGACAGCCGGCTCACGATCAATTCCGGCCTGCCGCTCCGATGATCGCGTCAACCGGCCCCTTCCACGCCAGTTCTTTCAGATGATCCTCTGGCAAGCCCGCGAGTCGCCCCAGCACCATCCTGGCAAAATAGGCGTGCCCCGGCCTGCGCCACGAGCTCATCTCCACCAGGGAATCCAGGGCCCCGGCACGGATCTTCGCGAGGAGATCGGAATTCCTCCCGGTTGTCAGTTCCATAAGCAGCGAGGCCCCCTTGTTCCGGTCCGTCCATGTGCCCGAATTGAGCATCTCAATGAAAGTATCCGGTGGGATTTCAGACGCTAATGCGGCCTTGGATCGGACCAGTACGCCGAGAGCACGAGTCGCGTTATTCCGCACCTCATGATCGGGATCGCTGGCGGCGCGCACCAATGCGAGGATCTGCCCGCGAGATTGGCGTGCATAGCCCATGGCATCGCTCGCGACCCGCCGATCTTCGATTGCGGACGAAAACTCCAGCGCCCGGAACAACTCCTGTTCGTGTTTGATCGCCCACTGGCGAACGGCCAGTTGAAGGGAGCGGGCTGTCGCATCTTTTACGAGCGCGTACCCGTTCGAGTCATCCTCCTCGGCAGCCTGGCCGCCCCTGCGTACGGCCGCCTCAATGGCCCGCTCAAGACGGCGGTAGAGCTTCATGATCTCCGGCGAAAGGCGTTCCTTGCCCTTAGGCTCTGGATTGTAGGCCAAGCTTTTGCTCGATGCGCCGGGGAGCCCAATAAAC
>JACOTZ010000117.1 GCA_016178155.1 Acidobacteriota bacterium
CCGGGCGCTGCACATTTTGGAGTTGATGGCGTGCTCGGAATCCGGCCTGAGCCTGCCGCAGTTGACCCGGCGTCTGGATCTGCCGAAGAGTTCGACACATTGCCTGTTGACCACCCTGGAGCGCTGCGGGTATGTCTACAGGAACGAGGCGGACAATCGCTACAAGGTGACTTGGAAGTTATTTCGACTTGCCAACGTCGCTCCGGCGGGCGTTAAGATCCGGGGCCAGGTGCGTCCGTTTCTTCAGGACTTGATGATCAAGACGGCTTTGACTGTGCACATGGCGGTTCTCGAACGCCAGGAAGCCGTGTTGATCGAGAAGATCGAGCCCTTGGGTTTAACGCGGCGGGCGACGTGGATCGGTAAGACGATGGATCTACACGCTTCCGCCGTCGGCAAGGTGCTGCTGGCTCATCTCCCAGATGACGAGACACTGCGAATCATCCGCGAACATGGTCTGCCACGATACAACGAGAACACGATCACGTCCATCCGTAGACTCAAGCAGGAAATAGCGAAGATACGAGATTCCGGTTTCGCCACGGAGGACGAAGAAGGCGAGCTGGGCTTCCGCTGCATCGGGGCGCCCGTTTTCGACCATACAAACTCCGTGGCCGCCGCGATCAGCGTGGCGGGCACGGTAGAAGAGATCAACGAGCTAAATTTCTCTCGTATCCGGGATCTGGTGAAGGGTTGCGCCGCATCGATTTCCCACAGTTTTGGATGTGAGCCCCGGGAACATGCTTAAGATGCAAAGAGCGGTTGCCATATTTCGGGTACAGCTTGAGAGTGAACGCTACAGTGTCGAGTCTCGGTGCGGGAACGACAACATGCCCCAGTGAGGTAGTTTTATGGACCGTCGCATTCTGCTGCTGAGTTCGTTTGCGCCCGCCCTTTTGAACCGTGCCAAAGGCCAGCAGGCGAAGTTGCCATTGTTCTGGCGAAACGGCCTTGACGAAGTTGAGAACACGCTCACACAAGTGATCAAGGGACGGGTCCGCAAACTGGCGCTCTCCGCCGGCCGCCGTCCCGTTCACCTGATCGCGTACGGCAAAAACGACTACGTCCCTGGCACGGCGAACTACGGTTCTGCCTGCGCGGCAGGCGATCCCGCTGCTTATCGGGCGAAGAGCGGCGGCCAGCGGCCGGTCGTGTTTTTGCTCGGACCCGTGCACGGCCAGGAAATCGAAGGAATTGTTGGTCTGACAAACTTAATAACCGTGGCTGAAACCGGCCGCGACCTGCGTGGGCGGCCGTGGCCGGAGTTACGCGCCAATTTCGACGCCTGCCGGGTGCTTATTGTGCCTGTGGGCAATCCCGATGGCAGATCGAGATGCCCCGTGATGAGCTGGGTCGGCGCCGCGTTGGACACTCACGAGAGAATCGGCATGGGCACGACGCCGGAAGGCAAGAATTACGTCTATCCAAAGGTGAAGCGGTTCCACCCCATGCGAGGTCTAGTCGTTGGCCGTCTGGGTGCTTACTTCAATGATGCCGGCATCAATCTGATGCACGATGAATGGTTCGATCCGATGGCTGAAGAAACGCGTGCGTTCCTTAGGCTCGCCAGGGACGAAGCGCCGGATTTCATGGTTTCGCTCCACTCGCACGCAAGTCCGCCCGCAATCCTACAGACGGCGTACGCAACCCAAGCCGTGAAGGAAACGATCACGATGTTTGCCGGCCGGCTTTACTCCCGCTACCGCGCCGCCGGTCTGCCCAACAGGAAGGCAGTTCCGGAAGCGAAGCCGGATGGCGAGGCGTACCCGCCGCCGTCCTTCAATCTCGCCAGCGCGATTCACCACGTTTGTGGCGCTGTCGCCTTCGTTCATGAGTGCATGGTCGGCGTGGCTGACAAGCCCTACGCGAAGTTGACGCACGAGCAGATCCTCGATATTGAAATGCTGCTCTATGACGAGTTGTTTCGGTTTGCGAGGGAGCGTCCGTTGCAGCGGACGGCGTAAGCGGCCCGAGCACCGAATTTCAGAGGCGCAACGCCATCGGCTGTCCGCCCGCGACTTTGCTACGCTGTGCAGCTTCCATACACGCGAAGATTTCCAGCGTCTCCGCGGCAAATAACGCAACGAACCTTGACCGGATACGATTGAGCCGTCCGTTCCGAGCACAGCCACCCCGCCACCGAGCCTGTCATTACCGAAACCGGACGTCCAGCTAAAAAGCAGCTCTTCGGGGTGCTCCATGGGAACGCACATGGTGTCCGGCACCTCGCGGCCGTCTTTCCAGAGGTAGACCCCGCCAGTCGCGGTCACCGCTCTGGGGATTTGCAGATTCAGCGCTTTGTACCACGTGGCGAGCTGGTGGCACATATTCTCGTAGAAATTGCCTCCGGAGTAGTCCCAGAAGAACCGCCAGTTGACATACCGGTTGGCGTCAAAATCACGGGCCGGCGCGTCGCCAAGGAACGATTTCCAGATGACGTTCTCCGGCGTCACATCCGGAGATACCGGCCCGCTCCATTGCGGGCGATTATGCGGCGTGTTCCGGTACATGTGAGCGTGCACTTCACTGACCTTACCAACCAAGCCGGCCTTCATGAAGTTCATGGCATCCACAACGGTTCCGCCGGAACAAACCCTGGTGGCCAATCTGCACGGTGCGCTTCCCGGCCCTCTGATAGGCGGCGCGCATCTTCTTTGCTAGCTCGACCGTGAAGGCCATGGTTTTTTCCTGGTGGACGTGCTTGCCTGCGTCTAATGCGGCAACGAAGTGCTCGCAATGGAGGTGCTGAGGCGTAGCAATGAGCACCGCATCGATGCTGTTGTCTGCGAGCAAGTGGCGGTAGTCAAGGTACGTCTTAGCTGCCGGAGAGAGCCTCCTGGCCTCTTCGGGGCGTTTGGCATAGACGTCAGCAAAGCCAACGATCTCTGTCCCGGACATTTGAGCGCCCCTCGGGTGAGATACGAACCTTGCGAGCCCGGCCCGATCACGCCGATCCGGATGCGGTCACTGGCGCCCCGCACCGAGGACGAAACGGCCAGTCCGGCTACAGATGCCACAAATGTTCGTCGTGAATTCATAATTACCACTCCAGACGCAAACTGAGCTGCAATTCCCGCGGACCGCCTTTATCGCCTAGCGAGCCGCCATTCGGCCCGCCCACTCCCGTGATCGTGCCGGCGGTTATCGGATTCGAGACGGTGGTGTTTGGGTTATTCCAATTTGGATGATTGAAGGCGTTTATCGCGGTCAGGTCCACACGCAGCTTGGGCGCGCGCTCGCCTCCCGGAAACTTGAAGTACTTGTAGACACCCGCATGCCATAGGTTCTCCCCTGGCCCGATGATGCCACCCGGTGAGGAATTGCCGAATCTCCCGATCGGCGGCGCCTGAAACGCACCCACGTCAAACCAGCGATTCACACTCGGATCCGAGATATGCGGATCCCGTAACGCATCCGGCCGGATCGTCACCAGCGGTCGATTTCCGGAGGTCGTGTACGTCGTCCCAGTCGGATCCGGCATAGTGTAGGTCGCGGTCAGGAACTGTCCTGTTTGCAAGAATCCGATCATCGAGATCATCCAGCCTCCAGCCAGCGCTTCCATGGCTCGCGGCGCCGCACTCATCCACTTCTTGCCCTTGCCGAACGGAAGTTCGTAGATCGCGTAATTAACCCAACGGTGCGTGGGGATGCCGGTGTATGGGCCGCGCTCTGCCCGCCGGTCGTACGGATTTTGGATGAAACCCACGGTGATTCCCGTGGCCCAGATGACGTCGCCGACATCGCGGGCCCAGGTCCAAC
Organism: Acidobacteriota bacterium; assembly: GCA_016178155.1. GTDB lineage: Bacteria > Acidobacteriota > Terriglobia > Bryobacterales > Bryobacteraceae > JACOTZ01. The sequence continues at coordinate 3,760 of JACOTZ010000117.1, forward strand.
TGGATTGAAAGTTAAGTCCATTCTTCATCCGCCGCTTAGCTTCCACATTGAGCGCATGATAGTTGTGATTTGCGCCATTGTCCTGGTAGTTGATGGCTGGATAATTGGCGAAACGCCTCGGTTTGTTGATAAAAAGCCGCTCGTCCACGAAAGGCGCATTCACGTTGCGCGCGTACCACATCTGGCGCGTGTTGGTCCCGATGTAGGACACCCGGAAGCCGATGTCCCAGCGCTCATGCTCCATGGTCAGATTCCACTGTTGGCTATAGGGCGTTTGCAGGTCAGGATTTACCGCGACGGGAAGACTGACGGTAGCCGGACCATTTACGCCGGAAGCGGGGAATACCTGCGGCAGCACCAAGGTCGGCACGTTCGTGTTTGTGAAGGTCGGTTCGGCGATGGAGAAGGGAACGCCGACAACCGTCAGGTCCAGTAGCGCGTTGTCGTAGTAGATCCCATAGCCGCCGCGCACCACCGTCCGATTACTGCCGGCAAAAGGCCGGTAGGCAAATCCAAAACGCGGCGCAAAGTTGTTGCCATCGGTCCGCAAGAGTCTGCCTGGCAACCCCACGCTGCCTGCCGAAGTCACTTCGACATATCCTTTAGGCATAAGCGGGGACACCTTCGCGAGGCCTTCGTCCGGCACGACGATCTTGCCGCTCTCCACATCAAATATAGACTGCCGTCCACTCTGTTCGAGCCAATGCGGTTGCTTCTCATACCGGATGCCCAAATTCAGCGTTAACTGCGGCGTGACCTTCCAGTCGTCCTGAAAGTACAGCTCATATCTTGGGCTCGTGGTGTGCTGAAGAAGCGGCGGGAATCCGCGGCTGGCCGAGGTCGGCAGACCCAGCAGAAAATCCGCGTACGCGTGCCCACTGTTCGTCACACCTGGGACTCTTGAGTAAGTGTTGGCGAAAGTGTTCGCGCCGAAAAGATTGGATGGGGCGCCCAGACGCATGAACACCTGCCTGGTCCATGCACCGCCGATCTTAAAGCTGTGTTTGCCGCGATAATAGGTCAGCGTTTCCTGTAAATTGGGATCCTTGGTCAAAAAACCAGGGTTTGACCAGTTGCTACTGAGGGTGACCGGGCTCAGACCCAGACCGGAGAACGAGAGCTGATAGATGCCCTTGATGTCCGGCAGGTCCGGCGCAAGCCCTTGCAGCCCGAGGTCACGCACCAACTCCAGGCCGTTTATGGGCGGATTCTGGGGATTGTTGTTGTAGCTATATCCAAAGCGTGCTTCGTTGAGCAGCGACGGCGAGAACGTGCGCGTGTAGTTCAAATTGAACACCTTCTGGCGGCGAAACGTTCTGTTGTAGCCCACGGTCGGCAGCTGGCTTTGCCAGAAAGCACCCTTGCCCTGGTATAGTGCGTAGCTCGCGTACAGCGAGTCCCTCTCCGAAAGCCGATGATCGAGCCGCATCATGGCCCGGGTGTTGCTGCCGGACGGCGCCGTGAAGCTGTCGCGGTAGTTTCGCGCAGCGAATGTATTCGCGTCTCCGTAGTTCGGTAGCGGATAAAATCTTTCCTGAACTTTTCTGGAAACAGGGTTGATTGCCGAAGCTGGTATCTTGCCGTCGGCGTAGACCGCACCTGTGAGCGGATTCCGGATCTGGATGCCGAGACCCGAGAAATCGCCGCTCCTCCACACCCCCGCCGGCACGGTTGCGTTCAGATTGACCCGGGTCGCGCTGTTCCCGTCGGTGTCGCCCTCGACAAACCAGAATGTCCGATTCCTCCCGTTGTATGCCTTAGGAATGAACAGGGGCCCGCCAGCAGTGAAGCCGTATTTATGGTTTACCGTGCGGCTGCGCGCCGAGGTGAACGGGTTGGATGCCCGGAACGCGGGAGTCCCGTATTGCCAGAATCCCGAGCCGTGGAGATCATTCTGGCCGGATTTCGTGACCACCGATATCTCGGCAAGCTGCCCGTACTCGGCGCTATTGTTCACGTAGTCCACCTTCATCTCCTCGAACCCTTCGTTTGAGTCGACAATATTGCCGATCGCACCGGCGACGGCGCCATTAAAGGTCCTTCGATGCTGCCCCCTGGTGCTGCCCGCGAACCCCGGCTGCGTGGTGCCGGCGATCGTCTGATACAACGGCATCACGGAATAGAACGAAGTTAGGCTCCTCGAGTTCAGCGGCAACGAGGTCAATTCGAAAAACGACTTCGTGTGGCTAATGGTCTGATTGTCCGTCTTGATCATGCCCACCGTGGCGGTTACTTCGACGGTCTGCTGGACTGCGCCCACTTCCAGGAGCAGATCCACCCGGCGCAGGTCGCCAGAGACCAGCAGAATATCTTTCACGACAAGATCTTTAAACCCGGCTTTCGTCGCGTGGAGGACATACTGCCCTTCGCGGAGGTTGCCGAGCGTATAGATACCCAGTTCATTCGACCGCGTCCTGGTATCGGCGCCGGTCGCCACATGCGTCGCAACCACCTGGACATCTGGCGCCATGGCGCCGGTAATGTCCGTCGCATGGCCGGTAATCGTGGAAAACCTCGATTGAGCAGAAACGGAGCAGACGCTGACCACCAGTCCTGCGCCGCAGAACAGAATAGTTCGGACGTTCATATCAACACCTCATGTGCTACGGGTATTGTTCGGAATCGTAGCATGCGCCGGGTCTTACGAAAACGGGCAGGTTGGCGCCGGTGAGGAAAACATCCAGGCGCATGGACGATGCAGCCGAGCCTGTGCGAAAGAGCCGTCCCATTGTTGAATTCCGTGTGCTCGAGGCCGCGATTGTGCCGCATCTCCAGCGCTCTCCGCGCCGCTCTGCCACCAATGATCCAGATCGTCCCAACACTGCTAATGCATCGAACGGCGCGAGCCGGACTGCGTCTTGCGGCTTCGGGGGCCTCGCGCAGATAACAGGGAAACATTTTCGTGCCTTCGGGAAGGCGGGTTATGCCTGCGCGTGTGCTCCGTCCCGGTGCAGGGCGGGTAGAAGCCGCTGATGATGGTGGTGCGCGCCGGCGCGCAGACGCGCCCGTCGGAGAGGTGTTGGCGGTAAATCATGCCACGGGCGGCGAGACCGTCCAGGTTCGGGGTCACGGCGCCGGCAAGCCACGGCGCGTAAGAGATGCTTTTTTGAGCGTCATGCGGCGACCTTTCTCGGCAGGACCGCACGTGCGACCCGGAGCGTATTGCCGCCGATGATCTTGCGGATATCATCGTCGGAATAACCCCGCTGAACGAGGCCGACGGTGAACAATGGCCAGTTGGTCCAGGTCATGGTGGGCGACGTCAGCGGCCGGTCGGCAGCAGACGTTTCTTTCGGCCAGAAGTTCTCCCAGCGAGCGCGCGCGGGCGGGCGTTTTGGCATGTTGGCGGTAGCCTCCTTGCGGGAGCGGTAGGCCAGGTCGGTGGCTATGCCGACATGGTCCACACCGAAGCGTTTGGCCGCATAGTCGATGTGATCGAGCATGGCGTTGATGTCTTCCGTGCGGCCTAGAAATCTCGGAATCGCACAAATGCCGATCAGGCCTCCATTGTCCACGATGGCGCGGATCACTTCGTCAGGCGTCCCGCGGAAGTGCCTGTGGAGGCCGGCGCAGGCCGTATGACTCGAAACGATAGGACCCTTGGAAATCCGCGCTGCTTCGAGACTGGTGCGCCAGCCGGCGTGCCCCACATCCACAATCACGCCGAGCCGGTTCATCTCCGCGACCACGGCCCGGCCGGCGTCACTCAAACCTGCATTACCCGGCTCGGCGCAGCCATCCCCGATCAGGTTGCGCCGGTTGTACGTCAGGGCCATCATCCGAACGCCCAAGTGGTAAAACACCTGAATATACCCCACTTCCTCCTCAACCGAATTTCGGGTCTGGGGCATCGGCACGCCACTCAACATGTAAAAAACGCAGTGCTTGTCCTGGGCCTTGGCGACCGGGATATCGTCGGGATCGACCGTCCGCCGGATGATGCCGGAGAGCATGTCGTTTGCGTAGGTAAAACGGCCGAGACGTTTGATCACCCGCCCCGGGTCGTTGTTATGCTCGTGCCCACCGGCGTTTTGAAAGATGCAGGTCACGCCGGCGGCCTTCCATGCGGCCGTAAATTCCGCCCGTTCCTCGGCGTCGCTGACGTGACGGGTAAACCGCATGTCCTCGATCATGTCGTCGATCTCCGCCATGGAGGCCCCGGCCTCCATGGCGGCGCGGATCGCATTCCCGTCGGGCGCGGAGGTCGGCGAAAAACCGTAGGGCTCGATCACGATCGAGTTTGCGTGTAACTCCAGGCCGTGCTCGAGGTCTTTCGGCTTGGGCTTGAGGACGGCGAGCGCCGCTTCCCGGCCGCGGCGGATCTTCTCGTTCGAGCCGGGATCGAGAGAGCCGGCGGCTTGCGCCAGCGAAGCAGTCAAGGAAGCATTCAGAAAACTGCGTCGGTTCATCCAGAAATTGTCCTTTCGGGCGGCGCCACGTTCATTCCATCCGGCCGATGGCTTGCACGCGGCCCTCAACGCGCGCCTCAATCCTTCCTGACCTGGCCGCGTACCCATACAAAGCGAGCGAAAACGGGATGCCAGTGACCCGGTAATCGAGCCGCTTGAACCGGTGCCCCAGCAGGATGGCGTGCCCGCGCTCGACCACGTGTCCCTCGAGCGCCACGGTATAGATGCGGTCGGCCACGAGGTCGCTCTCAACGATTCTCCGGCCGGGCGGCCGGCTCAAATCGAACCGGTAACGCGCTCCGGAGAGTTGCACCAGGCGGCCTGCGCCCGGGGAATCATTCTTATCGGTGCGGTACTTGCTGACGCCCGGAAGGTTCTCGTCGAGGATTTCCACCAGGTCTCTTCCCGTCATCTCAACCGTGACTAAATATTGTTCGAAGGGACGGCTGCATTGGATGAGATCGACAATGTCAACGGTTCCCTCCGGGATGGGGAGGCCGCGATATGCGTAAGCATTGTACATCGCGAGGTCCGCACCAGTGGCATGGCGCATCGCATCCACGATCCAATTCGCGAGTGGCTTCTCGATCCCGGACATATCCAATGTTTTAGGAGCAACGGCGACCGGATGCTCGCGCCAGCCAGTGAGCCGGAACATCTTGGGTGTGCGGAGCATAGCTTCCCAGCCCCTGGCATCCGCGGCGACACGCAGGTGCAATTCGCGCCCGTCGGGAATGGTTCCTTGAAAGACTTTGCTGCCATTCCCAAATACCTGGATTTCGGCCGCAGTGAACACTTGTGGATCCGGCGCAAAAGTGAACTCCGCGATGTTGCGGGGCGTGAAGTGAGCCTGGTTCCCGTTCCGGGCAAGGGCATGGATAGAAGCCATTTTCCCGGGCTCCGCGATCTTCGTGACCGTCGTCCACCACGCGCGTCCGTGCAGCGGCGTATCCACCTCGAAGAAGTACTCCCGAGGGTGAATCTGCAGCTTGTGTTGCAGCAGCCACGCAAAGACCCGATCGAAATCCTTGACGGGTCCATAGTGGCCTTCGCCGGGGAGCAACTCCGCCTTGACGGGGGCGCCGAACTTCCGCATTCGCTCCACCCCGACATCCACGCCCCGCAGATAGAATTCCAAATCGTCAGCGCCGCCGATCCACAAAAAAGGAGTCTTTCCCGCGTTCCTCGCCAGCCAGGGAAAACTATAGGGCGCGGCCAGCGGCGCCGCCGCCGCGAACAGGTCGGGATGATGAAGCGCCAGGTACGCCGAGCCGCTGCCACCCATCGAGTGACCGGTCACGTAGATGCGGTCTTCGGCGACGCGATAGCGCTTCCTGACATCCTCGAGCACGCAAAAGATGCCGTTCTCGCCGATGCCCCGGAATTCAGTGGTGCCCCGTCCGAGCGGGCTTACCAGCAGCACGCCATGTTTCTCGGCAGCCATTTTTATCGCGCCGCTGCCATATTTGGGCGCTTCGAACAGTGTGGTTTCGTCCTGGCCGGTGCCATGCAGGGCGACGATCAATGGCAGGGGGCTCCGGCCATCGTAAACGGTGGGAACGTAGAGGCGGTACGGCTGTTCGGTCGCGTCGATCTGAGACACATAAGCGAGTCGCAAGTCCTTTCCCGGCGCCTGGGCGCAAACGGGATGAGGACCGAGAAGCACGGACGTGAGCACAACCAGCAAAACGTCCCGGAAACTCATTTGCCGCGAACTCTCCTCACCAGAGCGTGCGCTTTGCCCACGATTCTCTCTTCGATGTCCGAGGCGAACGGCGCCGGCAACCCGTAGGCCCTCATGGAACCCCCACCCTCGTAGCCGCCCTCGCGCAGTACTCGCAGCGACGGTATATAGGCAAATACATCGTTCGAATAGGCCGCCACCCAGAGCTTGTCCTCGCCCAGCTCCCGCTTCAGCCGGAGCGCATAGTCCACCACCACCTCGCCTGCCATCGCAAGGAACGTAAGGTCGTCGCCGAATTGCCAGGCCTGAAGAGGGTAGGGGTGCTGGGAAATGAAGCGGCCTTCGCGATCCAGTTCCGCCAGCATTGCGCGGGCATGTGCGCGGGCGAGTGGGTCTTTGTGCTCCAACTGGTCGCGGAGCTCATCCCGGCTGGGCGCACTACCAAAAGCGACGGAGAAAACGTTCCAAGCGCAGCGCAGCGGGCCATGTACCGCGGTCATAGGGCGCTTTATCGCGTCCTCGACGGCCCCGGCCAGCGTATCGCCGTACTTCTGCGCCAGCTCCACCGTGCCGCGGGGGTGCGTGGTGATGTCACCTCCGCATCCTTGAACGAACAGGGCCCGGGCGCCGGGATGACGGTTCTCGAGCCATTGCTGAGCGAAGCCCGGGTAATCTCCGTGAAATTGATAGGTATCCGCCACGAGCGCGGTGGCGTGGCAGGCATACCCGAAGACCACGGCCTGCAGCACGCCGGCAGGCGATTCCACTCGCAGAATTGCAACATCGTGATCCACGGGACCTTCCGGATTGGGCACGAACGACCGAACGCCCTTGTCGGTCATCTTGCGGCGGTTGACGCCGAATTCGGCCGTAGTGCGCCCGAATCCCAGTCGCGCAGGCCGCAGATCGTTAAGCGCGGCGCCAACAACGCGTACGACCTCCTCCTCCAACTCGCGGGTGTATTCCCTGGCGTCGCGCCACTGCTGGTCATTCAATCTCCAATAGGAACTGCCCGGCCGCGGGCTCACAACCAACGGGCCGCCGTGTGTGTGCGTGGCGCTTAACACCAGGGCGGCCCGCGGCAGACCATATTGCTTCTCCACCAGTTTCGCGATTCGGGCCGCCACCGTACCGGGAAAGCCGAGAATATCGGCGGTCACCAATACGCCCCGCCTGCTGGCGGCATCTTCGAGGGCGAGCGCCTTAGCTTGCAGTTCGTGCAATATGCCTTCGGATGGCTTGGTGCGTGCTCCAAAGCCGGCCATCCACATCGATTGGCGCGGAGTGATTGTGACCGCCGCGACACCGGCTCTCCAGGTCGCGCTGCCGGCCCCGCGAGCCCGCCCTGCCGCGCTCAACAACGTGGCCGGCAACAGGGTTCGGCGCGTGAGGGCTGTGTTGGTCATGCCGGAAGGGAGGCGTCAACCTTGCGCACCGCTCTGACGATCGCGTCTACTTGCGCTTGGCCGTACTTAGGGCCAATCGGGATGCTGAGCGCCCGGTCAAAGATCTGCAACGACTTCGAACAGCAGCCCGCGCCATAGCGAAGTGCTTTCCCGCGTGCCGACTGAAAGCTGGGCCACAGCCGGTGGGGAGTTGTCTTCTTCTCTATATAAGGAACTACGGGAAGAATCACCGACCCACTCGGCGGGCCGGCCGTTACTTTTTCGGCACGGAGCCCAGCCACGAAGCGATCGCGCGCAGCCTTATCAGGAAGCAGCATGGCGACGTGGATGCCGATATCGCCGGACGGGTCCGGCAGGCGGCGGAGAGTGGCCTGGCGCAGGCCGGCGATACTGTGCCTGACCGACGTCGCGCTCTCCCTCAAGCGGCCGAGCAGCATATCGAGCTTGCCGAGTTGCGCGCGCATGACGCCGCCGGTCATTTCGTTCATGCGATAGTTCAGTCCGGCAAACCAATCGGCGCCGGGCTGGTTGAGCATTGCCTTATGGCCGGGACGGAGCTGGCCGAGGTCATGAAACCGCGTGGCACGTTCAAAAATAGCCGGGTCGCTGGTCACCAGTGCCCCTGCCTCTCCCGCGGTGATGACTTTGCTGATCTGGAAGCTGTAAATCCCGACGTCTCCAATCGAGCCCAGCCGGCGACCCTTGTACTGGCCACCGACCGTCTGGGCGGCATCTTCGAGCACTTTGATGTTCTTGGAGCGGGCCAGCGGCAGAATGCGGTCCATGTCGGCCGGCGAACCGAACAAGTGCACCACCATGATCGCCCTGGTATTGGGAGTGATCTTTCGCGCAACATCCTCGGGGTCGAGCGTGAACGACTCGTCCACTTCGGCAAATACAGGCAGAGCGCCCGTCAGAACAATCGCGTTGTAACACGAATACCAGGTCCAGGCCGGCAGGATCACTTCGTCGCCCGGTCCTACCTCGAGCGCCGTGAGCGCGCAATGCAGCGCCGCGGTTCCCGATGTGAGCGCGAGCGCGTACTTCGCGCCCATGTAGCGCGCCAGCTCGGTTTCGAACGAAGCGACTTTGTTCGGTGTCGCCGGTCCGTACCAGCGAAACAGGCTTCGTGATTCCAGCGCGTCGAGGACTTCCTTCCTTTCCTGCTGGTCGTAGAACTGGACGCCGGGAAACGAAGCCGTTGGCGCCGTCTCAGCCGATAACGGCACAGCGGCTGCCGGCGCTGCGCCGAGGAAAAGCCGCCGGCTCAACTTTGTTGCATTCGCGTTTCGCATGTTCTTTACCTCCACTAAACGACCAGCTCAGTTACCAGCTCAGCCGCAAGGTCAACTGGAGCAGCCGGGGCGAATTCACGGAATTGCGATTGATAAGCAATCCGTCGCCGCCTCCCGGCATGTTCATGCCAGGCATGTTGAAAACATTGAAAAAGTCGGCGTTGATGCGCAGGAACGCCTGTTCCGTGAGCTTCACCGACTTGAACAGCGAGGCGTCCATAGACCAGATCATCGGACCGAGCACGAACTGGTTCTGCAACGGGTGGATGCCGGGAGCATAGCTGGTCCGCTGGAGGGTGCCGTTTTTCATTGGGACCCATACCGTGTTGCTGCCGTAGTAAGGGAACAGCGGGTCGCTGGCGCTGCCGCCGTCCTTCGGGAACGGGATGATGGGCTCTTGAAAAGAGCGGTAACTGTCAGGCACGCCCATGACGCCGTTTGGTCGGCCGTTGCGATCATAGCTGTTGATGCGGTTTGCCGGAATATAGCCATTCCAGTACAGCCACCCGTCGTGACAAACTCCACTGCGGCAATCCTGGATGGGATACTTTTTCCCGTAGACCTCGACCGGATGGACCGCGCCCCAGTTGGATGTGGAGAGCTGGAAATAGCGGCTGCGGAGGACGCCGCTACCGGCGACCTGCCAGCCGCCGATCAGCCCGTCGAGCAGAAGATTTGCGCTGCGGGCCAGAGGTTTGCCCCTGCCGACCGGCAGGTCGACCAGGAAGTTCCAGTTGAACTGATGCTTGGGAACATCGGTGTCGCGGCGGTAGAACAAGAACCGGTTCCGCGCCGCATCATCCGTAGGCACCAGCCCCGGCAGAAACACGTTCGGCGTGCGGAGCGCGTCGTCCGACCAGCCGCTGCCGGCGGCACGCATTGCGTTGCTCATCACGTAGAACGCTTGAAACGCGTAACCTTTGGAGTAGCGATGCTCCACCTCCACCTGGAAGCTGCTATTGTTGGACCATCCGGTCTTCTGGAAGCGCCGGATTCTGCCAAAAACTTCGCGGTCGTAGGGGCGCGTGGCGACGTTCGCGTACTCTCCGGTGGGAAGCGGCTGCCCCGTCGTCGCGTACCAGACGTAGGCGCCGGGCGCCTCGTTGAAATCGTAGAATTGCGCCATACGCGTCCCGTGCGTACCCACGTAGCCGAACTTCAGGCTGGTATTCGAGAACAGTTCGCGCTCCACCGTGAGGTTCCATTGATGCGCCCGCGCCGTCGGCTGGTGCGGGTCCATGAAGTACATGATCCCCTCGCCACGCCTGACGGCCGATATCATCCCGGCACTCAGCGCATTCGTGCTGTTGACGCCTGCCACAATCGTTGGAACCGAGCGCAGCCAATAATTCGGCAACCCGTCGGGGCTTTGCTCGGCCTGATTGGGGTTGTTGCTGATGGTTGCCCGCCCCGGGATCGTGTTGTAGATCACTCCCTGGAAGCTCCGCATGCGCTCCGGATAGCCGAAGATGGCGTAACCGCCACGCACCACCGTGGGTTGTCGCAGCGCGCCGAGCCGCCAGGCGAAACCCACCCGGGGACCGAAATCCCAGCGATTGGGATAGATCAGGTTGTCGGGCAGGCCGGCTTCCCCGGGCGTCTGGTATTTCACCCCGAGGGCGCCATAGGCGTCCGCCATTGCCGGCACTGCGGCTCCCAGGCGCGCTAGTTCGTTGAGCGACCTCCCCAGAACGATCGCCTTGTTCTTCTCGTTAAAGCCGATCAGCGCATTATTCCTCTCCCGGATCATGAAGTATTCGTAACGCACGCCAAAATTCAAGGTGAGCTGCGAAATCACTTTGAAATTGTCCTGGAAGTAGCCGGATTGCTCCGTTTCGCTCATACGAAGCCATGAGCGGTTGAACCGCGCGCTGTACGTGCCCATCCCCAGGAAGAAGTTCCCCGCCACATGTCCGCTGAAGGGCACCGAGCTGTAGCTCGTTCCGGAGGCCGGATCGTAAAGCTCGGTGGCCCGGCTGCCGCTAAAACTCACTGCCCCTTGTTGCTCCTGCTGGTCTTCCAGCGTATCGGACGGCGCGAAACGCAGCCGCGCGCCAAAGTGCAGCTCATGCCGCCCTTTCACATTCGTGAAGTTCTGGTCGAATTGGTAGATCCATGCATAGTTGAGGTAGGGGTTGACGGAACTGTCGAAGGACATGTTCGAGGATGGTGTCGTAGACATTGTGTACGGGATGCGGGGGAAACCGACTCCGTCGAACGGGTTCGGCAGGCCTAATTTGGTGGCGATCTCTTCCATGCCCGTGTAAGGCAGTCCACCACGGTAATCCCGGGCCACTGTGACCAGGGTCTCTCCGAAGAGCGTCGGGGAAAAGCTGTGGTTCCAGTTCGCCACCCCGGTGTCGTTCTGCGCCTCCGTGATCCTGGCGTTAGCCTTCTTGTCCAGAGTAGTGGGCGAGCCCCCGTAGGGTGAGGAGGTTGCTTCCACGCCCGATGGGCTATGAGTGTAGCGGAAGAAAATCTGATCCTTGTCGGTCAGACGGTGGTCGACACGCAGCGTCTCGGTGTGCTGATTGCCGTTATTGAAGCCAGTGCCGAACCAGTTTGCGCTCACGAGCGGGTTATCCGGCAGAATAGGTAGCGGAGTAATGCTGTTCAGATACTTGGCCAACGGACTTTCGCGACCAAGTGGAATCCGATTATCTGGGAACGGCTGCCGCCGCCAGGTTTGGAGATCGGTTGTCAGCGGATCGTACAGCGTATAGCGCCGGCCGGCGGCGTTGACTAGGCCGCTGAAGTCCCCCTCGCGCATGGCGATCGTGGGCACGTTGATCGAGCGGGTGGTGGCCGACCGCATGCGGTAGGCTTCGTAAGCAAAGAAGAAGAACGTTTTATTCCGGCCGTTGTAGAGCTTGGGCAGGAAGATCGGCCCGCCCAGGGAAGCGCCAAACTCGTTTCGCACGAGGTGCGGCGGTTTGAGGTAATAGTCCTGCCGGGCGCGCGCCACGCCGAGGCCGCTGTTGCGCGCTGTATTAAAGATGGAGCCGTGGATCTCGTTGGTACCGGCGCGGGTCGACAGCATGATGCTGCCGGGCCTGTTCATCTTCGCCGAGGAGTTGTTGGTCTCGACGCGAAACTCGCCGATCGTATCCAGTCCTGGCGGCCGGTCTGGAATGGTCTTCCACTCCCGGTTCTCGAGAACGGCGCCATCCTGCAACATTTCGGTGGCGTAGCGCAGCCCGTAGAGACGCCCCGCGAATCCGGGCTCGCCTACCAGTCCGGGAGTGGTCATCAGGACCAGATTCGTGATGATCCGCCCGTTCAGCGGCAATTGCTCAATCCGTGCGCGCTCGACCACCGTAGCCAACGTGGGGCTGTTGGTGGTTATAAGCGGCGTCACGTCCCCGGCAACCGTCACCTCCGTCACGGTGCTGGCCACCTTTAAATCTATGCTCAACTCGGCGGTCTGCCCGGCCCTGAGCGTGAGTTCCCCCTTCCAGGTCTCCATGCCGGGGACGGTGGCCGTAATCTGGTAGGGCCCCACCTGCACAGATGGGAACAGGAAAAACCCGACCTCGTTGGTTGCGGTACTATATTCACGCACGGTTGGAGTGTAAGTTACAACAACCCGGGCGGAGGGTACCACCGCACCGGTGGTATCTTTGACCGTGCCCTGAATGCTGCCTGCGCCCGTCTGCGCGTAAGCCAAGTTGACCGCCAGAAGCAAAAGCACGACTCCGGCGCTCAATGAACGCCTGTTTTCAAGCCTCATTGGGTGACGATACTCGACGCACACTCCAAAGACAACGGGTCTCTTGGACGGGAGGAGAAAATTCGTCCAATTAGCTGGACGAGTGCGCACCTTCCAGATCAGCAGGCCGGGTAGTGGCGGCCTGCGACTGTTTCGCCGATCGCCGGCCAAACGGGGTTCCCAGAGTGCAGAATCGCATAGGTTTTTGGCTGGCGACGAAAGCAGCCAACGGTCGTGAACATCTTGTCCATCGAACCAATCCGATATTGATTGTCGGGGGTAGCGGCAGGTTCTTTTCGCGATCAGCGAGTCCGTAGGCCTGTTGCAGGAGCACTCTGCATGGGTGTAAGCGCCGTCTGCTTGCCAGCGTATGCGAGCGAATTCTATAAGCTCTCGGAGGACGAACGGTCGCGTCTTTGGCGCCGGTGAGGAAAACATCCAGGCTTATGGACGATATAGTTGTCATCGAGAACGCGATTGTGCCGCAGCTCCCGGAACTCGCGGGCCTCCATCGCCGATCATTGAAATCCCGAGCGCATCGGGCAACGCTCTCCGCGTTTCGGTCTCCTCCGGCTCTTCCCGGCAGGAACAACCGCAATTCCGTTACTGTCCGCTATCGCGACAAAGAAAGCCTCGACGCGGGGAATTTACACCGAAACGCCTAATTCTTTCCACGTGACCATCCGCTTGCGGTAGATCGCCTCGCGGCCCATGATCGCGGTGAGCGCGGCGCACCCTCCCACGCGGTAATCGGCAAATGGCTGCCGCTGCTCGCGTATGCAGGCGAAGAAGTCCTCCACGGCGTTCTCTTTGTTCTCCTGCTGAGCCGGAGTGAGCATTTGCTTCGGCTCGCCAGCCGCCCACATGTCGTAAAGGAGTCCGGAACCCCGTTTTACGCTGACCGCCCCCTTTTCTCCGAAAACGATCCACCACTGTCCGCCGGCCAACTCTTTGAGCCCGGCCGGATGAAGGCTGCCCTCGCTGAACGTGAGGTTGACCTCATTTTCGTACTGATACATGACGCTGTAGCCATTCATGTAGCGGGTGCCGGCCGCCATGGGCTTCGGATGATACACCTTTCCGAAACCGAAAGCAGCCACCGGACGACTATTCGCAATCCAGTTGCATACGTCGATGTTATGCACCCCGTTTTCGACGATGCGATCTCCGGAGCGTTTTACGTCGTAATACCACTGGCGGCCGCCCAGCGTATCTTGATCCGTTCTGGACGGAGTCGAGTGGCGCTGCGCCTTGATGAGCAACACTTTACCGATGACATTATCCTGTACGATTTTCGAGATCGCCCCCTGAAAAGACGAGTAGTACCGCATTTGCTGCCCGATCTGGAGGAACCGCTTCGCTTTCCGGGCGGCCTTGACGACAGCATCGACGCCCTCGGGGGTAATCGCCATCGGCTTTTCCAGATACACATATTTGCCGGCGTCCAAGGCGGCCACCGCCATCTCGGCATGCAAGTCGCAAGGTGTCGCGATGTAAACGGCGTCTACATCGCCGAGATCGATCACCTTCCTGTAGTCGGTAAACGTGCGCGGATTGTCCCGTCTGGCCAAGCTGGCGGCCGCGTCGAGCTTGTCCGGGGCAATGTCGCAAAGAGCCGTCACGCGCACGCCGGGTTGGGCCAGGGTCTGCTTCAGCAATCCCGTGCCGCGGACGCCGACGCCGATGAACGCCGTTCGAACGTCGCTGGCGGCAGCGGCCCGGGGGCTACCGGCCAGGCTCAAGCCGGAACTCAGCAAAAAAGACCGTCTGTGAGTTTTCTCCATCATTACCTGCCTCGCTGCTTTCGCATTTACCCTTCGCGGATATTGCGGGTTGCGGGATCGTAGACCATGCGCTTGCCGCGAATGTAGGCTTCGTCGGCCAGAATGGCAGCCACCGAGTGCGAGTATCCGGCCTCAATGGGCGCGTGCGGCTGCTTGCGGCTCCGAACGCAGTCCAGCCAGTTCTTCATGTGCGGTACGCTCTGGACATCGGGCAATTTGGCGCCGGCGGGAATGCGGCCGGGATCGCGGGCGCCTTCGCCGCTGAGGCTCCATGGCTGCGTCCAGTGCGTTGCGTCGATCGATCCAGCGGTACCATAGAGCCTCAAATAATTCCCCGCGCCGAGACCGTAGAACTGGCCGTACCGGACCATGAAACCTTCCGGATATTCGAGGATTACCTCGATAGAATCCGGAGTATCGTAGGGTCCCTTCCAGCGGAAGGTCCCGCCGAGAGCCACCGCACGGGTCGGGCAGCCGGCGCCGAAAACGTAATGTACGAGATCGAAGAAATGAACGCCTTGTCCCGCGTGCGGACCGCGCGAGAATTCCCGGTGGCCGTACCAGCCGGTATAGGTATTGGCATTAAAAGGCCGTGCCGGACGGCCCAGCAGGAAAGCATTCCAATCCACATCGGATTCCTTGGCCGGCCGCTGGCCGCGGCTCCACCAGTAAGGCTCGTATCCGTTGCGCGACTGCTCAGCCTTTAACAGTTTGCCGAGCCCGCCGGCCACCACAAACTGCCTGGCAGCGACCGCGTATGGCACGCTCCGGATCTGTGTGCCCATCTGCACGATGCGGCCGGACTTCTTCACGGCATCGAAGGCAGCATTCAACTCCTCCATGGTCATCGCCAGGGGCTTTTCAACATAAACGTCCTTGCCGGCTTTCACGGCGGCAATGAGCATTGCGCAGTGCAGGTGATCGGGAGTGGCGATGACAACCGTATCGACGTCTTTGCGCGCAAGCACGTCCTGGAAGTGAACCAGTTGTTGCGGATCTTGTCCGCTGTGCTCCTTTACGACGGCAGCGGCCCTCTCGCGCTGCTGGCGCCACGTGTCGCAGACCGCGACGACCTCCACATTCGCCTCGCTGCGAAGCTGCAGAACCTCCCTTAGCAGCGAATCGGTGCCCCTTCCACCACAGCCGATAATGGCAACGGTCAGACGGTCATTCGCGCCCAACAAACGGCTATAGCCGCTGGCGGTCGCAGAGGCGAGGAAGGCTCCTCGCGTGAATTGTCTACGATTCCATGCTGCTGTGCTCATTTGACTCCTCGTTTGCTGCCGCAGCTCCGCGATCACTGGTGCCTTCCGCGGCCGATACGGTTCAGCTTCCCTGGACTCGCAAACCCGCTACTCGGCCGTCAGGCGCTCAAGTAAGCGCCGTGCTTTTCGCGCTTCTGAGATCAGGTCCGCACCCTCGCCGCGATACAGGCATTCCACGATCAGCGGACCTGCCCTGAAGCCGCCCTTCCTTGCAAGAACCATCAGCTCGCGGAACCTCACCATTCCAGTGCCGGGAGTAACCATCACGCCCTCGGGCGGCTTGTAATCTTTGATGCTCATGCCTGCGATCAGGCCATTGAGCGAAGACACATCCTCAACCGGATCCACAGCGCCTTTCGAGTAATGGAAGATGTTGCCAGGATCGTACCAGACGCGGAAATTCTTGTGGCCGACGGTTTCAATGAGCTTGCGGCACTGAGGCC
The DNA here is from genome assembly GCA_016178155.1 of Acidobacteriota bacterium. Lineage (GTDB taxonomy): Bacteria > Acidobacteriota > Terriglobia > Bryobacterales > Bryobacteraceae > JACOTZ01. The sequence continues at coordinate 19,755 of JACOTZ010000117.1, forward strand.
CGGTAGCGTTGGATCCGCCATGAGGCTTCACGCTGATGGCGACGCCCTTCGCCAGCCCGTAGTCGCAGCACTCGGCCACAATCTTGTAGTACTGGGCGACTAGTTCCGGCTTCGCCGTCCCACCGATCATCAGCGCCGGGCAACGACATGCCGCACAATTATCAATCAATCTCCTCAGCCCGGCAATGCCGCTCTCCATGCCCTTGGCAGCGCCGAAATCGCCGCCGTAGATCGACGCCGCAATGAGGCCCCGCTTGCGCACTTGTTCGCCGATAGCGGCGGCCTCCTCGGGCGCGGTCTCAACCGAGACGACAATCCGGGTCTTTCCCTTGTGGGTCATCAGGCCAGCATACTGGTAGCCGGCCTCCGCGATTCCGTCGAGCGCCACACGATAATCGAACTGATCCCAGGGGCGCGTATAGCAACCGATCTGCCAGGCGTTCTTGCTTCGGGCCAGGGCTGAGCTCGCGAGGACTCCGGCGACGCGGAAGAGATCGCGGCGATTCAAAACACTTCCGATTTGCATAACATGCACTCCTGATACTTCGCGTATTGCGTGAGTTTCGTAAGCTCTTGCTCCCCGATGTCGCACGTCCAATTCCGTCTACGCGGCAATCCGGCTCCTCGGGGTCTGAACCGATGGTGAAACAGTAGTATTGGATATCGCGCGGCGCTGGTCAAGCTGTGCCGGACAACCGGCGCACGATCTGTCCACATTCTTGGACAAGCCCAGATGCACCCCGAACTGCTGGAAACAGACGCGGCGTCAAGCGCAACGGCGCGCCCGCTTAGAGACTCAGCTCCCCGCGAATAGACTGACCTTCCCGTTTTGTGCGCGGGGAGTCGATGTTCTTTCGCAAGAGGCAAGGAAATTGCCGCCCCAGACCTTTTGGATCTCGCCTTCCGAGAGGCCGTGAGCCAGCATGCTGCGGGTGAGGTGGACGGGTTGCGACACCTCAGGCACCACCGGGACCTTGCCGCGATTCGATACCGATAAGATCCCAACGTGACGGATGTGCTCGACCGATCGGTCGATCGTCGCTTGTCGTGGATCGCTGTGGACGAAGGCAGGCGCGAAGGCGATACCCAACGCGCCACCCGCCGCGGCAAGGGCCTTGATCTGGTCATCCGTCAAGCAGCGCCAGTGAGGGCAGCGAGAGAAGACCGCCGAAGGAACATGTCTCTTCTTGATCTGGAGGCTCTGCCTCCAGATCTCCGGGATGTACGGCGATCCTGCCATCCCAGGCGGCTGGCGGTGACCGCCGGGGCGGGTCAAGCCCACCCCCAAGCCTGGGCCCCGGAGTCAGTGCTGCAGAGCCTTATCCTCTGCCCCGTTCAGCACCAGTGTAGGGAAGGAGCGCTGACGACAACCACAAGCTTGGCAAAAACGTGGGCGCCTAAACGATCCGCCGTCGCCGCGACGGCATTCACTTCTGATCCGCAAACTCGAGTGCTCCCACGACGACTTTCGGAGCGGCCATCACTGCGGCGATCGTCTCCGAGGCCTCCGCGTAGTCTCGAGTTTCCAGCAGGCCGGCGCTGAAGTACGCGGGCGCCGCCGTGAGATACCGCACCGGGCCCCCGCGGTATTTGCGCCCGAAACCCCACACAGTCATGTCTGACGTGAGCTGCCAGAACTGGTCCTCGATGGCATCGTCCTGGTGATTGGCGAGAAAGAGCGCGCGGGGCGCATTCATATCGGCAAAGTAGACCCATTCGGGCGCGGGCAGATCGCCGCCCCAGGGCTCGGCCACCGAGCGCCGCGTTCCATCCGAGGCGACCTAGAAGTCCTCCGGGACATCGAGCCTGCCACCCGGCGTGCCTTCATAGAGGAACCAGTAGGGGCCGCTGGCGCGATCGAGCCGCATGCGGGCGTACGTCGGGTATATGTCCCACGTCGCGGCCCAGCGCCCGTCGATGGTCTCGGCGCGGAACCGCGCCTTGACCGGACCGGCGGATGCAAGCGTCGTGCGGGCGCCCTTGGTGCCACTGTAGCCAGGATGAAAACAATCGCCGAGATTTGGGATTCCCCGGAACTCACCGGCGCCGCGGTTGCCCGGACGATACGAGATCCAGTCGTTTCCGTCGTGGTCCAGAATGGAGGCAAAGCCGCCGCCTTCCTTGTGGAACACATAGGTGGCGCGCTCGCTGCGAATCCGCAGGCTGGCCTGGCCCTGGTGCATGACGCCGTCCCGACCGTGACGCGCGGAACCGGCGCCAACCCCTGCGGCTTGCCGAAGTAGACCGCAAGGCGCCGGCTCCGGCCGGCCTCAAGACCCGACACCAGCACGGTGAGCGTGCCATCGGCGTCGCGTTGCCACGGCACGGCGCCATTGTGAATCGCCGGGCCGCTCCCGTCCTGATACGCCACCACGCGAAACGAATGCTGCCGCGCGGCCGCCGGCAGCGGAATCTCGATGGCTTTCTCGCCGCGGATGTCGGAGTCCGCTGTGATGTCCACGAAGAAGCGCCCGTCGTAATCGCCGTTCAGCCACTCGCGGCCCGGCGCGCCGGCGGCGGCCGCGCCGTAGCGCACCAGCAGCGCCGGGCCCGGCCAGAGGATTTCCACGGAGTGATCTTCAGTCGTGGAATGGAATTCGATGGCGTTGTCGCCCTGCCGCAGCGCGCTGACCGGGACCGGCCGCAGGCCGAAGGCGTAGTTGGTCCTGGCGCCAGCGATCTCCACCGCGTGACCATTCAACCTGAAGCATTCCTGGTAGCCGTTCCAGGTGCGCACCGCGACCGTGGCTTCGACCGCGCCCGCGAGATCGGGCACGCGTACCTTCGATCCCATGCGCGCGCCAGTCCGCACCTGGTAACGCGCGGGGACGTTCAGAGGGCGGTACAGCCTGACCGAGGCGCCCTGGCGCCTCAGGGTCAGCCCCTCCACGGGCGGCGTCACGAACCAGACGCCGTCCGCACCTCGGATGCGGGCGATCAACTTCACCGACCCCTTCCGCTGATCGGGCGTCCAGGTGGTGTCCCAGCGCACCCGATGTGGGGCGCGCGTGGACGTGCCAGCATGGTGCGCTAGATCGATGTAGTGATACGCGCCGTGCCAGTCCTCGTAAACGCCATCGCCGTTTTCATCGTAGCCGTCGTACCAGGCAAGCACGTCCACGCGGTCCGTCACCCTGGAGGTTTCGACGCGGATCTCGGGATGGTCTCCGATCGCCCGTCCACGCTCGGGCGACACGATCCGGCCCGCCACATGCGGCATCGAACGGTCGTAATAGACACGCAAGATCCCGCCGTACCACCCCCACTGCCCCCAGCCGCGGAGAGCGCCGCACAAGTTTCGATCCCCGGCTGTACCCTCCAGGGTGTTGATACCTTCCTTCAAGTCCGCCAGGGGGATCGTCGCGATAGGGTTGTCCTGGGACATGTAGCACGCAGCATTTACGCCACGCGGCGTGGTCTTGAGTTGCGGCAACGGAATCCACCCGTTGCCGTTGAAACGGATGCGCTGCCCGCTGGTGCCCGGGTGCCCGCCCCAGCGGTCGATCAACAATTCGGCCCGGCGCGCGCTGCGCAGCGTGGAGACGTGCAGCCGCAACACGGGATTGGGAAGATTCGCCAGGGCCCGCGGGTTCTCCGGATCGGGATCGGTAACCCGCCACTCTTTGTTCCGGCCCATCACCACGTAGAACTCGCGGTAGACATCCCCGGGTTGCGGTCCGGGCGCGCCGGCCTCCCCTGCGGCGCCCACCGCGGCTGTCCACGCCGCCAGAATAGCGGCGCCCTTCAACTGCCGCATGATCGCCTCCTTCGGGTCGTCGGGCAGCATCACAGAGGAGCCTGGACCGGTTTGGACCACTCCGAGCCCTGCTCCCCTTCCAGGCGGAATCGCACGAACACTTTGCCCTGGCCCCGCCACGTGATGTGCGGCTCATAAGGCCGCGCTTCAGACCATTGCCGGCCATCGCCGCTTAACTGCATGGCCGTGATGCGCCGGTCGCGGGAATA
>JACOTZ010000118.1 GCA_016178155.1 Acidobacteriota bacterium
GAATGCAAACATTGGAGGCCGGAAATGGTTTTTTCGAATATTTCACACCTTCTGACGCGCGCGGCTCAGTAAGTGCCGTCAAATCAGCGGAAGCGTTCTGAGCCACGACCGTCAGGGAGTGGTGGTGACGAACCTCGGTTAACCGGCGGAGACCATGACGGTTGCTGGTGTCATCTCGGACACGCACGGTCTGTTGCGGCCCGAGGCGGTTGCCGCGCTGGCGGGCGTCTCGCTCATCCTCCACGCCGGCGATGTAGGCGCGCCCGAGGTATTGGCTGAGCTTGCTCGGGTGGCCCCGGTGTTCGCCGTCCGCGGCAACGTGGACACGGCGTCGTGGGCGCGCGCCCTGCCGCTCTCCCGCACCGTCGAGGTTGAAAGAGCCCGTATCTACGTGCTGCACAACTTCGCCGATCTCGCGTTCGACCCGGCAGCGCGCGGCCTTGCCGCTGTCGTGAGCGGCCACTCCCATCGGCCTTCGCAGCAGGTGCGCGATCGAGTGCTGTTTCTGAATCCGGGCAGCGCCGGGCGGCGGCGTTTCCGGCTGCCCGTGACAGTGGCGCGAATGACCATCAACGGCGCCTCCGTGAGCGCCGAGATGGTGACGCTTGCTGTGTGATCAGCGCGCGAGAACCTTGCGGGTTGCCTCGAGCGTGGAGGCGAGCGACTCGGCCGGGAAATCCCGGATGAGCGGCTTCAGGATCCAGCCGAGACCGTTTGGCGTGTCGCGGCTGAGCGACACCACCCGCAACTCGGCCCAGACGCCGCCCTGGTCTTCCCGCAGCAGCCACAGCGAGTTCATCCGCCAGAGGAAGCCATGTCCTTCGCCGGGCGGCAGGGATCGCTCGGAGGCAGTGCCCGCGCCGTCGATTTCGATGACCTGACGCGACCGCGATGTCAGGGCGAAGCGGTCGGCGCCCGGAGCCTGCCATGCATTGTCGTACTCGATGTCGAGCACGACCGTGAGGTGCTTCTTCTTGGTCAGCCGCAGGCGCGTCGTCGAGCCATTCGGACGCCGCGCGAGCGTGGTGGCGGAGGTCACTTCCGGGTATGCGCGCGCGTGGAGAGCCGTGTTCAACATGAACTCGCGCACCTGCTGCAAGCGGGCTCCGGACAAGTACACGGCGCCCACCCAGTCATGGATGAGGCCGCCCGGGACGCCTTTGCCGTCGCGCCCGGTGAACGAGTGGGTCACGCTGCCGCCACGCCGCGCCCGCTCGCGCTCCACCGGGTTCTCATCGAGCCATTGGAAGGATCGCGCGCCGCGGATCCGCTGCTCCGCTTCGGGACCGGCAACCGTCTGCTGATACCGATTGAAGGCCTGGAGGGTATCCGGATGCAGCTTGATCACGAGTTGCGCGTTCGCCGCCGAGGCGCCGACGAGAATGAGAGCGAGGGGTCGAGTCACGGCGTTTCAATCCACGCGGCGGAAAACACCGCGCGGTCCGCCAGCAGAAAGTTGGCAATCGACGTCAGCGCGATAGCGACCAGATTGGCGGCAAAATATGGCAGTCCCAGAGCCCCCACAAACAGCTTCATCAGGATGAGATTCGATACGATCGAAACCGCTCCGTTTGCCGCATGGAAGCGAACCAGCCGCGCGAGCATCGCCGCCGGGCTGCTCCCGCGCGGACGGTCGGACCACGTCCAGCTCTGGTGCCAGAGGAAGTTGTGCAGCACCGCCGCTTCAACGGCGAGCGCGGTCGCGGCCAGATAGTGCAGGCCGAAGCCGCTCTTCAGCAGAACCAGCATTCCCAGTTGCACCAGCACGCCGAGACCGCCGACGAAGTTGAATTTCAGCCAGCGCACTCCGGCCCCTCTGGTCACGGAAGTCTCTCTTCGTTGTACAGGTGAATCGTGTGCCGGATGGTCTTATGAAGCAGCATGATAGCCATGGCCGCGATGCCAATAGCGCCTCCGGCGTCGAACAGCCGCCAGGTGTATCCGAACAACCGCGCGTTGCCGGAGAGGTAGAGCAGGGCGAGATTGCCGATGACGAGCAGAATGCGAAGCTCCGTGGGGCTCAGCTTCCAGAACGACAGGTGAAACGTTCCGACGGCGTAGGTGGCCAGGTGCGTCTCAATCGTGAGCAGAAAATAGGCGATCAGCAGGCCCGCGGCGATCCACGGATTCATGTAGCTCGAGAGTCCGAGGCCGGCGAGCAGAAAAAACGTGCCGAACGCGTCAATCACGTGGTCGACATAGAACCCGTAGCGCGGCCGGAGCCGGTTGCGGACGCGGGCCAGCGTGCCGTCAAGACTGTCGCCGAACCAGTTCAGAGCCAGGCAGAGATTCACCAGGTGAAGCGCTTGGGGGTTTGTGCCCGCATACCAGTAGCTGAGCCCGGCGCCCGCGAGCGAAAGCAGCCCGAGGGCGGTCAGGTGGTCCGGACTGACGCGGTCCGGCATACGGCGGGCCAGCCAGATCAGCACTTGTTTCTCGAGCGGCGCGAGGATGCTGGCCTGCGAGCGGGCGGCTTCCTTGAACTGCCGGGCGGGCGCTGCCGCCGTGGCAGCTTGGGTTGGCGTCATGAACGTCCTTTCTTTGTCCGGAGTACCACCGTTGTGATGTATGGCGGGCTGACAGGGTTCCATCTTCGCGGCGGGCACCCGGCGAGCGCTATGCTCTCAAACTAGGTGCCGGCCCTGCGCTTGAAGGCGCAGTTCAGGGCGGCAATAGCATGGCAGCACTGTTTTGAAGGAGGGATACAGAAATGGCTGTGAAACCTATCCCGGAGGGCCACTACACGGTCACTCCTTACCTGACCGTACCGGGCGTGGCCAGGCTGATCGATTTTCTGAAGCAGGTCTTCGGAGCTGAGGAAATCCACGAGCGTATGTCACGCCCGGATGGTGCGGTGATGCACGCCGAAGTGAAAATTGGCGATTCGCCGATCATGCTGGGCGAGCCGGCGGGCGCCTTCGATGCGATGCCCGCGACGTTATATGTGTATGTGGAAGATACAGACACGGTTTACCGGAAGGCGCTCGAGGCAGGCGCCACCTCATTGATGCAGCCGTCGGATCAGTTCTATGGCGATCGCAACGCCGGGTTCAGCGATCCCGCGGGCAACCGCTGGTTTGTCGCCACCCACATCGAGGACGTGGCGCCGGAAGAGTTGAAGCGTCGGGCGGAAGCGGCCGCGAAGACGCGGTGACTTAACCACGGCTAACTCGTATCTGTCCGCCAGCATGCGCTACTGCGGCTCGGCGGGCAGCCTCATCGGCTGGTCCCCCCCGCTCGCCGTACTGTCAGGCACACCTCGGGGCAATCTGCATCGCCTTATCTCCGCCGCGCTCGTACTGCACCGCCCCGGTCACCGCCGCGCGCGCATGCGGTAATCTTCCACCGCGGGCATGCGGACAACCCGGCACATCTCATAGAGACGCGAGCGGGCGCGGATGCCGATGCGTTCCGACAGGGTAGTGCGATAGTCGGTGCGGCCGGGGAGCGAAGCCGGGCGATCCACAGTCAGGCCCGCGTCGGGATCGGGCAGATTGGTGGTCGCGATCAGCGGCTTCTTCTGATTGCAGCGGTAAGTGATGAGCGACGTGACCGTGTCCTCGACCCAGTCGGTCACACGGTGCGCGCCCAGGTCGTCGAGTAACAGGATCTCGGCATCCAGCGCCGACTGGTATGCCTCGCGGCTGCTGGCTCCGGAGGCGGGATCGTAGCCCGCGCGGATGCGCTCGAGCAGGTTTTGGTAATCGAAGAACACGCCCTCGAATCCGCGCGACATCAGGATGCGCAGCGCGGCGACCGCGAGGTGTGTCTTCCCGGTGCCGGGATCACCGATCAGCAGCAGGCCGGGCTTGTCGACCACCGGAAACTCGCGCGCGTACGAGCGCACGGTCATGAAAGCGGCGGTCATGCCGCGATTGGCGACGGGGTTGTCCTGGGGCAGCACGAAATTTTCGAGTGAGGCGTTGGCATAAAGCGGTGGAATACCCGATCGGTCTTTGATTTGACGGGCGCGGTTGGCGATGCCGCACTCGCACCGCTCCGCCCCGGAAATGCCACCGCGCTCGACGATGCGCCAGCCGGTCCCCTGGCACATTGCGCACACTTGCTCGTCCATGCTCACTCCACCACCGCCAGTACGTCTCCGGCCGAGACCGTGGCGCCCTCGACCGCGCGCAGCGACAACACGCGCCCGGGCCTGGGCGACTTCATCTCATTCTGCATCTTCATGGCTTCGACAATCACAATGCCCTGCCCCCGCTTGACCTCGTCGCCCTCGGCCACGAGCACCTTCACCACCTTGCCCGGCATGGGAGCGGCCACCGTCTCGTGTCCCTCGTGCACAACATCCCGAGGCCGGCGTGCGGCGCGGGGGTCCTCGACGGCGACAGAGTAGGAATGCCCGGCAATCTCGACCGTGCCCGCGTTCACCGCGGCTTCAAAGCTGCGGCCTTCGAGCAGCACGGAATAGCGGCCGGGCTCAACTTCGATCACCGACGCTTCACCCTCGCGAGTGACACCGGGCGCCGTCAGCCGGTAGCGGCAGCGGTCGCCATTCCGCTCCCACTCGAGCGCGTACTGGCGGCCGCCGATGTGCACGGTTCTAGCCCGCATTTCTCACCCCTGTCGTCGCCAGGCGCAGCGCGACGGCCGCGAAATACCGGACGCGCGAGGCTCGCCGCCCGGCGGTGGACTCGACACCAAACCAGCGGCGCTTGCGCGGGCCGCGGTCAAGCGCTCGTGAGATACGGGGCCCGCTCATGTTTCCGGGGGAACCTCAAAGCGTACCAGATGGCCGCGAAAGCCTCGGGTCTTCACGGCGCCGTAAATCAGGCCCAAGCCGATCCAGGCGGCGCCGGCGATCTTCGCGACCGGGCGCAGGCTCCACCAAATGTAAGCGCAGATCAGAAATCCGGCGAGCGGCGGCACGAGGTGCGTCCATTGCTTGCGGTCGGCGCGCAGCCAGTAGCGCGCAAAAGCGCTCAGGTTGACGCCCATGAAGCCGATAAAGGCGCCGAAGTTCAACAGCTCGGCGCCGAGCTGATAGCTCATGAGGTGGGAGCCGGCCAGCGCGAGCACACCGATCAGGATAATGTTGTTGCGCGGAACGTGCCGGCGCGGATCGACATAGCCGAAGAAGCCGCGCGGCAGCGCGTTGTCCCGTCCCATGCCGTAGAGCAGTCGCGCTCCCGCGAGCACGCCGCCGGCCCCCGATCCGATGGTGGCGATAATCAGCGTGAAATTAATCGCGTGGAACAGCGCTCTGCCGCCCGCGCGACCGGCAGCGTGCACGTACGCGGTGTCGACGTCCGGAAAGGGCTGGTTGGCGGGCCATACGAGCTGGGCCGCGTAGACCTCGACCGCCGACAGCGCGCCGATAATCAGGCAGGTCAGCACCGTGCCGAGCAGAATGTTGCGGCGGGGATTGACGACCTCTTCCGATAGAGTCGAGATGCCGTCAAAGCCGATGAAGGTGAGCACGGCAATCGAGGTGCCCGTAGACAGCGCCGCGATGGAGAAGGTGGCGGGGTCGTAAAAGGGCTGCGTGAAGAAGGCCGCATCGGCGGCGGGCAGTCCCAGCACATAGCGGACAGTTGCCATCAGCATCCAGACCACGACGCAGCTCATGGCCAGCACCAGCATGGCGTTCGTGCGCGCCGTGGCCTGAATCGCGCGCAGGTTGAATCCGGCAAACAGAACGGCAAAGACCACCGTCCACACGGCATACGGGACGTCAGGAAAAATATTGAGCGCCGCTTTGCTGCACCAGATCGTGCAGATCACCGGGTTGAGCACGTAATCCATGAGCATGCTCCAGCCGGTGAGAAATCCGAGCGCGGGATGCAGCTCCTGGCCGACGTAAGTATAGGCGGAGCCGGCGCTCGGATAGGCGCGCGCCATGCGGCCGTAACTGATCGCGGTGAAGAACATCGCGCACATCGCGATCAGAACCGTGGTCACCACGTGCCCGCGCGCTTCCTGGTAGACGACGCCGAACAGCGGCATGGGCGCGGTCGGCTGAATGAGGATGATGCCGGTGAAGATCAGTCCCCAGAGCGAGAGCGCGCGCTGGAGCCGCGGCGCGGCCGCGGCCTTGGTCATGGGATGGGAAGACAAGCCGGATTCGATTGTAGAACGGAGCGCGTTCAGTCGAAGAATTCGCCCGCGCCGGCGCGGCAGCCGGGCAGGACGGAGGTCTCGAGGACCTGATCGGACCGTAGGTCGAACGTAGTATCGGCCCTGCGTACGCGCACCAGCCGATCGTCCGGATAGACTTGCCAGATCTCGAACACGCCGGCGGCCAGGTACTGGTGTACCTTGCGTTCGGCTTCACGGGCCGGTTCCGTATCCGAAATAATCTCGACCGCGAGATCGGGAGCAAACGGGACCACACCACCGGTCACCGGATGCGCCCGCAGTTTTTCCGCTGCGATGAATGCCAAGTCGGGTTCGCGGGCGGTATCCGGCGACAGCGTGAATAATGATTCCGCGAACACGCGGCCATTCCGGGCCCGCGCCGCGTAGAGGACAAGGGCCTCGAGAATCTTCGATTTTGCGTACTCATGCCCCTAGCCGGCAGACCCCACGACGATCACCTCGCCTTCGCTCAATTCGTAGTGACTGCCATGGCCGGCCGGCAGGGGCGGCAAATGAAGAAGATCATCGGGCTTAAGGGCAATACGGTTCACTTAAGGTGTGGCATCCCGACACTTCCCAGATCGCCGTTTCGGGAGCCGTTAGGGCTGCCACAAGTCCGACATAAGCCGACAAGCCAGCCAAGTGGATTCGTAAACGCTGCGCCGTTAGTCGCGGGTATTGCGTGCCGGTTTCACCAGTCAGGGTGTTTTGCGAGGCGGCAGTTGCGCAAGCGTTTTCTTCGGCAGCTTTGCAACTACGCTGACCTGCGTGCCAACGAGATCGGCGACATCGTACTCCAGCGCGAAGCCTAGGACCACAGCAGCTTCGGTCGAGTTTAAACCGTGCTCAATCTCGAGATAGCGAGCGGCCCTCGTTGTAGCGCGACGGAGCGCCTCGTCGAGCGAACCGGCGGTTCCGATCATCATCCAGTACTCGGCATCTTCGGCGTACGGCGATCCGGCGGAACGGCCGCGGACGAGGTTCACGGTGAACTCGAGGTCCATGGATGTCTCGAGCGCATCACCGGTGAGTTCACCATCGCCTTGTGCGGCGTGACCGTCGCCTATGAACAGAAGGGCTCCCGGGTGATTGACTGGCAGGTACACGGCCGTGCCTTCACGGATGCGGTTGTAGTCCATATTGCCGCCGAACCCCCCCGAGTCCCGAGTGGTGATCACCTCCTTGCGTGGCGGAGCGACGGCCACGCACCCGACCATCGGATCGAGCGGGACATGGAAGCCGCGGAGGGCTTCCGTCGGATGTTCAAGGGCTGCTGTGCCTGTTTTTGTGTCGAGGCGCCAGCGACTGCTGAAATTCTCGGCTCGCTTGAGGTTCGTTAAGTATTCTGAGGAGACTGCGTTCGACACGATGCTGGTTCCGCTTTGCGCCCAATCACGGTTTAGGCGCACACGCTTCAACCGAACAATTAACGTGTCTCCCGGCAGGGCTCCCTCGACGAAAAACGGGCCAGTGAGGGGGTTACCACCCAGCGAGCGGCGCTTGCCTGCCGAGTCCGTGCCTCCGGCGTCTACGCTCCAGGTGCGGACCGTATCGCCGGGCCGGATGCGGAGGACGGGTTTGGTCGCGGCGGAGAAATAGCGTTCGAACTCACTTGGAGCGAAATCGTGAGTGCGCGGTTCGGACGGTTCGGTCACGTCGCGGTAGGCGATCCACGTGTACCTTAGACCATCGGGCGATGTGGCGGCACCGGAGAGCCGGCCATTCTCGTACTTGCCAGTGAGACTCGCTTCGACGGCGCCGTTGCGAGCGAGCCACTTGAAATCGAGAGCGCCGTTCGAAGTTGTCCCCCGGATCTCCGAGTTGCCTACTCTGCCTGTTATTTTTCCGTCTGCCACGTTCATTTGCGCCCGAGTGGCAATCATGCGATCGCCGCGGTATTCGATTTCGAAGATCCAGTCGCCCGTCAGGGTGTCTGCGGGCGTCTGCGGCCAGGCATTTAGGCAAGCCGACAGAAGAAGAGTGCTGAGCGTGAGACGCATACGTGTATAGTCGGTACGACGAGGCAAGCCAAAAAGTTCCGTTGGAATACTTGGGCTCAGAGCGTGTCATGTTCGGTTGCGGAGTGAATCCGCGTCCGTTCCCGAAGCGTGTGGCGGCGTATCACTCTTGCTGACGGGCGCGGCAGCGAGCAGCCGGCCCCCGGTTCTCTTCACACGCTCAGGCTAGATTTTTTCGCTTGTTGCCAACCTGCCGGCTGCAAAGTCGATTCCGTAATGTGGCCCGGAACTCCGGCTGACGCATGCACTTGGCCACATACGTCCTGCCTTGTCGCCAAGGGGCGGGCGATCCGGCCCCCCGCCGTTTCGGCAATCAGTTCGTTTCCGGCTCAATACCCATCCGGTCGTTGACCGCGTCGCGGAGCCTCTGCTTGCATCCGAGGTAGCGTTCGGTGGTCTGGATGGAGACATCCTTCGGAGTCATTCCGTTACCCCAGACTCGGCCGGTCTTGTTGATTTCGACCGAAAGAGCGCGCCCTCGATGATGCCGCTGGCCTCCTTCCATGCCTCGATCGCCTCCTTCACCCACCCTGGAATGGGAACGGTACGGACGTGTCCGGCCTTGCCCAGAAGGTCGGCTATAACCCAGTGCTCTTCACGGAGTTGTATGGACTTGACATTCAGGCCGAGCAACTCGCCGCGTCGAAGTCCGCATCCAATCAGCATGGCGAGGATCGCGTAGTTCCTTTTGCCACGGAGGGAATCGCGGTCCGCACTCGCCAGAAGCCGCCTGCCCTGCTCCGCGGTGAGCCAGTTCCCGACACGAACACCAATTCGGCGCACCCCTTTGACCCGCCGGATCCCGGCCGCAAGTTCCGGACTTAGAAGGCCGGAATCGGCCGCCTCGTATGCGACCCGTCGGACAGCTGCGAGGCGCAGGTTGATCGTCGTTGGTGCGTACGGTTTCTGTTCGAGAAAAATTCTGTATCGCAGGACGACAGTGCGATTGAACGCCAGGCGGGGCTCTGAGCAGTACCAGTCCACGAAATCGGTGATAGCGCGGTCGTAGGTCCGCTGACCACTCTTGGACGTAAGGCTGTTCAGGACTGCCGTTTTCGATTGTTCGAGGTCGGGAAGGGCCAGCACCCGCTTCGGCGTGCGCTTCTTTCTTCGCGGTTTCGACATTGGCGACGGCCTCCTTGGCCGTCAACCTCAAAATGCCGAAATCTCCGCCCGGCGGCACCTCTGGAACGACCATACTTTCCCTCGATCCTGGACCGAATCGTCACCCGGCTTGGACGGCCCGCGTGCACGGTTGAGGCCATACTTTGCAGAACCAGCGCGGCGGCGGATAATGAAATTGAGGTTCTTCATGTCTCTCGAACAAGCGATTCTGGAGGCCGTCCGGGCGTTACCCGCTGAGAAACAGCAAGAAGTGCTGAACCATGCCGCGAGGCTCCGTGACGAAGCAGGAAGGAAGCGCCCTTTCAAGAGCGTTAAAGGCCTGTGGGCAGACCTGAGTATTTCGCTGTCCTCGGAGGACATAGAAGAAAATCAGCGGGACATATGGCGGAACTTCCCCAGGGAAGACATCTGATGCCCGCGGTTGTGGTAGATACACACACCATTGTCTGGTACCTCTCGGCTGACTGCCGACTGTTGGCAAATGCGGCTGATGTCTCGATTCCGCGACGGCTGCCGGGGAGCGCATTCATGTGCCATCGATTTGTCTCGTGGAGCTAACCTACCTTGTCGAGAAGGGCCGTCTGCCGGTCGCGGCACGTGATCGGTTGATCCATGCATTGGATGACCCGACAACTCCCTGTTTGTTAGCGCCGCTCGACCGTATGGTCGCTGACGCCCTCGAGTCGGTGAGCCGAGTAGAGGTTCCGGACCTGCCGGATCGAATCGTGGCAGCCACGGCGGTGGCCCTTCGAGTTCCGCTGATTAGTCGCGACAGGAAGATCCGGGCATCCCAAGTTCATACGCTCTGGTAGCGCACAAACTGGCAGTCCGGCGTCCCGGCGAATGGGCCTCCAGCACGATTAGTAACGATCAGTCGTTAGCCTTGATCGGAAGTGCCGCGGCGGAGGAAGTGCGGGAAGAAACGTGGATTCCGGGCCGAGGCACTTTCGATAAGGGAGACTTGAAGGAAGCCGCTGGCGGGGCGGACGACTATGGAGCCACAAGCTTGGTTTGGCAGGGTTGGGTGCGAACGATGGGCCAGGGGCGCGACGAAGGAGCGGCACATGGCTCCGCTGAACGTGATGGACAGTGGGGGGAAGGAGATTCGGAAAGGAGAGAACCGGCCGGTCGCGGTGTGATTCCAGGCAAGCAGGCACACAACCGCAATCGCGCGCGAACGCACGTCATGGCGCCGGATGGAAGCGAGACTACGAGCTGTCGAAGAAACTGCACTGGGAGGCCAACTGGACAGCGGTGAGATTCGGGCCGATGCGCATCGGGCCACCACAACAGGGACAGCGCCAGGTGTGAGAGTCGGGATCGGCTGGAGCGCAGGGCTCACGTGGTTTCAGTGTGAAAGTGAGAAGTTGACGGGCGAGACTGAGGCGAGCGGTGCGGCAGCTATTGGCGAGAAACCCGAACTGACGAATACGCACGAATCCGCGGGGCAGAACGTGTTGAAGAAACCGCCGCAGGAACTCGGTACCCGCCAGCGTCATCTTCCGTTGTTTGTTGCCGTGCGCATAGTCCTTCCAGCGGAACGTTACTCGCTCTCCGTCGAAAGCCAGTAAGCGATGATTGCTGATCGCGACACGGTGGGTATATCGGCCGAGGTAGCGCAACACCTGTGGGCCTCCGCCAAAGGCCGGTTTGGCATACACCACCCAATCTTCCCGGAACAGCGTACGGAGAAAACTCCGAAAGTGCTTTGGCTGCTCCAGAGCGGAGTTGGCACGGGAGAAGCGAATTTTCTTCTTGCAGTAGGCTCGCTTGAGGCCGTCCACGAACTTGCCGCGAAAGACCCGGCTGAGTACCTTGACCGGC
>JACOTZ010000119.1 GCA_016178155.1 Acidobacteriota bacterium
CGTGCCGTCGCGGCTGATCGCGACCTCGTGCGAGCCGGACGACACCGCGTCGACCGGCACGCCCGCGTCCAGCCGGACATTCACCGAGATGTCGTGGCCGGCGCGCATGCCCGGCGGCGCCACTACCGGCGTGCTGCGCGAAGCGGCGGGCACTTTATCGGTGTCGAAGGCCCAGCCGTTCGATTGCTTGCCGATCGGTTTTCCGGGGATGTAGCGCGGGCCCACCACCATGGGGAAGACGAACTCGTACGTGCCGTCTTCGTACTTGAGGCGCTCGACGTAGCTGATGGTGATGCGCACCTTCTCGCCGGGCATGATGTTGGCAACCGATTGGGTGAAGATGTTGGGGCGCTCCTGGTCGAGCAGCCCGGCCACTTTGCCGGCCGCGCGCGCGGCCTCGTAGATCTGCCGCGCCTCTTCGCGCCGCTTGATCACGCCCTTCACCTTGCGCTCGCCGGCATAGAGCGTCAGTTCGTCGACGGCGGCGTTCTGCGGCAGCGGGAAGACGTAGACGGCCTCGATCTTGTCCGAGGCGCTGTTCACAAAGTCTTGGGTCACGGTCACGCGGGCGATGAAGCCCGAGATCTCGGCCTTGACGTCGGTGTGCTTGAGCGGGCACTCACCCGTAAAGCGGCCCTCGCCTAGGCTCATCAGCGAGCCCTGGGTGATGCGCCCCCGCGGCCCTTGGGCCGCGACCGGTCGGGGTTGGATCAGCCACGCGGCGGCAATCGCAACGAGCGCGCCGGCCGCAAGCGTGCGCGGCCGCGCCGCGCGGAGTCCTGCTGGATTCATTTGAGCCTCCTGGGAAGTCTGGAATGCATCTCGCTGGGGAAATGTTCCCGGCAGGCGAATCCTTTCAGTGTCGCTGCGAATAAGTGCTCGTTCCGAGCCGAGACCGTGAGGGAGCGGTCGTCAAACATGGCGGCATGGTGGCGTGCAACACCGCCGCCGGTCTATTCACCGCCGCCGCAACCTGACGTTGACGATGACGCGCGCGTCCGGCCGCGAGGGCGAGTCGAGGACGTAGACCGCATTCTCCGAGCGGCTGGCGACGGCCTGGTCGGCCGAAGGAGTCGCGTCGGCCGGCGCTGTGTTCGCAGCCGCACGGGGCGACGCCTCGGCTTTGCGCAGCGCGGCACGAGGGAGTGCGCCGCCCGCGACACCGCCGATCGCAGCGGCTCGCGTGAAGGCGAGCTGGAGATTGCGGTCGGACTCCGCGACGCTCAGGCCCGCGGGTGGAAGGTCGATGGCCCGGTAGGGCTGAATGGCGGCGGTATAGAGGATGTGACTGCCTTCCGCGAGAGCGACCATGCCGGCCTGGTTCGACTCGACGCGCAGCTTCACCACGTCGTCGGCGGTCAGCCTCGTATTCGGCTCGACCACCTCGAACGCCCCGGCGCCGGAGCGGCGGATCAGGCTGTAGCGGACGCCCGCGGTCTGCGATGCGCCGCCGGTCGCGAAGAACCGTGCCTGCGCCTGCGGCAGAAAGCCGCTGAGTGGTTCAAGCGCGACCGTCTCCGCGGTCGGAGACGGCGCGGGCGCGGCTCGCGGCGGAGGCGGCGGAGCGGCAGCGGACTTCACCGGCGGTGCCGCGGCGTCGCGCTCTGCCGGCGCGGGAGAGGATGGCGCCGGCGGCAGAGTCTCGGGCGCGCTCTCGCGCCGCGCTTCGTCGGCAAGCTGCGCCGGAGGTGTAAACGACTTCGGCTCGGTGCGCGGCGCGGCCGCGGGCTTCGCGGGAGCCTGTGCTCTTTGCGCCACCAACGGCGCGGCGGGCTCGACCGCCGGCGCGACAGTCGACGCCTGCCCCGCGGGCCCAACCTGGGCCACCGGGCCGGCCGCCTTTCGCTGCTGCCACACCGTCCCCACCGAGATCGTGACCACCAGCGCCGCCGTAGCCGCGGCCGCCGCCAGGCCCGCCGGCCGCACCAGCCAGCCCGCGAGCCGCCTCCACCGCGGCTGCGGTTCGAGCGCGCCCAGCATGCGCTGCCGCGCCGCCGGGTCCTCGAGCATCTCCTTGAGCGCCTGCTCTTCGGCCAGAGCTTCGAACAGCGCCGGATCGTCGAGCGCCGCCTCGAACAGCGCCTGCCGCTCCGTCTCGGTGAGCGTGCCGGTCGCGTAACCGCCGAGCAGCTTGTGAATGTCCTCGCGGCTCATGGCAGACTCCGGCGGCCCATCAGCTCGAGCAGCTTCTTGCGGCACCGCGCATCCCAGGTGTAGATGGTGTTGATCGATTCCACGCCCAACGCCTGCTGGATTTCGGGAAAGGTCTTGCCCAGCAGCTTGAGGCGGAAGATCTCGCGGCAGCGCTCTCCGAGCTGCGGCAGCGCCCGGGCCATGCGCGAGGCGAGCTCCTGGCGCTCGGCGTATTGCGCGGGTCCCGGCGCCGGATCGGCGAGCTGGATCTCATCGACCGGGATCTGGCCCGCCTCCCCGCGGCGCGCCATCTTGCGCCGCGCGCCGGCCATCTTGAAGCGCAGGATCTGTAGCGAGAGCGGCACCAGCTCCTCGAGCGCCTCCACCCGAGCGTATTTCTCCTGCAGCACCATGAGCACGTCCTGGGCGAGGTCCTCGGCGAGGTCCCTCGACATACGAGATGCCGCGAAGGCGACGACCCTTTCGCGCAGCCGCCCGAGGATCTCATCGCGGGTCATGCGCGCCGCGGCCTGGCCTTGTGCGCCCAGCGAGTCCTCCTCGCTTGCATTGTCGCGCAACCCGCGGGTCCGCGCCCCGCGTAAGCCGCGAAACCGGTCGGCCCGCCTATTTCGGAAACCCCTCCGCGCTCAAGCCCGGGAAGATGCGCAACGCGTTCTTGTAGTAAAGCTTCTTCAGCACCTCGTCGGGCAGGTGCAGTCCGTAGAGCTTCCAGATGCCGTGGTACTTGCGGATCGGATCGAAGTAGTCGTCGTCGCTCTCGAGCAGGCGGAAGTAGACGTTGTACTCGGCCGGGTCCCAGCGGTCTTTGCCGAACAGCACCCGGTCCTGATACTGGGTGAACCACTTGCGCGCGAAGTGCGGCTGCCGCCCGAGCTCCGACGTGATGGCGCCGATCTCGGTGTAGACGTTGGGCAGGCGATCGAGCAGGCGTCCCAGCCGGCCGAGGTCGTTCGCGAGCCAGCCCATGTGCGCGTCGATGAAGATCGTGTTGCGGTGCTTCTCAAACAGGTGATGCTGCTCGCCGATGATCTGCTCCCAGGTCGCGTCCCCGCGGCCGCCGCGATTGGGATGAAGCCTGAGCTCGAGCCAGCGCTCGTTGAACCGGTCCATGGGATCGAACAGCGGCTTGGGGTCGGCCGTGTGAATCAGAACCGGGATCTTGTATTTCGCGCAGACCTCGAACACCGGGTCGAAGCGCGCGTCATCCACCGGAATGCGGCGGCCCTGCGCGTCCCGCAGGCTCATGCCGAAGGCCTTGTGGATCTTCAGGCCGGCCGCGCCGTTCCGGATGTCGCCCTCGAGCTGGGCGGCGGCGCGCTGCGGGTAGTCCGGGTCGTTGATGCCGCGGAAATCGATGTTGGTCATCGTCGCGAAGCGCTTCGCCGGGTAGGCCTTCATCTCGGCGGCGGCCTTCGCCACCCACGCGCCCGAGCCCCCGCCCGGCATCGAGTTGACCATGATCCGCAGGTTCAGCTTGTCCATGTCCGTCACCAGGCGGTCGAGCGCCGCCCGGCTGGTGTCCCGGTGGTGCGTGTGCACGTCGATGAACGGGTACTTGGCGCGCGCCGTCGGATGCTGCGGGGTCACCAGGGTCGACTTGGGCTCGTAGTTTTCAATGGTCGGGACATCTTGAGGTCCGGACTGCTGCGCGAGCGCGGCGGCCAGCACGATCGAGGCAAGCACGGCGGCGTATCTCATTTCGTTGAGTATAGCGGCTACCGGCGCTCGCCCGTGTGCGCGCCAGCGCCGTCCGCCGGCGGCGGCACGGGGCTGAAGTCGCTGCCCAGCAGCCCGGCGATCGCATCGTACATCCGCAGCGTGAGCCGGCCGCGGTCGGCCAACGTCAGGTGCTCGGTCGGAATCGGATCGCCGATCCGAATCTGCGCCTGCCCCGGCCGCACGTGTATGGAGCCGGTGGGCAGCACCTCGAGCGTGCCCGTGACGCACAGCGGGGCCACCGGCACGCCGGCCTTGATAGCGATGTAAGCGGCGCCTTCCTTGAACGGGAGCAGATAGCCCTTGGGCGAGCGGCCCCCCTCCGGGAAGATCAGGACCGAGACGCCCCGCTCGCGGATGATCCGACCCGCCTCCGACATCGTCTTTACGGCCTCGCGCGGGTTGCCGCGTGGCACCGCCAGGTGGCCGGCGCGCTTCAAGTGATAGCCGAGCAGCGGGATTTTGAACAGGCTCTTCTTCGCCAGAAACCGGAACTGCACGGGAATCGCCGAGAGCACGACAGGCGTATCCATGTAGCTGAGATGGTTCGAAACGAAGACGTAGTTGCTGGCCGTGTCGATCTTCTCGATCCCCCTGACCGAGACCTCGACGCCGGCAATCCGCAGCAGCGCCTTCGACCAGGCGTGCGCAATCGCCACCTGCCGCGAGCCGTCATGGTCGAAGAACGAGACCGCGAGGTTCACGGCGCCATAGCAGGCGGTGGCGAGGATGATGAGCGGGTCCGTGATCAGCAGCGCCCGCAGCAGGCCCAGGGACATCGGGAGCCTTCATTGTACGAGCACCGCAGCGCCTCGGCGGCGAGACGCAGTTGCCAACCCGAAGTGTCCATTCCGAGCCGCGACCGCCAGGGAGCGGTCGCCCCGCATCACGCGGGACATCACCCGAGGGCGTCCGTGATCAGCAGCGCCCGCGCCTCGCCGGCCAGGTAGAGCGAGCCGGTGATGAACACCGCGTCGCCGGGCGGAGCGGTACGCGCGAGCGCGACCGCGTCTGAGAGCGCGGGAACCACGCGCGCGTCCGCGTGGTCGGTCATGGCGCGCAGCGTGTCGGGATGCAGCGCCCGCGGCGAAGCCGCCTGCGTGAGCAGGACGGTGCGCGCGAGCGGGAACAGAACCTCCGTGATCTCCTCTACGGACTTGTCACGCATCGCGCCGTACACCAGCCACACGCCGCGCCCGCCGCAGAAGCGGCGGATGTACGCGGCCAGCGCGCGCGCCCCGGCGGGATTGTGCGCGCCGTCGAGGATGATGTCCGGGCGCTCGCGGACGTACTCGAGCCGTGCCGGCCAGCGGGCGGCCGTGATGCCCGCGGCTATGGCCGCGGGCGCGACGCCGAGCCATTCGAGAGCCGCGATGGCCGTGACCGCGTTCTCGATCTGGTGCTCGCCGGCAAGCGGGCAGTGGATGCGCAGCTCGCCTTCGCGGCACACCCGGAACCTGCTTGCCCGCGCCCTCACCTCAACGTCGCCGAGTGCGTACTCGGAGGTGCGCCGGACCGTGATGCCCAGTTCGGATGCGCGCCCGGTGAGCACGGCATCGGCCTCCGGGCGCTGCCGCGAGAAGACCGCGGGCACACCGGGCTTGAGAATACCGGCCTTCTCGCCGGCGATCCCGGGCAGGCTGCTGCCGAGGAAGCGCTCGTGGTCGAAATCGATCTGCGTGATCACGCACAGCCGCGGATCGACCACGTTGGTCGCGTCCAGGCGGCCGCCCAGCCCGGCTTCGACCACGGCGGTGTCGACGGCTTGCTCGCGAAACAGCAGGAAGGCCATCGCGGTGACGGTCTCGAAGTAGGTCGGGTGATATTCGAGACGGTTTTGCGCGAGCAGGCGCTCGGCGGTTTCGTGGATGGTCTCGAAGGCCGCGGCGAACTGCTCCCGCGGCACCGGCCGCCCCGCGATGCGGATCCGCTCGGTCGGCTCCACCAGGTGCGGCGACGTGTAGAGGCCGGTGCGCACGCCGGCTGCGCGCAGCGCTGATTCGATCAGCGCGCAGGTGGAGCCCTTCCCGTTCGTGCCCGCCACGTGGATGGAGCGGAAAGCGCGCTGCGGATCGCCCAGCTCGGCGAGCACGGCACCGATGCTTTCGAGGCCGAACTTGACGCTCTTCAGCTCGTTCCCGAGCGAGTACAGGTACTCGACGGAATCGCGGTAGGTCATGCGCGCCCTGCCGGGCGGAGCGTCACTCGTGGACGGGATGCTCGCAAGCGAACGTCTTCGGCACGCCGCCCTGGTTCAGCTCCCGGAAGCCCGCTTCGGTGTTGTAGTAGATCTGCGAGGTCATGCTCTTCGCCATGCGGAAGAAGCGGTGGCCGGCGTCCGTCTCCGGCGCCTCCGCCATGGACTGCAGGATGGCATCCTCCTGGGCGCCGGAGATCTCGGCGAAGGGCCTGCCTTGCTCCCTGCGGCAGCGCTCGTCAAGCGCATCGAGACCTTCGAGGAAGCGGCGGCGTTCGGCTTCGGGCGAGACGCTGAGGAACTTGTCCAGGTAGCGATTGACCCCGGCCGCCTTGGCGCCCGCGGTCTCCGTGGCCGGGATAATCCGGTCGGTCAGCGCGATCACGGCCGCGTTCTGCTGCTCGCTGAAGACGGCCGGCCTCCAGCCATCGGCGGCAGCCGGCTGCTGGGCCGGGGCGATCACTGGGACGGCGGCGGCGCCCGCGCCGATCTTGAGGAGGTCGCGGCGATTCATTGTGATAGGCCCATCGTAGCAGGAGCCTCCGGGAAGCCCGGCGGGCCGCCGGCCCCGCCCCCCGGAACCAGAAACGGGAGGCGGGCGCAACAAGGTTGGGTGCGCAAGCATCCACTTAACCGTGCGCAGGCACCGCGAGATCGAGGAGATGGTGAGCAAGGTCGTCGAGTGTGCGCGTCCGGCGCGCGTGATCCTCTACGGTTCCCATGCCCGCGCCCTGGCCGATCATCACAGCGATGTCGATCTGCTGGTCCTGTTCGACCGCCTGGGCGACCGCCGGGAGATGGTGAAGCGCATTTACGAGGCGTTGATCGATAGCCCCCTGCCCAAGGACATCGTGATCGCGACAGTCGGCGAGTTCGAGCGTTTTCGGCGCGTCAGGAACACCCTGTTCTGGACGATCGGGCATAGCGGGCGGGTGGTGCATGAGAGTACCGGCTGAGGTGAGCGAGGCTGTCGGGCTTTGGATGGCGCGGGCCGAGAACCATCTCAAGACGGCCGCGGTACTGCTCGAAGTCCAGCGCCCCGGGACCGAAGACGCAGCCTGCTACCACGCGCACGAGGCCGTGGCCATGTACCTCAAAGCCCTCCTCACCTGGAATGGGATACAGGCCGCGCGCACCCACGATCTCGAGTACCAGCACAGCCTGCTCCGCGATGGCCAGCGGCTCGCGGTCGCTCCCCAAGACCTAGCCTATCTGAGCACTTACGGCATCGACCGGCTCTGGGAGCCCGACTGGACGCAGGCACGCCGCACCCTGGAAATCGCCGAGTCATTCCGGCGCGAAGTCGAAGCGCGGCTCAAGTAGCCGGTGGCGCAACCGGAAGGCCCGGCTTCGCCGGACCGCCCCCCCAGGGCCGCTACACTGGAGAAGATCCGCTGAAACGCGAGCCGCCGGGGCCAAATCCACGGCGCCTCCGTCTTTTTACGGCGTTGCGGCGTCATCTAGACACGGAGCTATGTAGTTGATCTTCCGGGAGGTTGAAGATCGCGACCTGATCGTCCGGGCGCGGCGGGGGCATGTAGACTCCTACAACCTGCTGGTGTCCCGCTGGGAGAAACGTGTCTTCAATTACCTGTTCAGGCTGGTGAAGGACCGCGAAGACGCGCTCGATCTCAGCCAGGAGGTCTTCCTGAAGGCTTACCAGAATCTGGGGAAGCTCGAAGATCCCGGGCGGTTCGCGGGCTGGCTGTTCCGGATCGCGCACAACCAGGCGTTCTCGCTGCTGCGCCGGAATCGGCCGGAGAGCGCGCTCGAGGCGCAGGCCGAGGGCGATGGCTGGGGCGAGAGCGCGCCGGCGCGCAGGCTGATGCCGGTCGAGGTCAGCCTGACCGTGGCCAGCGCGCTCGGGCGCCTGAGCGCGGACCAGCGCGAGGCCGTGATCCTGAAGATCTACCAGGGGTTCAAGTTCGAAGAGATGGCCGAGATTCTCGCCTGCCCGGTTTCGACGGTGAAATCAAGGCTGTATACCGCGCTCGACCTCTTGAAGCGGACGCTCGCTCCCGTGGATGTGCCTGGCATGGAATGACGCCGGAGGTGACCAGATGAGTTGCTCGCCGTTCGATCTCAAGGACTATTTTTTTGGCGTGCTCGAGGCTGACGGGCAGCGCGCCGTGGAGACCCACGTCGCGGCCTGCGCGGCCTGCCGCGAGGAGCTCCAGGCGCTCAACCTGGTGCGCGCGAACCTGCTCGCGGCGCCGGACGAGGAGCCGCCGCGCCGCATCGCGTTTGTCTCGGACCCGGTGTTCGAGCCGCGCTGGTGGCAGCGGCTGTGGCGCTCGGGCCCGCAGCTCGGCTTCGTCTCGGCCGGCATCCTGGCGGCGGCCATCCTGGTGCACGCGGTCACGCGTCCGGCGCCGCCGGTGGTCCCGCCGCCCGCGCCCGTCGACGTCGCGGCCATCGAGCATGACGTCGCGCAGCGCGTCGCCAAGGCGGTCGCCGAGAGCGAGACGCGGCAGGCGGCGCGCTTCGAGAAAGCCATGGCCGAGCGCGAGAGGGAGCTCGAATTCCAGCGCCGGGCGGATCTCGCGACCATGCAGGAGTCCGTCTCCTATCTGAAGAAGACCATGGGGGTGAACATCGCCCGGATCAATCGCGGCGATTTCGGAGCGACGCAGTGAAACGCGCGGCGATTCCGCTTCTCCTGTGCGCGGTCACGTTCGCGGCGGGTCCGGCGCCGAAGCTGGTGCGAGTGAGCCTGATGGCGGTGGAAAGGAGCGTCGACAGCCGCGTGGAACGCATGAACGTCGCCGACCCGTTCACGCTGCTCGGCACCACGCGCGGCATCTACCTCGAAGGCTATGGCGCCGTGTTCACCACCGAGGTCAACCTGGTCGGCCTGGCCACGATCTCGCCGTTCCGCCCGGCGTTCACCAAAGCAGAGCTCGCCAATTTGAAGCAGAAGAAGCAGGAGCGCCTGGTCACGCTCAAGCAGAACATGCGCCAGATGCTGCTCGACGCGGCGCCCGCGCTCGAGACCGTGCCCGAGAGCGAGCTGATTGTCGTAGGCGTCAATATCTTCTACTTCCGTTGGGAAGACTCGGCCGGGCTGCCGACCCAGGTTGTGATGCGGGCGCCGCGCCAGGCCCTGCTGACCGCCCGGCAGGCCAACGGCGCGGGTCTCGACGCGGCCCTGCGGGTGCAGGAGTATTGAAGCCATGCGGCGCGTGATCTCGGCGAGGCGCACGCGATGCGGTTAGGGGAAATGCTGGTCGAGCGCCAGCTCATCACGAACGAAGAGCTGGAGCGCGCGCTCGAGCTGCAGAAAGAGCGCGGTGAGAAGCTGGGCAAGATCGTCGTCGATCTGGGCTTCGTCGCGGCGCGCGACGTCATGGCCGCGCTGTCGGATCAGCTCGGCATCCCCCTGGTTACCATCGACGGACCGCCGGCGGTCTCGCCGGAAACCGAGAAGCTGTCGGCGCGTTTTCTGCGCCAGTTCCGCTGCCTGCCGCTGGCGCTGCACGATTCCACGGTCACGCTGGCCATGGCCGATCCGCTCGATTTCGAGACCATCTCGGCCGTGCGCGCCTCCACCGGACTGAGAGTGCGCACGGCGCTCGCGGCCGAGGGAGAGATCCTCGAGGCGATCAACCGCTACTACGGCGAGTCGGCGAGCCGGGCGGCGGAATTCGAGGGCGACGCCGCGCAGGCCACCGAAGATCTCGAGCACCTGCGCGACATGGCGAGCGAGGCGCCCGTGATCCGGCTGGTGAATGCCATGATCGCGCAGGCGGTGGAGAAGCGCGCGAGCGATATCCACATCGAGCCGTTCGAGAAGGAGTTCCGCGTCCGCTACCGCGTCGATGGCGTGCTCTACAGCCAGGATGCGCCCCCCAAGGACTTGAAGGCCGCCATCATCTCGCGCGTCAAGCTGATGGCGAAGCTGAACATCGCCGAGCGCCGTCTGCCGCAGGACGGCCGCATCAAGATCAAGATCCTCGGGCGCGAGGTGGACCTGCGCGTCTCGACCCTGCCGACGCTCTATGGCGAGTCGGTCGTGATGCGCCTGCTCGACCGCTCGGCGGGCGATTTCTACGATCTGCGGCGGCTGGGTTTCGATGACCGCATGCTCTCGCGCATGGAGCATTACACGACCCTGCCGCACGGCATCTTCCTGGTCACGGGACCGACCGGCAGCGGCAAATCCACGACGCTCTATTCGGCGCTCAAGCGCATCAACCAGCCGGACAAGAAGATCATCACCATTGAAGACCCGGTCGAGTACCAGATGGACGGGATCAACCAGATTCATGTGAACCCGATCATCGGCCTGACCTTCGCCTCGGGCCTGCGGCACATTGTGCGCCAGGATCCCGACGTCATCATGGTCGGCGAGATCCGCGACCGCGAGACCGCGGACGTCGCCATCCGGGCCGCGCTTACCGGGCACTTCGTCTACAGCACGCTGCACACCAACGATGCGCCCAGCGCCATCACCCGCCTGACCGATATGGGCGTGGAGAATTACCTGATCACGTCATCGGTGGTCGCGGTGCTGGCGCAGCGGCTGGTGCGCGTGATCTGCCGGAACTGTGTCGCCAAGGACGGTGAGAGGATGACGCCGGAGGGCGAGATGATCGAGACCTATCGCGGGGCGGGCTGCGAACAGTGCTTCGGCTCGGGCTACAGCGGCCGCGTCGGCATCTTCGAGCTGATGGAACTGAATGACGAGCTGCGCAAGAAGATCATGGCCAACGAGGATGCGTCCGAGCTGACCGTGGCGGCGCGCCGCAACGGCATGCGCAACCTGCGCGAGGACGGCTGGCTGAAGGTGCGCAACGGCTTGTCGACGGTCGATGAAGTGCTGCGCGTGACCCAGGAGTTCTAGCGTGCCGCCCACTTCCTCTCCACAACTCGGGCGGCGCGGCCTGCCGGGCGGACAGCCGCCGCCTGCCGGTACCACCAGCTTCTACTTCAAGGCAGTCGCGGCGGACGGCAAAGTCCGCACCGGCACGCTCAAGGCGGACAACCAGAAGTGGGTGGCGCAGGAGCTGCGCCGCCAGGGATTGACTCCGGTCTACGTGGGACTCGAGCAGAAGCGGGCGTTCGAGCTGAAGCTCCCCTGGGCCGGCCGCAACCGGCGACGCGACGTGCTGTTCTTCACCCAGGAGCTTTCCACGCTGCTCAACGCGGGAGTGCCGGTGGACCGTGCGCTCACCATCACGGGCGAGCTGACCGAGCGGCCGAACTTCCGCTTCGTGGTGCTCGACGTGATGCGCGTGCTCAAGGGCGGCAAGTCGCTCGCCGACAGCCTGGCCACCCACCCGGAGTATTTCTCGGAGCTGTATACGAACATGGTGCGCGCCGGCGAGGCCTCGGGATCGCTGGGCGCGATCTTCGAGCGGCTGGCCGAGTTCGAGCGCACGCGCGACGAGCTGCGCAACTACATCATCTCCTCGCTGGTCTATCCGGCGCTGCTCGCGGTGGTGGGTGTCGGCTCCATCGTGTTTCTGTTGACGTTCGTGGTGCCGCGGTTCGCCACCGTATTCGAGCAGTCGCACATGAAAATCCCGCTGCCCACGCTGCTCATGTTGCGGGCAAGCGAAATCGTGAAGACCTACGGCTGGATCGCCGTCGCGGCAGTCATCGCGGGCCTGGCGGCGATGCAGGGCTATGTGCGGACGCAGGCGGGCAGGCTGTGGTGGGACACGCTGCGGCTGCGCCTGCCGCTGCTTGGCGAGGCGCTGCGCCGGGCGGAGACGGCCCGGTTCGCGCGCGCCATGGGCACACTCGTGGCGGCGAGCGTGCCGCTGGTGCAGTCGATCGGCATCGCCGGCGCGATTCTGAACAACCGCAGGATCGCGGGGTCGCTGGAGGCGGTGGCGCAGGGTGTGAAGCGGGGGGAAGGCATCGCCACCCCGCTGCGCAGGTCCGGCCAGTTTCCACTCTTGGCCGCACATCTGCTGAGCGTCGGCGAGGAAACCGGCCGGCTCGACCAGATGTTCGCCCGCATGGCCGACATTTACGACAACGACACCCGCGCGGCGATCCGGCGCTTCACGGCGCTGTTCGAGCCCCTGGTGATCCTGATCATGGGCGTGATCATCGGCGCGCTGATCCTGAGCATGCTGCTCGCGATCACCAGCATCAACGAGGTGGAGATCTAGTGTGGTGTCCCGGGTTTGACAACCGCTCGCTCACGGACCGCTCCCTCAGAAGGTGTGAAATATTCGAAAAAACCATTTCCGGCCTCCAATGTTTGCATTCGGTTAGCCTGTGGAAAAGAGGCCCGAAATCAATTTTTTCACACCTTCTCACGGTCGCGGCTCGGAATGAACACTTTCCGAACCGCGGCTGGGAAGGACGGCGTCCGAGCCGCGCGCCCCAGCAAGCGGTATGCGGGACAGCACACCGGCGGGTCACGCGGTCGCAGGCGACCCGCGGTAACCGAGGCAGGGCCGGAATACGGCTGTGAGGAACATGAGATGAGAGGACGCGACACAAACAGGAAACCAGGCGAGGCCGGCGTCACGCTGATCGAGATGCTGGTGGTGGTGACGATCATCGCGCTGTTCGCGGCGCTGGTGATGCCGAAGCTGTTCAGCCGTGCCGATGCGGCGCGGGCGACCGCTGCGCGCGCGCAGATCAACGGCTTCATGACCGCACTCGGCGCTTACAAGCTCGACACCGGGCTGTTCCCGGCCACGGAGCAGGGCCTGCAGGCGCTGCGGATCAGGCCCGAGAACGTGCGGCAGTGGACCGGGCCGTACCTGCCGCAGGAAGTACCGCTCGACCCGTGGCAGCGGCCCTACGTTTACCGCTTCCCGGGCGAGCACGGCGACGAGCCCGACATCATTTCCTTCGGCGCCGACGGCCAGCCCGGCGGCGAGGGCATCAACGCCGATATCGTGAGCTGGCGTAACAACTGAGGCCGTGCTCACGCAGATCACTCCACGCCGCGGCGCCGCCATCCGCGCGGTCAGGTTGAAGGCCGGGGCCCGCGGCGTGACGCTGCTCGAGCTGCTGATCGTGGTGTCGATCATCGGCGTGATCGCGGCGGTCAGTTTTCCGGCCGTGACCTCGGGGCTCGATTCGCTGCGGCTGCGCTCGGCCTCCGATACGATCGTCAGCTTTCTCAACGCGGCGCTCAACCGGGCCGAGCGGCGGCAGGAGCCGATGGAGGTCACGATCTCACGCGCCGAGAACGCGCTGGTCCTGCGCTCGATCGACCCGAATTTCGTGCGGCGGCTTGACATGCCCGAGGGCGTGCGCATCGAAAGGCTGCACCCGACTAACTTCTATGAAGACGAGCCCGCCCGCGCCGTGCTGCTGCTTCCCGGCGGCGCCGTGCCGCGCCTCGGGATCGAGATCTCGAACCGCAAAGGCGCACGCCGCATCGTCCGCGTCGACCCGATCACGGGCGTCCCTCGCGTGGAAGAGGTGGAGCGATGAACCGGCGCGGCTTCACGCTGCTCGAGGTGCTGGTGGCGACCGTCATCATGGCGATCGCCGTCGGGGGCCTGCTATCGTCGCTTTCGACCTCGATGCGCAATGCCTCGCGGCTGACCGCCTACGACCGCGCCGCCATGCTCGCGCGGCACAAGATGGACGAGCTGCTGGCAACACGGCCGCTGCCCATGATGGCCACAATCGAGGGCCAGTGGCCGGAAATGGAAGCGGGCTGGAGGGCGCGCATGACGCCCTTCGACTTTCCGCCGGGCGCCGGGCCGCAAACGCCGGTGCTCGAGCGCATCGAGCTGGAAGTCTGGTGGATGCAGGGCCGGGAGCACCGCACCTTCACGCTGGATGCGTTTCGCCGCTCGCCGCTGACGGAGAAGGCGATCGCCGCGGGCGGGCTGGAGACGCAATGAAACGCGAGGCGGGGCTCACGCTGATCGAGGTCCTGCTGGCGGTCACCCTCGTCAGCCTGCTGTCCGTCGGGATCCTGTACGCCCTGCGCATCGGCCTGACCACGATGGAGCGCGCCGGCGACCGGCTGATGTGGAACCGGCGCGTCATGGGCGTCGACCGCGTGCTGCGCCTGCAGATCGGAAACCTGATGGCCGTGAAGGCGGCATGCGGATCGGCGGAAGGCGGGCGCGGCGCGATGGCGCCGTTTTTCCAGGGCGAGCCCCAGACCATGCGGTTCGTCTCGAGCTACTCGCTGCAGGAGGCCGCGCGCGGATATCCCCGCATCCTCGAATTTCAGGTGATCCCCGGCGAGCACGGGCGCGGTGTCCGGCTGGTGGTCAACGAGCCGCTTTACTCCGGGCCGCTGTCGGCCGGCGCGCTGTGCACCGCGCCAGGACAGTTTGTGCCGGTGCAGACCGGAACGCAGTCTTTTGTGCTCGCGGATAACCTCGAGCACTGCAGCTTCTCATATCGCCGGGAGCTGCCGGCGCCGGAGTTCCAGGTCTGGCAGAGCGTCTGGACGCAGCCCAGACCGCCGTCGGCGATCCGCATCGACATGGCGCCGCTCGAGCCCGGCGCGGGCAAGCTTCAGATCATGTCGGTGACGGCGCCGGTTCGGGTCACGCGCAATCCGATGGAGGAGTACGTGAATTGAGACCGGCCCGCATTTCTCAAGGGCGCTCTACGGCGG
Organism: Acidobacteriota bacterium; assembly: GCA_016178155.1. Lineage (GTDB taxonomy): Bacteria > Acidobacteriota > Terriglobia > Bryobacterales > Bryobacteraceae > JACOTZ01. Next base: position 14,625 of record JACOTZ010000119.1, read on the forward strand.
GTTCACCGCGACCGCTGGCTCACGCGCGTAGCTCAGCGATGACTTCCGAGCCGCGAGCGGGCAGTTCCGGCGCACCGGCCGTCCGGGCGCCCGAGCGCGGCGGAGCGTTGCTCGCGGTCCTGTGGGTGTCGGCGGCGCTGGCCGCCATCGCCTTCTCGGTGGCGATCACGGTGCGCGGCGAGACCGAGCGCGCCAGCACGGCGATCGACGGGGTCCGCGCGCATTATGTCGCCACGGGAGCGATGGAGCGGGCGCTGCTGTATGTCGCCTACGGGCCACAGGCGAAGCGCGGCGGCGGACGATTCTTCACTGTCGGGACCTCGGTGCTCCACTTCTCCTTCCCCTCGGGCGAAGCCGACGTCGAGGTCATTCCGGAGGAGGCCCGGCTGAACATCAACTCGATTCCGCCCCCCGATCTCCTGCGGCTGCTGCTCAACCTGGGAGTGTCCGAAGACCGCGCCCGCGAGATCACCGAGGCCATTCTCGACTGGCGGAGCCCGGCGCCGGGACTGACGGACTTCGACCATCACTATCTCTCGCTCACTCCGTCTTTTCGGGCACGCCATGCGTCCTTTGAAGAGACCGAAGAACTTCTGCTTGTGAAAGGCATGACGCCGGAGATCTATCACGGGACCTACGTACGCGACGCCGAGGGCAGATTGCGGCCCGTCGGCGCGCTCAAGAACTGCGTATCGGTCTGGGGCTCCACCGGGTCTGTCGACGTGAACACTGCCGAACCCGCTGTGCTCGCGACCGTCGGCATGAGCCCGGAAACGGTGGGCGCGCTGGTGGCCCGGCGTCGTGCCACTCCTTTTCACAACATGCAGGAAGTGCAGGAATCCGGTTTCGGCGGGCCGGGAGTGAACCGGCTGCGGATCGGCGGCGCCAGCATCTTCAGCCTGCGCGCGACCGCCTGGCTGCGTCTCGACGACGGCCGGCCGTCGGACCTGAGACGCACGGTCTCGGGGACGTTCAAGATCTCCGGCGAGGGCCCGCAGTCAATGTTTGAAACGCTGCGCTGGTATGAGAACTGAGCTGCTCAAGTGGCTGGCGTTCGGCACCGGCGTCGGCATCGAGATTCGTGACCGGGACCTGCAGGTGGCGATCACTCGCGTGCGGCCCGGCCGGGTGCAGGTGCTGGGATCGGCCACCGTGCCGCGCTTCCGCGAGCGTCCGGCCGCCGAGTGGGGCGTGGAGCTGCTGGCGTTCCTCAGGAAGCTCGGCTGCGCGCATATCGCGGCCACGGTGCTGCTGCCGCGGCAGGAAGTGATCGTGCGCCAGCTCCAGTTGCCGGGCGTAGCGAAAAAGGACCTGCCCTCCGCCATCGCGTTTCAGATCGACTCGCTGCACCCGTTTCCCGAAGAAGAGGCGATTTACGCCTGGGATCGCATCGCCGGCACCGCGACCGTCCTGATCGGGATCACGCGGCGCGAGGCGCTCGACTTCTATGCCGCGCTGTTTGTCGAGGCGGGCATCAAGATCGCTTCCATCACGTTTTCGGCCGCCACCCTCTACTCCGCGGCGCGCATCCCCGCAGACGGTCCGGCGCGTCCGGCGAACTTCCTGGCGCTGCTCGAGACCGGCGACGGCTTCGAGGCCTATGGCGAAAGCGAAGCGCGCCCGGTATTCAGCGCCACGCTCGATCTGCCGCGGGACAAGGTGGTAGAGCTGGCGGCCTCGGAGCTGCGGCTTGCCGCCGACACTGAACCGGTTCCGGTCAGCGAGCTGCTGCCCCGGCCGGCGCTCTTCCCGCCGAACTACGATCCGGCGGCGGAGTCCTACGAGCGCAATGCGCTGCCGTACGCAGCCTCGCTGGCGGCGGCCTGCCCGTGGTTCTCGATTTCGGGCAATCTGCTGCCTTCCGAGCAGCGGCGCACCAGTTCGCGCGCCCGCCTGATCCCGACCGCGGCGCTCGGCGTGGCGCTGCTCGGAATGGTGGGCGCGCTGGTGGCGCAATCGAAGTACGAGGACGCTCGCTATCTCGACCTGGTGCGGAGGGAGATCCAGAAGGTCGAGCCGCGGGCGCGCACGGTGGAAGCGCTCGAACGCGCGATGACGCGCACGCGCGCACGCGCGCATCTGCTCGATCAGGTCAAGTCGCGCTCGAAAGCCGACCTCGACGCGCTGCAGGAAGTGACGCGGCTGCTGCCGCCGCCCGGCTGGCTGAGCGGGATGCAGTTGACGCGCACGTCGCTGCAGATCAACGGCGAAACCGAGCAGGCGGCGGAGCTGTTGAAGGTGATCGACGGCTCGCCGCTGTTCCGCAATTCCGAGTTCGGAATGCCGATCGCGCGGGTAGCGAGCGGCGACGTGTTCCAGATCCGCACCCAGCGCGAGGAGCCGAAATGACGCTCCAGCCGCGGGACCGGCGCGCGCTCGCCGGGCTGGCGGCGGCGGCAATTCTGATTCTTGCGTGGCGGGCCTTTCAGAGCGAGGATCCGGCGAGCAAGGTCGTGCTGGCGGCCGAGTCGGTGACGCAGGCGGAGCGCAGGCTGTCGAGGCTGCGGCGAATCGCGGCCGGCGTGCCGGGCAAGGAGCAGGTGGTGTCCCAGGTGAAGGCGGAGCTCGACCAGCGCGAGCAGAGCCTGATCCAGGCCGACACGGCGGCGCAGGCGCAGGCGCAGCTCCTGCAAGTCCTGCGCAAGCTGGCGCGGGCGCAAGCGCCCGGCGTCGAGCTGAAGAGCCACGAGATCGGCCCGGTGAAACCGCTCGGCGAGGATTACGGCGAAGTCTTCGTGACGGTCGCCTTCGATGCCGGCATCGAGCAGATCGTGAATCTGCTCGCCGACATCACGGCGCAGAAGGAGTTGATCGCAACCCACGAGATGCGTCTCTCGGCTGCGCATCCCAAGCAGAAGATCGTGCCGGTGCGGCTGACGGTTTCCGGCGTGGTGCGGCGGGATCTGATTCCGGAACGCAGGGGGGCGGGCACGTTGTGAAGCACGGGCTGCTGTTGTTGAACCTGGTGCTGATCGCGCTGATCGGACTCAGCGGGTGGGTGTTGCGCGAGCGTTATCTTGCGGCGCGGGCGCGGGAGCAGAAGCTGATGGGCGAGCGTGTGGCTTCGCCGCCGCCTCCTGCCCTCGCCCCGCTGCCGGCGGTCACGCCGGTGCCGGCGGCGAACTATCTCGAAGTCGCGCAGAAGATGCTGTTCGCCCGCGATCGCAACCCGAGCGTGATCCTCGACCCGGTGGTCGCACCGGCGCCCAAGCCGGTGCCGCCGTTCCCGAAGGCATATGGAGTCCTGGACCTGGGCGCCGGTCCGACGGCCATCCTGGCAGCTAAGCCGGGCGCTCCTCACCACGCGTACCGCGCGGGAGAGATGGTGGGCGAGTTCAAGCTGGTGGCGATGAACCGGTCGGAGCTGCTCTTTGAATGGGACGGCAAGCGTTTTCGCAAGCGGCTGGAAGAGCTGGCGGACCGCACGCCGCCGCCGCAGGAAACGCCGAAGGCGAGTGCGGCGCCTCCACAACCGGCAGCCGCCCCGCCTCCGCCGCCGCCCGCCAGGGCCGCGCCCGGGATGGACCTGGGCAACTCGATGCGGGCGTGCGTTCCCGGCGACAGCTCGCCTGCCGGAACCGTAGTGGATGGGATGAGAAAAGTGGTGACACAAACACCCTTCGGGCAGTCCTGCCGCTGGGAGCCGGTGAAGTAAGGGACAGTGTGTCCCGCAATCCGCTTGCTGAGAAGGTGTGAAAAAATTGATTTCGGGCCTCTTTTCCACAGGCTAACCGAATGCAAACATTGGAGGCCGGAAATGGGTTTTTCGAATATTTCACACCTGCTGACTCGCGCGGCTCGGAAACGCTGGTCTGAGCCGCGACCGTAAGCGAGCGGTCTTCACCGTACGCCGTGGCTCACCAGCTTGAGTTTCTGGCAAATCCGGGACAACCCCGGGAAGGAGAAGATATGCAATTCAGCAGGGCAGTCGTTGGAATCTGGGCCGCCGCCGGCCTCTGCCTCGCCGCCGAGAAACCGGCGCGCCAGCCGCGCGCCGCTGCTGCTCCGGCGATGAAGGTGAAACCCGCGCCGCAGCCGGCGCCGAAGTCCGAACCGAATGGACTGCCTGCCGGCGCTGTCCGCGTGGACGAGTATCGGTGGCGCCACAAAGGAGAGGACGGCCGAAGCTGGATTTATCGCCAGACGCCGTTCGGCTTCTCGAAGATCCCGGAGGATGGCGCCGAACCGGCGGGCAATCCCTTTCAGGGCGGCGCGGCGGGCGCTCGCGGCCCCTCGCCCGCCGCCGAGGTCCCCGTGAAGGTGACCGAGGAGGGCGACCAGGTCCGCTTCGAGCGCGCCAGCCCCTTCGGACCACAGGTATGGGTGAAGAAGAAGTCTGAACTGAGCGATGCCGAGCGCCGCTGGCTCGAGGCGTCGCAGAGCCGGTCGGGCAAATGATCCGAGACCGCGCAGAGCTGAGGATGGTGGCGCTGCTGGCGGTCGCGCTGGCGGCAATGGGGCAGCAGCGGCAGCTCGCACCGCCTCCGGGCTTCGGTCCGAGGCTCGACATGCCGAAGCCGAAGCCTGAGGAGCCCAAGGCGCCGGCGCAGCAGCGGCAGCAGCCGCCGGGCCCGGTGGTGCCGGCCCAGCAGCCTCCGCAGCAACAGACACCCGCGCCGGCCAAGCCGGCTGAGGGCGCGCCGGCACCGGAAGCCCCGCCGCCGGCTGCATCCACCGGCGGCCTCAACCTGAGCAATGCCTCGCTCACCGAAGTCATCGATATCCTGGCGCGGCAGCTCAAGATCAACTACATCATCGACCCCCGCGTCAAAGGTGCGGTGACCATCAACACCTACGGTGAGCTCAAAAGCATCGACACGCGATCGCTGCTGGAGCTGATCCTGCGCATCAATGGCGCGGCCATGGTGCAGGTGGGCGATATCTGGCGCATCGTGCCGCTCACCGACGTGCTGCGGCTGCCGGTGCAGCCCGAGATCAATGCCCGGCCGGAGCGCAGCGACGACAGCGTGATGCTCAACCTTGTGTTCCTCAAGTACGCGACCGTGGATGAGCTGGCAAAGCTGCTCGATCCTTTCATCGGCGAAGGTGGAAAGACGATCGCCTACGCGCCAGCGAACCTGCTATTGATCCAGGACAGCCGGCGCAACATGCGGCGGCTCATGGACCTGATCGGCCTATTCGACAGCGATACCTTCGCCAGCCAGCGCGTGAAGCTGTTCGAGATTAAGGAAAGCCGGCCGGCCGATATCGCCAAGGAGCTCGAGGGGATCCTCAAGTCGATTTCCCTCAGCGAGAAGACCACCCCGGTGAAGCTGTTGCCGATCGACCGCATCAACACCCTGGTAGCAGTGGCGCCGAACCCGGGCGTGTTCGACGAAGTCGAGAAATGGATTAAGAAGCTCGACATCCCCATGACAGTGGCGACCGGGGGAATCGAGAACCGGGTCTACCGCGTGAAATACGGCCGCGCCGAGACCCTCGCCATGGCCATCATGTCGCTGTACGGCGGCTGGGGCTTCGGCATGATGGGAATGATGGGCATGATGGGCGGCATGGGTGGTTACGGGATGGGCGGTTACGGCATGGGCGGTTACGGCGGCATGGGCGGCGGCTACGGCATGGGCGGCGGCTATGGCATGGGCGGCGGTGGGTACCCCGGCATGGGCATGCCAGGGATGTACGGCGGAGGCTATCCGGGGGTGGGATATCCCGGCGCCGGCTACCCGGCCTTCACTCCGCAATACCAGCCCGCGCCCGGGCAGCTCGGGGGAGGCGCCGCGCCGGTCCCGCAGGGCAGCGTTACGGTTGCGCCGGGAACCACCGACCAGACCGGCCAGTACCTGGCGCCCGGCACGGCCGGGCAAACGGGCCGCATTCCGCGCGTGGTGCCCAATCCGCTCGACAACACGCTGCTCATCCAGGCGACGGCGCAGGAATACGCGGGCATTCTCAAGCTGCTGCGCGACCTCGACGTGCCGCCGCGCCAGGTGCTGATCGAGGCCAAGATCTACGAGGTCGATCTGACCGGCGCCTTCGCGAGCGGCGTGGCTGCGTATTTCCAGAAGCGGAACGCGGGCTCCGTATCGCTGCCGGACAAGAGCATCACCGCGAGCGTGGCCGAGGGAAGTCTCAACCTGTCGGTCGGCGCCCTGGTCGGACGGAGCCGCGAGCTGCTGGCCTTTCTCTCGGCCCAGGAAGCGACCACGAGGGCGCGGGTGATCTCGGCGCCGAGCGTGATCGCGACCGACAGCATCCCGGCATCGATCAACGTCGGCACGGAGGTGCCGACGCTCACCGCCCAGGCGGTTACGGGTGTGCAACAAAGCGGCAACTCGCTGTTCGCGCAGAACATCTCGAACCGCAACTCGGGCGTGACCATGAACATCATGGCGCGGGTGAACCCGAGCGGCATCGTTACGCTCGTGATTAACCAGGAGGTGAGCGCGCCGCAGGCGCCGGCGGCCAGCGCGGCCATTCAGTCGCCGTCGTTCTCGAAGCGCTCGGTAAGCACGCAGATCACCTTGCAGGATGGCGACACCATCGCCATCGGCGGCATCATCAACGAGAGCAACACGTCTTCGAGCGCGGGCGTGCCGTTCCTGCATCGCATCCCGGTGCTGGGCGCGGCTTTCGGCAGCCGCAGCTACAGCCGGGAGCGGACCGAGCTGATCATCTTCATGACGCCCCGCGTGATCTACGACATGAACGAGCTGCAGGAAGCGAGCGAGGAGCTGAAGTCGCGCTTGAAGCGGCTGTCCAAGATCATCAAGGACGAGTAGCCGAAGTTCGTCACCGACAGGATTTCGAACCGCTTGCTGACGCGCGCGGCTCAGTAAGTGCCGTCAAATCAGCGGAAGCGTTCTGAGCCACGACCGTCAG
>JACOTZ010000120.1 GCA_016178155.1 Acidobacteriota bacterium
CCCCTCTCGGGGCGGGCCTGTTTCGGGTTGCCTCCGGCCCATTCGTGCCGCGCGATCTGACCGGCGGCGCCTTTGCCGAGTTCGCTGATGCCCGCACGCTCCTGCTCCGCAACACGCATCCGGTCAGCCGCGATCCCGGCCTGGCCTCGCCGGGGGACCTGCTGTTCTTCCGCCAGCTCGCGCAGAACCAGCCGTTCCACGTGATGATTTACCTGGGCGCGAGCCAGTTCGATGACGGCCGCGAGGCGTTCGTCGTATATCACACGGGCCGCATCGGCCGCGCTCCGGGCGAGATCCGCCGGCCCGCGCTCGCCGAGCTGCTCCGCCATCCCCTGCCGCGATGGCGCCCGCACCCGGGCAACTCCAACTTCCTGGGCGTCTTTCGCTGGAACATTCTGCGCGGCGATGTCTAACCGGGCGCTCTTCCTTGCAACCGCGCTGCTGGCGTCGATTCCCACGGTCGCGCAGCTCGACGAGGGCCGCGCCTACTTCTCGATCAGCAGCAGCAAGACCTTCCGCGGCGGCGAGAAGCCGTCCGTCCAATTCTGGGCGCAAGGCGTCGACACGCTGCACTTCCGGGTCTACCGCGTCAACGACCCCGTGCTCTTCTTCCGGCAACTCGATGAGCCGCACCGCTTCGGAGGCCGGCCGCCCCGGCGCGACCGCTCCGTCACGCCGCTCGAGCGGTTCCACAACTGGAAGCTGCGCTCGCGTGCGTGGATCCGCGAGGTCTTCCGGCGCCAGTTCCGCCCGGAGTCGCGTTCGATCATCCGCGACCGGCTGGCGGCACGCCAGCGGAGCGAGGTGCGCCGCGGCCCGATCAAGACGGAGTTCGCCGAAGTGCCGGTGCTGAATCCCCAGCAGCTCGTCCTCTCGTGGCAGCAAAGCGTCCCGCGCGGCGACCGCTGGCAGACGCAGACCGTCCCCGTTGAGATTACGGATAAGGGACTCTACCTCGTTGAGGCAACCAACGGCCGGTTGCAAGCCTACACGATCATATCTGTTACCGGCCTGGCGATCCTCGCCAAGGGCGCGCCCGGGCACATCGAAGCGCGCGTGGTGGAGCGCGGCACGGGCGTGCCTATCCCCGAATGCGAGCTGCTGCTGGTCAGCGGGAAGGAGGTGCTCGCCACCCTCCGCACCGACGCGAACGGCTTTGCCTCCGCCACCCCCAAGCTCGCCGAGCCGGAGACCGTGCTGCTGCTCGCCCGCCGCGGCCAGGACTTCGCGGCCGCCTCCATCTACGGCTACAGTCTCAGCTCGGATGAGGGACGCGCGCTCGCCGCCTACATCTACACTGACCGTCCCGTCTACCGTCCCGGCCATACCGTCCACTACCGCGCCGTCCTGCGTTCCCGCACGCCGGATGGCTACGCGGTCCCGTCCGGTCCGGTCGAGGTCGAAATCCAGGACTCCGAGGGCAAGACGCTGGGACGGCGCTCGCTCGCGCTTTCGCCCATGGGCACGCTGCACGGCGACTTCGCCGTGCCCGCCACCGCCGCGCTCGGCTATTACGGGATCGAGCTGCGGACCGGTCAGCGGCACATCGGCGGCGGGGGCTTTCATGTCGAGGAATACAAGAAGCCCGAGTACGAGGTCCGCGTCACGCCCGCCAAGCCGCGCTACCTGCAAGGCGAGGAGGTCCAGGCGCTGATCGACGCCCGCTATTACTATGGCGAGCCGGTGCCCGGCGCCAAGGTGACTTACGTTGTTCACCGTTCCTACTACTGGTCGCCGTGGTACGAGCCGGAAGAGCAGCCGGAGTTCGAATCCGGCGACCAGCCCGAGTACTACGCCGGCGAGCAGGTGCTCGAAGAGAGCGGCGCGCTCGATGCCGAGGGCAAGCTGGCCATCCGCTTTCCGGCACCGGAGCTGCGGCACGACAGCCGTTACCGCATCGAAGCGCGCGTCACCGATGCGGCTGGCCGCGAGATCGCGGGTGTGGGTTGGGCCATCGCCACGGTCGGCAGTTACCAAATTCACATCCAGGCCGAAAGTTACGTCTATACGCCCGGGCAGCGGGCGCGGTTCCGCGTAGAGACGCGCGACTACGACGGCAAGCCCGTGCCCAATGCCGCCTTTCGGGCCGAGATGTCCGATGAGCGCTGGCCCCGGCCGCAGCGGCGCATCGTCACCGGGACGCAAGGGACCACTGGCGCAGACGGCAAGGCGACATTCGAGCTGCCCGTCGAGAGCGGCTTGTTCGCGGTCCGAGCGGTTTCGCGCACGCCGGAGGGCCGGGAGGTCGAGAGCTCCACGTTCGTCTGGGGCTCGGGCGGCGCGGAGTGGTACGGACCGCGGTCCCAGCGGGTGCAGATCGTGCCCGACAAACGCTCGTACAAGCCCGGCGAAACCGCCAGGGTGCTGATCGTCACGGGCGTACCCGAGGCGCACGTCTGGGTGACGGTCGAGGGGCGGGCGATTCGCAGCTCGCGGGCCGTGCACGTGAAGGGAGCGACGGCAACGGTCGAAGTTCCGATCGACCGCGGCTTTGCGCCCAACTTCTACGTGGCGGCGTCATTCATTCGCGATAACCAGCTCTACCAGGGCGTGAAGAGCATCACCGTACCGCCGGAGGAACAAACCCTGTCGGTGGCGGTGAAGACCTCGAAGCCGCGGTTCCTGCCGGGCGAATCGGGCACAATCTCGATCGAGGCCAAAGACCACCGCGGCCTGCCGGTCGCGGCCGAGTTCAGCCTCGGCGTCGTGGACGAGGCGATCTACGCCATCCGGCGCGATGCCGCCGAAGACATCCTGAAGTTCTTCTACGGGCGCACCTACAACTCGGTGGCCGCGGCTTCCTCGCTCGAATATTACTTCCACGGCGAGGCCGGCCGCCGGCGCATGCAGCTCGCGCGCATCCGGCCGCCGGGCGCGCTCGCCGTCATCAAGCCCGAACGGCTGGTGGAGCCCCGGATCCGCAAGGCGTTCCCGGATACCATCCTCTGGCTCGCCGATCTGAAGACCGACGCGCAAGGGCGCGCCGAGGCGCGCGTCGCTTTCCCCGATTCACTCACCACTTGGCGCGCCACCGCGCGCGGCGTCACCTCCGATACAAAGGTCGGCAGCGCGCTCGAAAAGGCGATCGTACGCAAGAACGTGATCGTCCGCCTGGCCGTGCCCCGCTTCTTCACCGAGGGCGATGAAGTGACCGTCTCCGCGATCGTGTCAAACTACCTGCCGGTGGAGAAGCAGGTGCGTGTCTCGCTTGCCGTCGAAGGGCTCGAGCTGATCGAAGGCCGGCCGGGCGACGTCACCGTTCCCACGCGCGGCCAGGCGCAGGTCGACTACCGTGTCCGCGCCTCCCGTATCGGAACGGCGACGCTCGTTGCCAAGGGCCTGACCGATGTCGAGTCGGACGCGCTCGAGTTGGAGATTCCGGTCCGGCCCGCGGGGGTGAAGCTGGCCGAGGCGCGCGCGGGATCCATCACCGGCGGCGGCGGATCGGCGGAGGCGGAGCTGGTCTTTCCGCCCGATGCCGCCGGCGCCTCGCGATCGCTCGAGATTACGCTCACACCCTCGGTCGCGGGCGCCATTTTCGGCGCTCTCGATTACCTGACCACGTTCCCCTACGGCTGCACTGAGCAGACCATGTCAAGCTTCCTGCCCAACGTGATCGTCTCGCAGGCGGTGAAAGAACTGGGCTTGCAGTCGAGCGTAAACCAGTCTGACCTGCTCAAGAAGATCCGCGCCGGGCTGGAGCGCCTCTACGACTTCCAGCACGAGGACGGCGGCTGGGGCTGGTGGAAGAGCGACGACAGTGAAGCCTTCATGACCGCGTACGTGTACTTCGGACTGCAGCGGGCGCAGGCAGCCGGATACCAGGTCCGCACGGACGTCATATCGAAGGCGCGCGGGTACTTGCGGCAGGCCTTCGCAAACCAGAAGCCGGGCGATGTCAAGGCGTACATGCTGCTGGCGCTGGTCCAGGGAGAGGACCGCGACCAGACCTGGTTCGACTCGCTGTGGAACGACCGCGGCTCGCTGTCAGCGTATGGCCAGGCGCTGCTCGGGCTGGCGATGCGGGCGGCGGGCGACGGCCGCGCCGATCAGCTCGCGGCGACGCTCGAACGGACCGCCGAGGTCCGCGATGGCGAAGCGTTCTGGAAGGTGGATCGCGATGGGCTGCTCGACATCTACCAGGACGCCACTGTCGAGGCCACCGCGCACGCCCTCAAGTTCCTGGCCGCGCAGCGTCCCTCGGGCCCGCTCCTCGCGAAAGCCGCCCTCTACCTCGTGAATCATCGCGACGAGGGCTATTACTGGACCTCCACCAAGCAGACCGCGATGGTGATTTACGGCCTGACCGATTACCTGAAGACCACCGGAGAGCTGCGTCCGAACCACGCGGCCACGGTGTGGGTGAATGGCCGCCAGGTCGCCTCGAAGCGCTTCACCGAGGCCGATGCGCTCAAGCCCGCGGCGGCGTCCATCCGGCTTACCGGCGCGGAGCTCAGCGCGGGCCGCAACGCCATCCGGATCGCAAAAAGCGGCCCGGGCCGGCTGTACTGGTCGGCCCGCGAAGAGTACTTCTCGACCTCCGGCAGGCGGGAGCGCGCCGGCTCGGTCAAGCTCAACCTTGTGCGGGAATACTTCCGCCTCCTGCCCGTCAGGAGCGCAGACAGGGTTGTCCATGAGTTGGAGCCGCTCGCCGGCGAAGTGCAGCGCGGCGACGTGCTCGCGGTGCGCCTGACGCTCAGCGGCGGCGACTGGCGCTACCTGATGATCGAGGACCCGATCCCCGCGGGCGCCGAGTTCATCGAGCGCGACGACCTGTACCAACTGACAGAGACGCCCGTGTGGTGGCGCTGGATGGCGAGCCGCCGCGAGTTCCACGACGATCGCGCCGCATTCTTCCAGCGCTATTTCAATGCCGGCCAGGACCAGTATGTCTACCTGTTGAAGGTAGTCAATCCCGGCAGGTTCCGGGTGAACCCGGCGAAAGTGCAGCCGATGTACCAGCCGCAGCTTTTCGCGACCTCGGATGCGCGCATCCTGGAGGTGAAATGAGAGGCGCGCTCCGGCAGTTTCCCATCCAGGCGCTCGGGCTCGCGATGGTGCTGGCCGGCTGCTGGCTGTGGCTCGGGATTCCGGACGAACGCACGTGGCAGGTGGCGCTCGCGGGTCTGGGCGCGCTGGCGCTGGCGGCATTCGCGGCGTGGCTCGCGGGAGTCGCGCTGGCGGCGTTCCAGGCCGCGCCCACGCTTGCGGCGTTCCGGTCGGCATTGCAACGGCTGCCGCGGCTGCTCCCGTGGACGCTGCTCATCGTCGCGCTGGCCGCGGCTGCCGTGTACCTGGGGAGCTACGACCAGCGGCTCACCGCGTACACGGCGTCGGCGGCTACGAAATGGCTGCAAAAGCCGGTGAAGCCGGAGAGCATCCACTCGATCTATCCCGCGCTGCGCTGGTTGGCGTTCGCGGTTTTAGCGCTGCTGGTCTTTCCCTGGATGCCGCCCTCGCGCGCCCCGGGTTCACGGCCGCGCCGGCAGTGGCGCTATTGGGCCTGGGCTGCGGCGGCGATCGCGCTCGGGACCTACCTGCCGTACAAGCTGGTCTGGTGGGTGCCGCCGACCGGCAGCTTCGCGGCCGAGGTCGCGAGCGTCCTCCTGCGCTTTGGTTTGGCCTACCTGATGGCAGTCGCCGCGTGGCTGCTGCTGGCCCGCACGGTCGCGCGATTCAGCGCGGCCGGGGCGTAGGCGGGTTTCTCCGCGGTTGCCGAATTGCCATGCGCTGCGCCTGTTCCGGCTATGCTGCCACGCCCGTCCAAACTGCGTGGCCAGAAGGGGGACTCCTCGAACGCTCCGTTTGGCGGAGGTTTCGGATCATTCCGGAGTACCACGAGGGCGCCTTGGAGCGGCGCTGTTTTGTAAGAACCGCACGGCTTGGTCCGAGCGTGCTGCAGGGGTACCTGCCCTGAGGCGACAGGTGAGCCCCCCGGGGGTACGGAAGCTTTTCCGCGTTACACTCGAAGGTTGCCCGATCCGAGCGTTACTGTAGTCATTCCGACGCTGCGCGCCGACGAGGCGCTGGCCGGCTGTATCGAGTCGCTCGAGCGGCAGTCGCTGCGCGATTTCGAGGCCGTAATCGTGGACAACAGCGGCCGGGGCCTGGTGCGGCGTCTCGCGCTGGCGGGCCGGCACAAGGTGATCGAGAATGAGCGCAACGTGGGTTTCGGCGCCGCCATCAACCAGGGTATCGAGAGCTCGAAGGCGCCGTTTCTCGCGCGCGGATGCACGGACGGGTATGTGCGCATCGCGAGTGATCATGGCCGGAGGAGCCCGGATCGACTCGGCGGGCATGCTGATCGCGCGCGATGGCAGCGGCAAGCAGCGCGAGCACGGCTGCCTTGCGGCCCGCCACGATGCCGCTCGCGAAGTGCTCTTTCCGAGCGGGTCCGCCGCGCTCTACCGCCGCGCCATGCTCGATGAGATCGGCGGCTTCGCCGGCGAGTTCTTCCTCTACTGCGAGGACGTGGATCTCGGGCTGCGGGCGCGCTGGGCCGGCTGGCGCTGCGTTTACGTGCCTGACGCGGTCGTGGAGCACCGGTACTCGCACTCGGCCGGACGCGCGTCGCCCCTCAAGGCCTATTATGTTGAGCGCAACCGGCTGTACGTCGTCGTGCGGAATTTCCCGGCCGGAGCCTTGGCCGCAGTGCCCTTCGCGGCCCTGGCACGGTATTTCTGGCACCTCGTGTACCGCCTGCGCGGGCGGGGTGCGGCGGCGGAATTTGAGGGCGGGGGCTGGCGGCTCGCCTGGTATGTGGTCAAGGCGCACGCGGCCGCGCTGGGCCGGCTGCGAGCGCTGATCGGCGAACGGCGGCGCATCCGGCGCACGGCCCGGATCAGCCCGAGCGAGTTCGCGGGCCTCCTGCGATCGCACTCGATCGCCGCCCGGAAGGTGGCGGGGTTTTGAACGCGAGCGGCGATTTTTCGCTCCTGATTATCGTGCCCGCCTACAACGAGGAGGGGGCGGTAGGGCACGTGGTCCGGGAAATCCGCGAGCTGCTGCCGCAAGTAGCGGTGCTGGTGGTCGACGACTGCTCGTCGGACGCCACCGCTGACGTCGCGCGCGAGGCGGGCGCGCGTGTGCTTTCCCTTCCCACGCATCTCGGGCTCGGTGGCTGCGTGCAGGCCGGCTATAAGCTGGCGTTCGAGCTCGGATATGAGTACGTGATCCGCGTTGATGGCGACGGCCAGCACGACCCGCAGGCGGTCCCGCGCATCCTCGACGTGCTGCGGGAGTCGGGTTGCCAGATGGTGATCGGTTCGCGCTATCTTCACGGCCGTCCGGAATACACGAGCCTGGCGCGGGGCCTCGGCATCGTGCTGTTCCGGCTGGTGCTGCGGCCCATTCTCGGCAAATGGGTCTACGACCCAACCTCCGGGTTCGTGGGCGTCAATCGCCAGGCGCTGGCCGTCTTCAGCCGCAGCTTCCCGCTCGAATATCCGGAGATCGAGGCCCTGGTCGTCCTCCAGCGCAAGGCGTTCCGCTTCGAGGAGGTGCCCTGCAAGACGCGGCCGCGGCGCGCCGGCAAGAGCACCATCACCGCCGTCAAGTCGGTCTACTTCATTCTGCACGTGCTGCTGGGGGTCTTTGTGAATATTCTGAAGTACGAAGGAAGGCGCAGATAGCAGGCGGATTCCGCCTCGAATCGGAGTAAAGCACAAATGGACCGCTTACTCAACGTGATGACGGCGTTCAGCATCGGGCTGATCGCGCTGGTGCTGGTTTCGCTGCGGCGCGCGCACATCCGCGTGGAATACTCGGTTGCCTGGCTGGCGGCCGGCGTCACGATGCTGATCCTCTCCCAAGCCCCGGAATTCTTATTCCGCACGGCCGAGTTCCTCGGAATCAGCTATCCTCCCGTGGCGCTGCTGGTCATGGTTCTTTTTGTATTCCTGGTCGTCTTTTACAGGTTTTCGATTCGAATTTCCGATCTGAAGGACGCGAATATCGCCCTGGCACAGCGCGTCGCGATTCTGGAGTACCGGCTGCAGTCGAGCCATGAAGTCGAAAAAGCGGAATAAGCCGGCAGCGGGGGCCGCCCTGGCCGGCACGCGACCCGAAGCCCGCGAGCGCCGCGCCCCCGCGTTCCAGCCGCGGTGGTGGCACTACGGAGTCGGGGTGTTTCTGATGCTGTTCCTCGGTTTCGAGGTATACGGGCCGGCTTTGCGCGGGCCGTTTCTCTTCGACGATGTCTACCTGCCCTTCCTCGCTCCCGGAGTCGCCGAGCAGCCGCTGCGGGCGTGGATCGCGGGGGTCCGACCGGTCCTGATGGCGAGCTTCTGGCTCAACTACCAGGTCTCGGGGCTGGAGCCGTATTCGTATCACGTGGTCAACGTGCTCCTGCACATTCTTAATTCCCTGCTGGCGCTTCTGATCGTCAGGCGCCTGCTCGGCTGGACGGGCGAGACGGGATGGCGGCGCGACGGGCTGTCGCTGTTCGCCTCGCTCTTATTTCTTCTGCACCCGCTGCAGACTGAGTCGGTCGCGTATGTCGCCAGCCGGTCGGAGGTGCTGAGCGTCTTCTTTTTTCTCGCGGCATTCGCCGTGTTCCTGTACCGCCGGCACGAGGCGATCTCCTGGCTTGAAGCGGCCGCGGTGCTGGCGCTGTTCGGCGCGGCGGCTCTGTCGAAAGAGCACACGACCGTCCTCCCGGCGCTGCTCGTTTTGACCGATCTGTCCTTCCGGCGCGGCCCTCTGTGGCGGCGGGTGGCCGCAAACTGGCGCCTTTACGTTCCGCTCCTGGTCGCCGCCGGGCTGGCGGGCGCGGCGGTGTGGCGGACCCTGAGCAGCGCACCCTCGGCCGGTTTCCGCGTCAAGGACTTTACCTGGTACGAGTACCTGTTCACGCAGTTCCGGGCGATCTGGGGCTACCTGCGGCTATATGTGTTTCCCCTCGGCCAGAACATCGATCACGAGTTCCGCGTCTCGCGCGGCATCCTGGACCCGTGGGCTATCGCGGGACTGGTCGGGCTGGCGGCCGCGGCGGCGGCGGCGTGGCGGTATCGCGAGCGTCTTCCGCTTGCCTGCTACGGCTACTTCGGCTTTCTGCTGCTGCTCGCTCCGACATCGTCTTTCATCCCGATCCAGGACGTGTTTGTCGAGCGCCGCGTGTATCTGCCGTTCGTTTGCCTGCTGGTCGTCACTGTCGATCTGGTGCGCCGCTGGCGCGCCGGCCGAAGCACCCTCGCGGTCGCGCTGAGCGGGGTGCTCGTGATCGCCGCGGCGGCGGCGTGGCAGCGCAATCACGTGTGGGCGAGCCCCTTGGCGCTATGGGATGATACGACCCGTAAGGCGCCCGGCAACCACCGGGCTCATTTCCAGCTCGCCTTTGCTTACTATCAGGCCGGCCGCTGCACCGATGCCGTCCGCGAGTACGCCCGGGCGGCCAGGCTGACGAAGCCCGACCATCGGCTGCTGGTCGACTGGGCGCTGGCCTATGACTGCGCCGGCCAGCCCGAGGAGGCGCTCGCGAGATTCCAGGAGGCGGCGGCGATCGAGCAAACTGCCCACGTGTACTCGCAGATCGGCATGATCCACGCCAAGCAGGGCCGCGATGGACCCGCGCTGGAGGCGCTCGACAAAGCCGAGAAGCTCGATCCCGGCTTTGATATGACATATGTTTATCGCGGCCACGTGTTTCTCAACCGCGGCGATGCGGCGCGCGCGGCCGAGCAGTACCGGCGCGCCCTCGCGATCAACCCGCGCAACCAGCTCGCGCAACAGAGCCTGGCGGAGGCCGCCCAGCGCCTCGGCGCGCGGCGGTAGCCGATGGCGGCGCTGCGCATCGGCGTCAACGCGCTGTACCTGATCCCGGGCGGCGTCGGCGGGACCGAGATTTACCTGCGCAACCTGCTGCGCGCGCCCGCCGGGATCGATGCCGAGAACGAATACTTCGTGTTCACGAACCGCGAAACGGAAGGCGACCTGCTGCCGGGCGCGCAGAATTTTCACCGCTGCCCGCAGCCGGTGCGGGCGGTAAACCGGCCGGCGCGCATCCTCTGGGAGCAGGCGGCGCTGCCCCGCGCTCTCGCGCAGGCGCGGCTCGACTGCGTGCTCAATCCGGGTTTTACGGCGCCGCTCCTCGCGCGCTGCCCGTCGGTCACCGTGTTCCACGACCTGCAGCACAAGCGCCACCCGGAGCACTTCCGCTGGTTCGATCTGCCGTTCTGGCGCATGCTCCTGTACGGGTCCGCCCAGCGCTCCTCTCTGCTGCTGGCCGATTCGGAAGCGACGCGTAAGGACGTCCTGCGCTTCTATCGCGTGCCCGAAGCGAAAGTGCGCGTCGCGCCGCTCGGCGTCGAGCCCCGCTTCTTTGCGATCGCGCGCGAGCGTGCGCCCGAGCGCTTCGTGCTGTGCGTCTCCACCCTGCACCCCCACAAGAATCTCGAGCGGCTGGTGCGCGCCTTCGCCGCCTTTCGCGGCGGCGCCCCCGGCTACCGGCTCGTGATCGCGGGCCTGCGCGGCTTCCACGCGGGAGCCGTCGAGCGCGCCGTGGCCGATGCGCGCTTGCAGGATGCGGTCGAGCTGACCGGATGGCTCCCACGCGAGGAGTTATATTCGTTATTCCGGCGCGCGGCCGCGTTCGTGTATCCTTCGACCTTCGAGGGTTTCGGAATTCCGGTGCTCGAGGCCATGGCCGCGGGCGTGCCGCTCGCGTGCTCGTCGATCGAGCCGCTGCGCAGCCTGGCCGGCGGGGCGGCGGTGATGTTTGCGCCGGAGGACGAGCGCGCCATCGCGGATGCGCTCGCGCGCATCACCTGCGATGAGGATCTGCGGGCGCGGCTGGTGGAGGCCGGCCGGCGGCGGGCATCGGAATATGGCTGGCAAAGAACGGCGGAGATAACATTGGAGGCGTTAAAGGAGGCGGCGGGACAATGACGGATTGTACGCGACGGACGTGGATGGGGGCCGCGCTCGGAGGCATCGCGGCGCGCGCGGCGGAGCGTGCTCTCACGCACCAGGCGACGGGACACAAGGTCGGCGAGGTGTCGCCGGCATCGGCGCTGATCTGGACGCGGCGGACGCTGCATCCCGCGCGCAACAGTGACGGCGAAGTGCGCAAGACCAAGCCGGCGCAGCATCTCGAGCCCGGAAAGAGCGTGGCATCACTCGAAGGCGCCTGTCCCGGCGGCGAGGGCGCGATCCGGGTCGAGTGGGAGGGCGCGGGGCGGCGGAGCGCGTCCGAATGGGTCGCGGCCGGTCCCGAGACCGATTTCACTCATCAGTTCCCGCTCACCGGGCTCGAGCCCGACACGCTCTACCGCTATTCGATCCAGACACGGGGACGCGAGGTCGAAGGAGCGGTTCGGGGCAGTTTTCGCACCGCACCCGAGGAGAACGCGTCCGCCGAAATGTTCGGAGTGCTGCTGAGCTGCCAGAAATATTGCGAGATGGACCTGGCGCCGGGCTTCAAGATCTATGACGCGATCCGCCGGCTGCGGCCGCACTTCCTGCTTTCCTGCGGCGATAACGTGTACTACGACAGCGACGATCCCATCGCCAACACGGTCGACATCGCCCGCTATCACTGGCACCGCATGTATAGCGTGCCCTCGATCCGCGAGTGCCTGCGTGTCGTTCCGGGCTACTGGCAGAAGGACGACCACGACCTGCTCTCCGACGATTGCTGGCCGGGACTGGCTCCGGCCAAAATGCAGCCGCTCACCTTCGAGCAGGGTTTGAAACTCTTCCGCGAGCAGACGCCGTTTCCGGAGCAGCCCTATCGCATCGTGCGCTGGGGGAAGCATGTGGACATCTGGCTGCTCGAAGGCCGTGATTTCCGCTCGCCTAACACGCAGGCCGACGGGCCGCAAAAATCGATCTGGGGCGAGCGCCAGAAACAGTGGCTCAAGGAGACGCTCCAGACAAGCCGGGCGGAATGGCGGCTGATCATAAGTCCTAACCCGATCGTCGGGCCGGATCGGCTGAACAAGCGCGACAACCATGCGAACGCTGCCTTCCACACCGAGGGTGCCGAGTTCCGCGAGTGGCTCGCGAAGAATTGCCCGAACAATACTTTTGTCTTCTGCGGTGACCGGCACTGGCAGTATCATTCGGTGGATCCCGCCTCCGGCGTGCAGGAGTTCGGCTGTGGCGCGGCCACCGACTCGCACGCCTCGGGCACGCCCGGCGAGCAGAAGCAGTACCACCGGTTCCACCGCGTCAGGGGCGGATTCGTTACCGTCCGGGCCTCCCGGCAGCGGCTGATTGTGCAGCACCGCAATGTCGACGGACGCGTCGTGTACGAGTGCAGGAGACAGCGCACGGAAGCCTGAATGCCACTGCCAGGCGTTCAGTGATTTCGTAAACCAGAGTTCCGGCTCTGGTTCATCGACCTGATCGCTCGCGACTTGCCAGCCTCGCCCCGCGTAGCGTCATTCTTGCAAATCTCGAAAATGCCTTGATCCGGCGGCATTCTGCCATTATAATTAG
>JACOTZ010000121.1 GCA_016178155.1 Acidobacteriota bacterium
TAGTACCGAGGAAGGCGGGGAACTGGCGCGAGCCGGGACCCGCTGGAGGGAAGGGGGGGAACAGACCGACGCATTGGTCGAGGGAGACATGCCGGTACTCAGAGATCGAGCACGCATGTGCACAGAACTCGACCGACTAGCCGACCTGGCTCGGGGGCAGAAGGAGGTGCAGTTCACCTCGATCGCTCACCTTCTGACGGTCGCGGCGTTGGAGCGCGCATTTCACCGTCTGCGGAAGGAGGCGAGCGCGGGCGTGGATGGCGTCACGTACGCGGAGTACGGCAAGCACGTCAGGGAGAACCTGCAGCAGCTTCACGATCGCCTGAAGAGCGGGCGGTATCGGGCGCAGCCACTCCGCAGGGTCTACATTCCGAAAGAGGCGGGGACCCAGAGAGCGCTCTCCATTCCCGCCCTGGAGGACAAGATCGTGCAGAGGGCGGTGCTGGAGCTGCTCACCGCGATCTATGAGCAGGACTTCCTGGCATGTTCGTACGGCTTCCGTCCGGGGCGCAGCGCGCAGGAGGCGCTCGACGAGATCGGCCGGGTGATCTGTCGGCGGCCGATCCGGTATGTGGTAGAAGCCGACATTTGCGCCTACTTTGACGCGATCGTGAGGAGCCAGCTCATGGAGTGGATCGAGAAGCGGGTGCGAGATGGGAGCATCCTTCGGCTGATCGGAAAATGGATTCACGCCGGGGTGCTGGAGGACGGACGGCTGCTGGTCACGCAGACGGGGGTGGGCCAGGGGCAGGTGATGGGATGGTCACCGGGAACAGGGATCGAATGCCTGAGCACCAGGGTGTCAGGGCCCACCTGCACCTCTTTGAGCAGGAGCCGGACCACGCGCTGGCGATCGGCCACGGCAAGAGTGTGGGCCGCCTCGTGGAGCTTGTCGAGAAACCCTTCGAGGCTCTGGGCCAGCGCCACGTAGGTCTCGGCGTCGACCAGCTCCGCCTCGAACGTGGCCAACTGGGCCGCGGCCGTCGCCTCCCGCTGTCGCAGTGGGGGCATGCGCGTGCGCAGTTCCTCCAGCGAGAGCAGCTCGTCCTGGTAGGCCTCGATGAGCCGGGCCATGGCTCCGCGGATCCGGGCCAGCGCCTTGACGAGGCCCTCGCGCTTCGCAGTCACCGGCTGCTCGGTGCGCAGCGCCGCCAGTCGGCGATCGATCTCCTGGCGGACCAGCGAGGGAGTCGCCAGCAATCGGATGACTTCGTCCCAGACCAGGGTGTCCAACGCATCTTGGCGCACGGGGCGGTTCGTGCAGCGGCGCCCCTCTGGGTATCGGTAGTCGTCCGATCCCAGGCAGCGGTAGTAGTAGAGCTTTCGGCGGGACGTCTGGGTCGAGGTCCGATAGTACGCGTAGCCGCACGTGCGGCACACCAACAGCCCTTGCAGAAGGGACGGGACCTTGGTGTGGCGGGCGGCGAATCGCCGATTCTCCTGGAGCCGCGCCTGAGCCAGCGCGTACTGGGTGGGAGAGATCAGCGCGGGGACGGGAATCTCGATCCATTCCTCGCGGGGGCGGGCCCGCAGACACGGGCGGGCCGGCACCCCGCCGCGCTGCCGCAGGCGCCGGGTCACTTTCTGCTGGGCCGCCGTGGCGGTCTTGGCAAAGCAGGCCGTGCCTTGGTAGGCCGGGTTCCGCAGCATCCCCCACACGGTGCTGCGATCCCACTGCCGCTTGCCGGTCCGCGTGGGTACCGCCGCCGCCGTCAGCCAGCGGGCGAGGGCGCCGATCGGCCACCCCTCCTCGCCGTAGCGGCGGAACACCTCCCGCACCACCGCCGCCTCGGCCTCGAGGATCTCGTAGCGAGCGGGCTCCCCGTCGGCCTTGCGCACGTAGCGATAGCCGTACGGGGCGGCGGAGAGGACATTGACCACGCCACAGCGGGCGCGGTGCCGTTTACCCCGGCGCGTGCGCTCGCTGATCTGCGCCTTCTCATACTCGGCGATCATGCCTTGGAACTGGAGCACCAGCACGTCCTCCGGCGTCTCCCCCCGCGGGGCCTGCACGAACACCACGTCCACGCCCGCCCGGGCGAACTCTTCGAGCAAGAGGACCTGATAGGCGTACTTGCGGCTGAGTCGGTCCGGACTGTACACCAGCACGACGTCCACCTGCCCCTGCGCCGCCAGGTCACGGAGTCGCTCCAGGCCGGGCCGCACGAGCGTCGCCCCACTCCACCCCTCGTCCTCGAAGACCCAGCCGTCAGGCACCAGGTACCCGTGCTCGGCGGCGTACGCGCGCAGGGCGCTCGTCTGGCTGGCGACCGTCTGCGCCTCCTTCTGCCGGTCCGAGGACACCCGCGCGTAGACCGCGGCGGTCTTCATGTCGCGTTCCCCCTGCGCCACTCGGCGCCCCGGACGGCTGGCCGGCTCGCACGCTGCGGCGTCGCTCGGAGACCAGAAGTCGATACGCCTGGATCACCCGCTCACGGCCCAGGCGGTCAAACACGTAGGCGTGCTCGACTCGCCTATCCTCCACCGCCGGGTCCGGGCCGCACCCGGTGCAGCCACTCCTCGAGCCCGCGCGTGACCAACGAGCTCAGACTCACGCCCGTCGCCCGGGCCAGCGCCCGGAGCCGCCGCGCGAGACTGGCCGGAAGCTTCACGGTGAACACCACCGTCGGCTCGGGCACCGGGACTCCCTGGGGATGCTGCTGCGCCGCGTCCACATATCGCCGGGCCTGGCGGGGCGAGACGCGATACCGGCGGGCCAGCGTGCGCAGAACGGCCGCCGGCGGGCATCGCCGCAGCAGGCCGAGCGCTCGGTTGATCCGTTCGGCGTACTGGGCGAGTCGCGCGCGCCGACGATCGTTCATGCGTCACAACGGTACTCTTCTCTATGTCCTTCTTGTCAACGTTTTTGATACAGGACCCGGTGATAGGGCACGACCCGGTCCCAAGCAAAGTTTGCGATTGCGTGGGAGGGGTCATCACTCCGCCCTGCGGGGTGCCCCGCGTCGCCCGCTTGCCCCCACTGAACCGCCACCCTCCGCCTGCGGCCTGCTCCGCCACGGGCGCCTTGAGCCACATCTTGAGCAGCCGGAGCATCCTCCGGTCGCTGAGGCGCCGCGCCAGCGTCTTCATCAGGTCGACATGCGGGAGCGTGTCGAAGTACGGCGCGAGGACGGGACCGAGAAACGTCGCTAGACTAGCACCTCCTACGTTCTCCAACTGGTGCACAGGCTTGCCTCGTCATCATCCTCATCGAACAGTCGCGGCACTTCGGCCTGCCGTTGGAGCAGACAGAAGCGCTCAAGCGTTACCAGGAAGGAATCATGGAGCTATACGCGACGGCGTAGCAGCGCCCGGCGCCGCGCGGGAACGCGGGCGCGCGGCCGGGGCTGTGGGCTGATCAGGTGTCGCACACGTCCGCGGCCTCGCCGCCGTCGCCTGCGTGGCCCTCGGGCTGGCCCTGGCTGGGCTGGCCGCGGCGGAGGGGGGAGCCCGGACTCGCGCAGCTCCGGTGTGTCCTTCCGGTTGCCGCGACGACCGCGTGGGCGTGTCGCTGAGGGCTTCGCTGAGGGCTGCTGGAGTGAGGGAGCCATGGCACCTCACAGAGAACCGGTTGTACTCGGTCTGAGCCTGGGCAGAGGGAGGGCGCGCGCGTGACTCGAGCGTTGGGGAGCAGCATTCTTGCGGCTGCAATTTTCGGGTTCGTCAACTTGGCATGGTTCGGGTTCCCCGCCGACGAGCCAAACGAAATCGTGGTCAAGAACGGTTTCGGAACTGGGCTGATCTGGCGTGGAATGAGCTACGAGGAGAAGCAAGGCTATGCGATGGGAGTAGTTGACGGCATACTCCTTGCCGCAGGGGTCGACGGTCCGAGGAGCAGACTGTCGTGGGTAGGGCCATGCGTCGTCGGCATGCGCTCGGATCAGGTCGTTGCCATGATCAGCAGGGAAGTGGAGGCGCAACCAGGTACGTGGCACCTGTACACGCTGCACGCCACCGCTTATCGGGCGCTGCTGACGGCTTGCCCCCAAGCGAAGTAGGAGCAGCCTGAGCGCGGCCCTCGGCGTGCCGGTGACGGAGCTGCTCGAGTAGGGGAGGCGAACAGTTTTTGACCCGAGCATGATCGAGCTGGTCAAGAGCGTCCTCTCCATCATCGTCGCACCGGCCGCCGGACTATTGGGCACCCTGCTCGGTGCGAAGCTGGCCTCCCGCCGCGAGACATCGAACCTGAAGCGGGATACCTATCTCCGCCTTCTTGAGAATTTGATGGAGCTGAAGAGGGCCGGCGTCGAACTCGCCGAACTGACCAAGGCGACCCCGGCGCCAACGCTCAGCGAGGCCCTGGGGGCCGACGAGGTCCGACTTGCGAATGAAAAGTTCCGTGAAGAGGCAAAGCGCAAGTCCGAGGAGATTCTGGCACGCCAAGAAAAGGCCTTCGCTCTGTTGAACAGCGCGATGGCTACTTCCCTGCTAATGCCCGGCCGCCCTGCCATGGACGCACTCGGCGAGTTGGTCGGCACCGCCAGCGAAATCAAGGATCCGGCGCGAATGCTACTGGCTATCGATCAGGCAGTGCTCAGGCTGGGCAAGGTAGCCCGGAAGGATCTCAATCTGTAAACGGCAAGGCGCCCGGCGCCGCGCGCGAACGCGGCCCGGGCTTGGCCCACCACCCCGACTTATAGTAAGAGGAGACCGAACGAGAAGGGCCTTCTTGAAGCCATGGACATGACCGCCCGATGCCTACTTGTACGCGGGGGTGCGGATGATGGCTCCTATCTTCCGGGACGTGATTGACATCCTATCGGCACTGACCACGCCCGTGACCGCCGGGATCGCAACCCTCATCGCCTACCGGCAGTACAAGACCGACCAGCTGCGTCTCCGGCATGAGGGCTATGAGCGGCGCGTGGCCGTGTTTCGCGGCGTCCTCGAACACCTAAGCGCGATCCTGCGTCACGGAAAGGCCACGCTGGAGCTGCTCCCGGACTATGTGAAGGCGACGAGCGAGAAGGAATTCCTCTTCGGGGCGGACCTGTGCGCATACCTGGACGAGATCTATCGGAGAACGGTAGAGGCGTGGAGGCTGGACGAGGAGAACCGAACCATCCCGGTGGGCGATCTGAGAAAGGCAGCCGTTGTGAACCAAGAGGCGGCGCAGTTCGAATGGTTGCTTCTGCAGATCCCCGAGGTGCGAACCCGCTTCGCTCCGTACCTCCGGCTCGAGTAGCTCGGGTTATAGGCAGGGACGCAAAGTGCTACGCACTGTACCGACCGAGGCCATCCGCCTGATCAATCGGCTCTTTCCCAACCTAGCTAGTTTCTGTCGCGAACACCAGAAACACCTGTGATGTTCAGGATTTAGCTCGTTTCCACTCGGTTGAGATTCCTGCGTCTGGTTGACCCAAGGCCGCCAAAATCGCGGCGGTCGGGGTTCCCGCAGGTGCAAAAC
>JACOTZ010000122.1 GCA_016178155.1 Acidobacteriota bacterium
ACATTCACCTGCCCGAAGCCCTGCCTCACACAGACACCCCTGTAGTCACGCGAAAAAAGCTGCCTGAACGCCGCAAACCCCGTTAGAAAACAGTCAGTTCCCGGCGGTGAGCAGCTTCCGCCTTAGGGTGAACATCCGTTATAAGGACTCGGGTTACCCCGTAACGCGTGAGGTCGGGCCGGCGTGTTCACCCGCGGTCTCATGTCGGACGCAATCCCCGCAACCGCTCCTTTACAGTCGCGGCTCGGATACAGTCGCGGCTCGGAGCGAGCGGTTCGCAACCGCTGTTTCATGCGGCCGGCGCACTAGCGGCCGTTGCCCGCCTCGCTTTTCGCGACTTTCACACCGGCAACCCCGCCGTAGAGCCGGCGGTAGATGTCCGCGTTGCGCAGGACGGTCTGCACATAGGTGCGGGTTTCGCTGATGGGAATGTTCTCAATGAACTCGGCCGGCTCGTCATAGGCGGCCCAGCCGAGCCAGCCGAGCACGCGGCTCTTGCCCGCGTTATAGGAGGCGAGCGCCGCTTCCCAGCGGCCTCCGAGCTGGTCGAGGAGCGATCGGAGGTAGTAGGACCCGAGCTTCAGGTTAATGTCGGGCTGGAACAGCATACTCGATCGGAAGCGCCGAATGCCGAGCCGGCGGCTCAGTTGCAGTCCCGTGGAGGGCAACACCTGGGTGAGCCCGTAGGCGCGCGCGGGCGAGACAGCGTTGGGATCGAACTCGGACTCCTGCCGAATGAGGGCCGCCATGAGATAGGGATCGAGGGAGCGCACGCGGCTGATGGATTCGAGCGCCTGACGATAGGGCAGAGGAAAGGCGAGCCGCCAAAACGTGTCCGGAGCGCTCTCCAGGGGTGCGCGCAGATAGTCGCTGGCGAGCAACTTGATCGAACGGATGGCATCCTGGGGCGAGCCGCGCTGATCGGCCATCCGGGCAAGCTCGAGCGCCATGACTAGCGGAGAAGCGTGCTGGCGAGCGCCGAACCGCAACTCAGCTTCGGCCCAGTCGTAGAGCGAGACCGAAGCGAGCAGGCGCGCGCGCTCGAGGCGCTCGCGGGCGGGGCCGTTCTCGGCGAAGCTGAAGCGGGGCGGATCGGGCCACACGGATTCCTCGAGCACAGGGGTGGATTGAGCGGCGGTCCGGGAAAGACGGCGGTCGCGCAGGCGCTCGCGGGCGAGGCTCGCATAGAACGAGTTCGGCAGGCGCGCTTCCAAGGCGGAATAGTAGGAGCGGGCGAGGCCGGGGGAACCGGCGCGCTCGGCGTTCCGTGCGAGGAAGTAGAGAGCCGCGCCACGGTTGGGCGACGCCGGGAAGCGGAGCACGTGCTGGCGCAGCAGGGCGGCCGCCTCGGGGTCGCGCTCGAGGTAAGCGCGGAAGGCGAGTTTCCAGTGGCAGTAGGCGGCCTGCGGCGCCGCGGGGAAAGCTTCATAGCACGCGCGGAAGTAGGGCGCCCAGCGGCCGGGGTCGTTGCGAAGCAGGAAGTGATTGCCGGCGGAGACGAGCGCCTGCAGGCGCCAGGTGGTCTGCGGATAGCGGGCAAGCTGCTCGACGGCGGCCAGCATCTCGGTCTCGCGCTCGAGGCGGCGGGCGGCGGCGTGCATGAAGTAGAGGCGTTCGGCATCGGCGTCGGCAGCGCTCACCTGGAGCGCGCTCAGACAATCAAAAGCCTCGCGATTGCGGCGCGCCGTATAAAGGGCTTCGCAGGCGCGCACGCGGGCGAGGTCGCGTTCCGGGCCGGCTAGCTGCGGAACGAGCGCCGTGAACTCGGAGCGGGCGCGGGTGGCCTCGCCGGCGTGGAGCAGGCGGGTGGCGCGGGAAAGCATCGCTTGCGGCATGGCGGGCGGAAACCGCTCGCCGAGGGACTGTTTCAAACGCTCGAGCGCAGTGCCGGCGTCGGCGGCCTCGGAGGTGGCGGGCTGCTCGTAATACACGCGCTGATAAAAGTCGGCCGCGGAAGCGCCGTCGCCGGCCGCATCGTAACTCTGGGCGAGCAGCAGGCCGGCCTCGGGCTGCGGGAGTTCGGTGTAATGCTTGCGCAGCAGGGCGATGCCGGGCTCCGGCCGGCCGGCGGCGAGGTACGATCGCGCGGCCAGCGTCACGGCACGCGTGAAGAGGGGCGAACGCGGCTCGTGCTTCCAGACACGTTCGAGCTCGACAATCGCGGTGTCGTAGTCCTTTAGCTCGAAGGCGGCGGAGCCGGCCAGCGAGGCTGCGTAATCGGCGAGTTGGGGGGCACGAACCTGGCGGGCCGCGGCAAGCGCGCCGCGCCAATCCTTGGCCTCGAAAGCGCGATAGGCGCTCGCCAGGGGAGCGAGGGATTGCGGCAAAGCGGGCAGAGCAAAGAGAGCGAGGAGGAGGACGGCACAAGGGGCGCGGGAGGCGCGCCCAGGGGGCTCAGGCGAGGGCACCGGGATAGTCCGGCCCGAGCAGCTCGGGACGATCGTTGGCGAGGGTATGCACGAATTCCTGGTGGAGATAGTCCACCATGGACGGGCAGGGTTCAATGAACTCGCGGCGGAACTGCTCACGGGCCCGGTCGATGTCTTCTTTCAGAATAGCGTAGAGGCCGCGCGCGGCCCGGCCGGTTTTCACCTGGGGAGTTTTGTCGAGGATGATGCGTGCCGTGCCGGTTCGTGCAAAGCGCTGCGCCCGCAGGTGCATTTGCTGCTCGCGCGCTGGCAGCGCGGACCAGGCGGGGGGCTGTCCGTCATCCAGGCGCGCGGCCGCGCGGCCGGCGATCTGCACCAGGTCGGTCGAGGTGACGGGCGCGGACACGGTTTTGACCAGCCTCACTTCGGCTTCGATGGAGTTCTCCGCAATGCCCGCGATGAGCTCGAGGGCGGCGACATCAACCGGAATCTCCCCGGATTCCGCGTACAAGATGGCGACGACGGCGCCGGCGGGAGCGAGCGGAAAGAGGTAGACCTTGGTGTTGGTCGGGTAGCCGAGCGCGGCGGCAATGCCGGATGAGAGCTCGCGCGGGGAGCCCATGGCGACGATCGTGTCTTTGGAATCGACGGCGCCGGCGAACGCGGGCGCCGCCTCCAGCGGGAAATCGCTCTGCGTGACCTGCTGGAGGTCGAAGCCGAAGCCCATCTCGAGCGTGAGGGTGGCGCTGGAGACGCCAAACAGCGCGGCACGGGTGCAGAAATCGCCGCAGGCTTCGAGCAGTGTGCGGATCCAGGCGTCGCGGCCCTCGGCCTGCTTGAGGCGGCGGGCAGTCTGGTTGAGCTGGCCGGCGAACTCGCGGCGGGCGGCCGCGCGGGCAAGCTCGATGGCGCGCTCCATCCGTTCGGCGATCCCGGCCTCGACGGCGCGGTCGAAATCTTCGTGGAGACGAAGCTCGATAGCGGCGAAGCGGTCGCGCACGACGCGGTCTAGCTGCTCGCGCCAGCCGGCTTCGAGCTGCTCGCGGGCGCGATCGAGATAGACCCGCCAAGCCTCGGCGAGCTGCTCGCGGGCGGCGTCGAGGGCTTCCGCGAGCGCGGCATCGAGCGGGAGCGCCTCGGCGCTGGGAGCTGGATCTGGCATGGCCGGGTCTTTGTTATTCTATCGGAGGTCTTGTCCGGGTTTTTTATCCAGCGCAGCCGCGGTGGAGCGGCACATGGCCGCCGATGAAGGCCGGGATCAGCCCCTCGGCGGAAGGGAGCAGAAAACCGCTCTGAGGTGCCGGATCCGTGATGGCCCTGGCGGCATCGACGCACGAGCTTGGACGAGGCGTTTTGCCCACACGCGCGCATAATGGAATCGGGCTCCAGACCTCTCGATTGCGGGGACATCTGATGCCGGAGCGAAATCCTTTCGCCGGACTCGGGAAAGCGAAAAAGCGGGCGCATAAGCGGCCGTGCCCGGAGTGGATTAGCCCCATGCTCGCCACGCTGGTCGATGAGCCGTCTTCCGGCGAGCAATGGATCTATGAGCCCAAGCTCGACGGCGTCAGGTGCCTGGCGTTCCGGGCCGGCAAAGAGCTCCAGCTTCTTTCGCGCAATCGAAAACCGCTCAACGCGGCCTACCCCGAGCTGATCGAACCGCTCGCCCGCCAAGTTCCCGCGAGCTACGTGGCCGACGGGGAAATCGTTGCGTTCGAGGGCGGCGTCACCAGCTTCTCCAAGCTGCAACGGCGTATGCAGGTGCGCGATCCCGAGGAGGCGCGGCGCCGCGGGATCAAGGTTTTCTACTACCTTTTCGATCTGATCTACATGGATGGCTATGACCTGCGAGACGTGCCGCTCCTGGAACGAAAGGATCTCCTGAAACGTGCGTTCGGGTTTCGCGATCCGCTGCGATTTACAGAGCACCGGCGGGGGCGAGGCGCGGCGTATTTCGATGAGGCATGCCGCAGGGGTCTGGAGGGAATCATCGCCAAAGATGCCGGCAGTGTCTATGTCTCGAAACGCACGCGCTCATGGCTTAAGATCAAGTGCTCGGCGGGCCAGGAATTCGTCATTGGCGGCTACACGGAGCCCAAAGGGGAGCGGGTCGGCTTGGGCGCGCTGCTGCTCGGCTACTACGACGGGGGACGTCTGGTCTACGCCGGCAAAGTCGGGACGGGCTTCAATACCAGCGATCTGGTCAGCCTGGAAAGAGAGCTGGCGCCGCTTCGTAGCGGCAAGAGCCCTTTTGCGCAGGTATCAAATTCTCCAAAAGGCGTCCATTGGGTGACGCCGAAACTCGTGGCGCAGGCGGCGTTCACGGAATGGACACGTGATGGAAGGCTGCGCCACCCGCGGTTTCTGGGCATACGGAGGGACAAGGACCCACGGGAGGTCGTACGGGAGCGGCCCAAATGAGCCCACCGAAGTCGGAAGCGATCCGCGCAGGTCAACGGACGGTCGAGCTGACACGGCCCGACAAGCTGCTGTTTCCGAAAGACGGGATCGATAAGCGCGAGCTGGCCGCATACTACCGGCAGATCGCCCCGTTTATGCTGCCGCACCTGCGCGGCCGGCCGATCGCCATGGAGCGCTATCCGGATGGAATCGGGAAGGAGGGCTTCTTTCAGAAGAAGGCGCCGCCCTACCGCCCGGATTGGGTCGCGACCGCAACGGTGGAGAAGAGAGGCGGCAACGTGCGTCATGTGATTTGCGACGACACCGCCACGCTGGTGTACCTGGCAAGCCAGGCGGTCATCACTCCGCACACCTGGCTGAGCCGGATCGACCGGCTAAACAACCCTGACCAGATGATCTTCGACCTGGATCCGTCCGATGGCACCTTCAGGGGTGTGTGCGCAGCCGCGAAAAGGACCCGCGAGCTATTGAGCGAGCATGGGCTCACGGCGTACGTAAAGACCACCGGCTCGCGCGGGCTGCACGTCGTGGTACATCTCAACCGCGAAGCTGATTTCGACCAGGTGCGCGCGTTCGCACGTGAGGTCGCCGAAAGGCTCGCTCAAAGCGACCCACAACGTCTCACGACGGATATACGCAAGGCAAAGCGAGGCGGCCGGATCTTCGTGGACACGGCCCGGAACGCCTACGCCCAGACCGCCGCTCCGCCCTATGCCGTGCGGGCGCGCGACGGCGCCCCGGTTGCGGCTCCGCTCGGTTGGGATGAACTGGACGACCCGCAGCTCCGGCCCGACCAGTTCACGATCCGGAATATCTTCGACCGGCTCAAAGCAGACGGCAATCCCTGGAAAGATTTTGCGCGGCGAGCGCACAAGCTGCCGCGCGAAGAGGAGTCCTGATGGCGCTCGAGGAATATCGCAAGAAACGGAAATTCGAGGAGACGCCGGAGCCCGCGGGACGGGGAAGGCGCCGCCTCCGAGGACAAGCGGCAAGCTTCGTGGTGCAGAAGCATGAAGCGACCAGCCTCCACTATGACTTCCGGCTGGAGATCGGAGGCGTGCTCGTCTCCTGGGCGGTGCCGAAGGGTCCTTCGCTCGATCCTTCGCAGAAGCGCCTGGCCATGCAAACGGAAGATCACCCGCTCGAGTATGCCGGCTTCGAAGGCGTGATCCCGGAAGGCCACTACGGCGCCGGAACGGTCATGGTCTGGGACAAAGGGACGTACGAGCTCGAAGGCGACGGAGCGGCGGCGGAGCAATTGGCGCAGGGTGAGCTGAAATTCAAACTGAATGGCGAGAAACTCCAGGGTCGTTTCGTCCTGGTCCGGGCGGGGATGCGCGGAGCGAGCCGCGGGGGCAAACAGTGGCTGCTCATCAAACGCCGGGACGAGAGCGCCCGGCAGGGGTGGAAGCCGGATCGCGATGATTGGTCGGCGCTCACGGGCCGGGGCCTGGGGGAGATCGCCGAGGGCGCACCGGCGCGCCGAGCCGCCGGGAGGAAGCCGGCAAGCGCCGCGGCTGCCCGCTCTGGCCGCAAGAGCAAGGTATCGTGAAGTCAGCCGTAGCGCGGGTGCTGCCGGCTGTGCTCCGGTGTGCAACTTGTCCACCGTGCATGTACGCTCCTGTCCCGCTCTGAGCCCGATATCAGGCGCGCGAAGCTGCCGGTAGCGATTCACCAGGCAATCGGGTCCGCCCCCATTTTGAGGATGCGGTAGATGCAGGGCCGCCAGAGCGGAAAATGGCTGCGCCGCTGTTTCCGTGCATGAATTGCCGCCGGCGAGCGTTGCTCGCAACGCCATACGCAGGCGCACATCAACGCTCACTTTCCGGGGCCTGGCCGATCGGGACGAGGAGACGTGTGCCGGCAGGGTCCCAGCAGGCGCCTGTTCCCAGGGTTGCGCATAGCGACTCCATCTTCGCGGCGATGGCGCGGGCTTCCTCGCCCTTAGCCAACAGCGCGCGAAGATTCCGAACGATGGTCGGATAGAGCGCTATCCATACGGCGGCCCGATCGTGGATGTCCAGCATGAAGATGAATGACTCATCGTTGCGCTCGATCTCGTCGACCGCGTAGTCGTCGATGAAATCTCCTGTGCTGTAGAGGATCGGCTTGCCGCGGTATAGCTCGATGCCCCGGAAGACGTGCGGGGAGTGCCCGAAGACGACGTCAGCGCCGGCATCCATGAGCGCGCGGCCGAGCTCCCTATGGGTATCCGGCGGCTCGTAGCCCCAGTTCGGGCCCCAGTGCGCCGACACGATGAGGTAATCCACGGTCCGCGCCGCGCCCGCGACCAGGCTGAGAAGACCAGCGCTCCGATCATCGCCGGCGTCGGCGGGAAAGTAGCAGGTTCCGGGGTGGTCGTCGCCCGCTTCCCACGTGGGTTCGTTGTCGGTGAATGCCAGCATGCCCAAGCGCATTCCAGCACGGTCGATGACGGCCGGGCGGCACGCCTCGGCCCGGGTGCGCCCAGCCCCGGCGTAGCGGATGCCGGCCTGATCGAGCACGCGCAGCATCCGGTGGAGGGCTTCGTATCCATAATCGAGCACGTGGTTGTTGGCGATCGATATGACATCCAAGCCGGCTTCCCGGAGCACAGCGGCGTTTTTCGCGTCTGAGCGGAAATGGAATACTTTGTGGGTTGCCGACCACGGCTCGCCCCAATCGGAAAGCACGCATTCCAGGTTGCAGACGCGCAGGTCGGCAGTCCGGAAGAGCGAAAGAGTATCGCCCCAGACAGAATGCGGCGCTGCGTTTTTCAGCGACTGATTGACAAGCCGGCCGAGCATGACGTCTCCGACCATCAGGATCCGCATGCCGACCTCCCTGATGGATCGACGCCCGGCGTCCCCCGAAGGTTTTCAGGCGCCCGGCGGACGCCGCGTCACTGTTTCTTATCCGCCCGCCGTGCGCTGTCGCGTGACAGATTCGCGCCGGCAGGCTGGACGTTCTTCGCCGCGGCGACTTGCAGTTTTCGGCAGCCCGCACACGGCGGCGCCGGAGTCGGCACGACGGCCTGGCACGGGTAGCGGGTCCCGTAATGAGCGTGATATTGTAAGTGCAACCATGGCACTGCACGATGTTTCGAGACGGCATTTCTTTTATGGGTCGCTGCTCGCGGCGGCCGTACCGGCAGCAGGCTTCGGGAGTGTGCCGTCGCTCAAGCGGCTGGGGTACAAATCGCCCAACGAGAAGCTCAATATCGCCGCCATCGGCACGGGCGGCAAGGGGGCAAGCGACATCGCCGGGTGCGCGACCGAGAACATCGTCGCCCTGGCGGACCCGGATTCGAAGCGGGCGGAGCGCACCTTCAAACAGTACGAGAGCGTGCCGAAATACACCGATTTCCGGCGGATGCTCGACAAAGAAGAGAAGACCATCGACGCGGTGACCGTGTCCACACCGGACCACATGCACGCGACGGCCGCGCTGTGGGCGATGGAGCGCGGCAAACACGTCTACTGTCAGA
The DNA here is from genome assembly GCA_016178155.1 of Acidobacteriota bacterium. Classification (GTDB taxonomy): domain Bacteria; phylum Acidobacteriota; class Terriglobia; order Bryobacterales; family Bryobacteraceae; genus JACOTZ01. The sequence goes on from JACOTZ010000122.1 coordinate 8,257, forward strand.
AGCCGCTGACGCGGACCATCTGGGAGACGCGCCTGCTGGCGGAGGCGGCGGCGAAATACAAAGTGGCGACGCAGATGGGCAACCAGGGCTACTCGAACGAGGGCACCCGGCAGTGCGCGGAGATCATCTGGTCCGGCGAGATCGGCAACGTGACCGAAGTGCACGCCTGGACGAACCGGCCGATCTGGCCTCAGGGTCTGGAGACGATGCCGGCCGAGGCGCCGGTGCCGGAGACGCTCGACTGGGACATCTGGCTGGGGCTCGCGAGCATGCGCCCATACAGCCCGGCGTACGCGCCATTCGCCTGGCGGGGCTGGTTCGACTTCGGCTGCGGCGCGCTCGGCGACATGGCGTGCCACATTCTGGGTGCGCCGAACCTGGCGCTGATGCTGGGTGCGCCTGAGAGCGTCGAATGCATCCGGCAGGAGGGCAAGAGCGCCTACACGTATCCGAAGAAGTCGGTTATCCGGTTCGATTTCCCTGCGCGCGGGTCGATGCCGCCGGTGAAGGTGTATTGGTATGACGGGATGACCGGACCGCCGCCGCGCCCGCAGGGGCTGGCCGAGAGCGAGCTGCTCGGTGACCTGCCGCGGCGCTTCGGCGCGCCTCCGCGGCCGGGCGGTGAGGTGTTTCAGTTTGGCGAGCCCGCTCCCGCCGCGACTCCGGAGCGCAGTTCTGCTCGGCCGTCCCGCCGGTCCGCATCAGGAGCGCCGGGCGGCACGGGCCGCGTGAATCCCTCAAGCAACGGCAGCCTGTTCGTCGGCGAGAAGGGATTCCTCACCACCGGCACCTATGGTGAGAACACCCGGCTGTTGCCCGTCGAGAGGATGAAGGATTACAAGCTCCCGCCGCAGTTTCTGACGCGCTCGCCGGGGCACTATCGCGACTGGATCCGCGCCTGCAAAGGCGGTGAGCCGGCGTGCTCGAATTTCAGCATCGCGTCGTCCTTCACCGAGTTCATCCTGCTGGGCGTGCTGGCGTTGCGGTTTGAGGGCAAGCTCGAATGGGACAGCGCGAAGATGAAGATCACGAACGTCCCGGAAGCGAACCATTTGGTCAAACCGAAAATGCGGAAGGGGTGGACGCTGCGCGGGTAGCGGGCGCGGGTCGCGGGTCGCGTCCGAGCTCCGGCACGTCGCATCGGCATTCACGGCCGATCAGGTTGCTGTTGGAAACCGCTGGAACGTACGGTGACTGGAAGCGGCAGCACGCGCGCGCCAGAGTGCGAAGCCTCGCGCACGCTCGAGCGGGTGACCAGAGCGGGTTTGCGCCATGAAAGGCCGGTCTGCTTCCCCGACGCGAATCGCTCCGGCCGGCAGCACCTGGATCTGTAAAACTCCCGACATTTATTCGTGGCCAGGTTGACTCGACGCTGCCGGCTGAGCAGGCGCGACGGGGGTGACGGAAACGCGTTGCACCGCGACTCGATCTAGTGTTAATATTCCGGTCTGTTTCCTGCGTGGGGGGAACTATGTTCAATTTCTATTTGAGGAACAAGGCCGGCGTGGATGGGTGGACTCTCTACTACGCGGCGAGCTGGCTTCAACACTGGTTTAACCGCTGCTGCCGCGGAACTCCCTTTCAGCAGTCCGATTTCCGTTGGGTGTTCTCGGCTAGCGTCGTGGAGGATCACGAGCTGGTGGTATACATTTTGCCGTCGCAGTTCAACAGCATCATCCGCCGGAAGTCGCCGTCATTCCCGCTCGAAGCCGGCGGCGCGACCTTTCGGTCGAGCGGCGGCATGATTTCCGAAGTATACATGGATCACGTCGAAGGGGACAGCCATGTGACGAAACTTCTCGCGGCTCTGATCTTTCACGAATTCATGCACAATAAGCTGGACGCGAATCCCAATAACGCCACGATTGGCGACGTTCACACGCAAGGCGGCGGCGGACTCGCGGTCGGGAACATCAGTTCGAAGCTGGATCTTACCTTCCGCAACGAGCAACTCATGCGCCAGGTGCTCTCAAAGAAGGAGAAGCAGTACACGGGTAGTGTGTGAGCGGGCGAGTCCCTGGTTCGGCCGCCGGTGCTATGCTTGGGAAGGAGTTGCGCGCGGCGGCGCGACTCGCATAGACCCGATGGGCCGGTAGCTCAGTGGTAGAGCATCTGACTTTTAATCAGAGGGTCGCGGGTTCGACCCCCGCCCGGCTCACCAAATGAATTAAGAGGTTACAGCTACTGAAGAGTCGCAGAAGTTCGGAGTGCAGGGACTTTTGCAGGGACCCTGCCCGAATCTGCCGGACCCCTCAATGCTTCGACTGCCTCCCGCTTTGCATTGAGTCGGACATGGGAATACCGCTCCAGCATTGCGCGGGGCGTGTGTCCGGCTATAGCAAGCATGGTGCTCTCCGGCACGCCCGCTTCGGCCAGCTTCGTCAGAGCGGTGTGCCGCAGGTCATGCAGGCGGCAGGACACGCCCGCAGCCTTTCGTAGCGTTTCCCATGCGTGTTTGATGGTTGTGGTCGGACGGGTGGCGTCGCAAGGATACGGGCTGCCGTAGGGGAACAGGTACAAGTCAGGCGTCGATTCCCCAATGCGGGACCGGAACCAGTCGGCGTGCACCGTGAGCACCGCGAACAGGTCCGCGTTCATGGGGATCTGCCGCCCCGTGCCAGCATCGGTCTTGGCGCGGCCTACAGTAATTATCCGCCGCTCGATATCGACCTGCCCCCCAGGTGAGAGTGCGGATCTCGCCGCTTCGCATGGCGGTCAACAGCGCGACCCGCACGAACGTGCCAATGATCGGCGACCGAACGGAGGGGATGGCATCGAGCAGCGCCCGCTCCTGATCGGCCGTGAGTGCCTTGCCCACGTCCTTCCGTTCTTCGAGCTTGCGTACTTTCGACCAGAGTAGGCCCCACGGCTTTCCAAGCGCTCGGCTCAGTTCGCCGATTTCGGCGTTCACCGTCCGACCGCTCGCTCCCTCGCCGATTCGCGTTTTCATGTACTGGCGGATCACGGTCTCGTTCACGTCAGCCACGACCTTCGCGCCGAGCAACCGCCGCACGTGCGCAAGGCAGCCCTTGACGAAAACGGTGCTATTGGGCCGGTGGTTCGGGGCATAGCTGTCCAAGTACTCCGCGACCGCATCCGCGGCTGAGCGCACCCGGGCCTTCCGGGACTCCGAGCTGACGCCGTTGTAGGCAAGCTCCAGCTCGCGCCGACGCTTCCGCTCCGCTTCCACGGCTACTGTCTTGCTGATCGTGCGGGCCGACTCCTGAATCCTGCGGCCCGCGAAAACGAACTCGTAGTGGTAAAATCGACCGCGCTTGAACACTGCCATCGTTCACTTGCTCCTGCTACCCCGCTGCCCCTTTCGGCCTCCCGCCCTTCTTCCCGTTCTCGCGCGCAATCTCCTGGATGCGCTCCAGGCCGAGCCGCTCCAGACGGGCTTTGTAGGACCGCTTCCCGAGCCAGGAGGTGAACTGCCGAAGTTGGGTTTTGGTCATCAATACTATCCTGAACTGTTTCAGTTGCAACTCGCAGTGTGTGTCTCAGCTCAGGGTGCGTGGAGATCGGGAAACCCCGACGGGCAGGTCGCGCCCAACGAGGCGGGGCCGAGGAACATGCCAGAAGTCGGCGCCGTTTCCTGGGAAACCGTACCATCGGCCACGCAGACGCGTTCCCGGAGCATCGCCTCGAACGAGTCTCGCGCAAACCGGTTCGCGCCGGTCAGGCAATCGCGTTGCTCGCTCGAAATGCGGGAAAACCACCGACCGTTGGCCTGAAGCTATACATCTACCCCACGCAGGCGAGTTATCCCTCGGCGGCTTAGGCGATCACGCTTATAATGGCGTCGGCGATTGGCTTGAAGAGCAATTTACTGTCCCTGGCGCGCTGGATGTGGGCGCCTTTGAGGCCGTCGCTGCCGGTGCACTGGAAGACGACTTGCGCGCTTCAAGCGAGTACGGGATGAGGCTGTGCAGGTTCGGGATCTTGCCGAGGTTAAGGTTGTTGTGCGCGTTGCGGACGTGGCCAAAGTTGGCAACTACGACTGTGCGCAGTCATGCAGGCTTACCGAAAGCTCACGGTATGTCCTATGGAATCAATAGCGGGTTTGGTTGGAAACGCCTATGGTGGGTATCCCCTTGACTCAGGTAGCCCCTACAGCTTGTGGTTTGGCCTTAGCCTTCCCTGGGGAGGTCGGGTGGACGATCCGGTCATAGGGGACAGGATCAATGGCCACAGCTTGCTGCGCGAGGCGAAAGAAAAGCTTGCCTCGGCTTTTTGATCGCCGCCGGTTGAATCGGAACGTGAACTCGTCCAGGTAGTAATCGAGATGCTTGTGGCTGACCGCTCCTTGGTGAGTCCCGATCAGCCATCGTTTGAGGAGGGAGATCACGCGGTGGACCCGCGGCATCAGCGCAGCCCGTCGAAGAAGTGCCGAATGGCGTTGACCACCTGATAGCGGCCGCCTCGGCCCTATAGTACGCCTCTGAAGCGACACTTCCTTGGCACTTGCAGCCTCTATGGCTCCATTCGTAGAGAACCCATTCCCGCTTCGGTCGGGCCGCGATCAGTTGAGGCAACAAATGTCGAAGTCATGGAAAGTATAGAGCTCTTGACTGCCTTCGTGACAGACCGTTGAAAACGTAACATTAGTTCGGTTGCGTACAACGATCCGGTTTCAAGCTATACCTACTACTATGGCGGGTACTTCGAGCCTTGCGTGCACCAGCCCATATTGGTACAACGAGCGGTGTCCACTGCAATACTCGAGCGTAAACGAGCAATCGCGACACCTGAAGATTTTGTAGGCACAGTCGATAGCCCCCGAGTTGAACTGGAGCAAGTAGGAGATAAATCCATGCGACCTGGCGCAATATCCTTATCACAATCACTTCCTCCTAATCTAAAGAAAAGATCGAAACAACACCATCAAGCGACGATGCGGCCAGCGCTGCTCCGTCGAAATAAGGATAGATGAATTGAACGAACAAACTGACCGTCGCGGTTGAACACCATCAAGGGCGTACCTTCCCCTGCCGTAAAGCTTGCCAGCCCTACAAAAAGATTCCCTTTACCATCACCAGTCGCATCCGAAAACAATAGCGGTTGGGCCAGGGAGCCGGATTGCGCATTCGGAGAGTTGTTAATGATTCCTTCATTTCTCTTGGCGAGTTTTGCAATCTTTGGAGATTCCAAGGTTACCGACCTAACCTCACCGCTCGCAACATCTACAATCTTTGCTGCAGGTGAGTGCTTGTCAACAATGACTACGGTGCGGTTATCCAAAGTAGTTACGAAAAACCTTGCAGGTAAGGCTGCTATTCGAACAGCCTTGAACTGCGATTCACGCGAGCTCGCCGCCGGCGTTATACTTCCATCTGACTTGATTAGGAACAGTGCTCCCCCCACTGAAGTAGCTGCACTCACACTGGATTCTAAAGTCAACCGGGAAATGAACCCCTTGTCGCCATAAATCTCCAGTTCAGAAGCCTGCTGCCCTCGTCCTGGACGCAGTGCCAACAGAGATCCGAATGCGTCGAACACCCAACTGGCGATAGGCCCTGGTGGGAGTGTTGCCGAGCTAAGCACTGCACCATTGGGCCCGCCCCGGAGCAGGCCGCTAGTTCCGCCGCCGAAAGCGATATAGACCGATTCACCTTTAAGCTTGATAGCTCGTACAACTGTACCTGGGGGCAAGCTAGACGAAAAGTCTGCGGTCGCGATTGGCGATTTTGTCCCTTGGCTGAACCCTAAGGACACCGAGATAAGAGCAAGAAAAAATATCAAACGCATTTGGCTGATCGTGGTACAGCATACCAACATCTACGTCTCAACATTACCAGCATAACGGTTATACGGAAAGGATTGAAGTGCGACAGTGTGTTTGAAAGGTACACGATTGATAAGAATCACGTCCGCCGCCAGAATCGATCTTCTCGCGCTCCGGCCGGGTCGTCCTTGTCCGGGGCTTTTAGTTTGCCAGTTCGCCACCTCTTGCCCGGAGCGGAGCGGAGCCCGGATTCCCGATCCGGTAGGCCGCTCGAGCGCCTTGCCGACGCGCTGCCTCACCAGGTCGATATCGAACCGGGGCTGCCCGGGTTGCAAGCCGAGGCAGGCGGCCGGAGGTCTCATGAGTACGACGTACCGGGCCTACGGCTCGCTGGCGGCGCGCGATCGCTCGCCCTAATCTTCTTTACACTCCGTATGCATCGTCCTCTTTCCTGGCTTTGGGCGATAGAATGTGGAGCGCCTGGAGTGACCATCCGGCCTCGCGGAGTCGGCATTGGAGCACCGGGCGAGGCGCCGGAGGGGCGCTTTGCGACCTCAAAATAGTTTAGAGGCAGCTCCCTCGGAGCCTTCGCGACCTGCCTTTGGCGGCGGATCAGGCTGGAGTGATTGCGGGTTTTCGCCGGTTTGAAGCGAGGGGAAGAATGGCCAGATGCGTGAACGTCTTGGCGATCGACGGCGGCGGGATTCGAGGACTCATCCCGGCAATTATCCCTGCCCACATCGAGCGCCAAACGAGCAAGCGGGTTTGTGAGCTATTTGACCTGATCGCGGGCACCGCCACGGAAACAGCTGCGGGTTCGTGTCGCGGCTTCCCGTCCTCACCCGGGTTTCGCTAACGTTAGCGCGAGAAGGCCGCCCGTCAAGGTACGCCAGCGCCCAGAAGCCGTCATACTTCAACTCGAACGACCAGTCGGGGTGATCGAACGGCTCGCGCATCCAGGCGAGACGCATAGGATTGAGATCGGAGACCGACACAGGTTAATTCCATTATCCGGCCGCCGGTCAGGGCTCTGCGTCGTCAGGCTGTGGGTGGCGTCTCCGGGCGCTTTTTCGGACCCGCGAGTAGCACTTCCATCCGCCGCATCATCTCAGAAGGTGGGATGTTCAAGACCTCGGCTAACCGGATGACCGCCCGGACTGTCGGACTCTTGAGCCCACGCTCGATCAAGCTGATATAGGCCCTCTCAAAACCTGCATCGAGCGCGAGCCGCTCCTGCGACATTCCACTCTCGATGCGGATCTCACGGAGCGCTGCACCGAACGCCTTCTCGGGACCGAATGCCGGCTGAACCTGCCGTTTTTTGGCCGCCCTGCTTTGCCCTTGCGCCAACAGGTCAAGGTTGATATGCTGCGCACTTTAGGGCGACGTACTATAGGACGAGTCTGCGACCAAAACTGGATTGAGCGACGCACAAAAGGAGATTCCCGCCGCGCGAAACCGCGGGATGGGAGGTACGACGTGGAGCACAAGGCTGCCCTGGAGATAGACCGACCGGATCGCGATGATGGCCACGATAATCCACTGTCGCGCACCCGCGCTCGGGGCGTTCGGCTCATAAGTACCGCGTTCTGGGTACTCGCCATCGGCTTCGCGCTGATCGTGGGCAATGCCTATCTGGCCGCAACCGAGCGGTGGCTCAGGCTATTGGAGTCTGCCCGGAGACCTCTCGGGTTCTCCACCCCCGCCGGCCCTGACTGGTACCTGATCGTCGGTCTCGGCCTCGCTGCTGTCGTCCCCGCCGCAGGCCCTACGGCCCCCTCTGTGAGCCGGGTCTGTGCGAGTCCATCGGCACGTGGAGGCACTGCATTGCGCTCGTCAGGGCAATTGCGAACGCCGCATCGTACGTTCGTATCGGCAAGCCGGGGGACCCGGCTGATTGGGACGTGCTCTGGGCATGGTGCTCCACAGCAGTACCCCCACCTCCATACACCCGCAACGCTCAGGAATGGAAGCCATTGATCGCAAAAGCCCTGAACAAATTGCTCCTGATGCCGGGTTGCTGCACAGTTTCGGTGCGCTGGTCAGGGGAGTACCCCCAGCCAGCGCTTTTGCCGACGCGGTTGCTCGGATTAGTTGCGAAACAACTCCTTCATGCCTTAGGAGGAAGCGGCCGGTCGGAGAAGTGCTCTGGCTGTGGGGTGACGTTTACCCGGAACGACTCGCGACAAGGGGCACCCGTCGCTTCTGCCCCACCTGTCGGTCGGGAAGGGTCGATGTGAAGCTTGCGAATCGCGACAGCCGCGCACGCAGGGTAAGGCTTCGGGAAACCGGGTCCGCTGGTTGAATCGCGCGAAGAAGCTGTGGTCCTACCCTCACTGCGAACCGCTCATCTCCCGTGCCACACGGCCAATCTGACCGCGGATCGGCAGGCCGGTGAGAGTGCAGGGACTTCTGCAGGGACAGCCGATAAACGCGGGTAGCAACTAGTCACAAGCAATAGTGCCGCACTACATTGTTTTCCGGGCACTTAGCACAACTCTTCGCACCCTCTAGCAATAGGTCACAAACCTCTGGGTGCGACTTTTAATCAGAGGGTCGCGGGTTCGAACCCCGCCCGGCTCACCATGATATCTCATTGATTGTGAAGGCCTCGCAGATCCTTGTCTCCGAAAACCGCGACTTTCGGAGGCCGCTATGGGATGGTGCGCGGCACTGAGCCGGGGCCTCCGTCGCCGGGACCAATCTCCAGTGCCTGGATGATCGCTTCGCGCCGGCGGCCGAGCGCTTCTTCGCCGGTAAGTCTGACGGATATGAGGTGACCAGCGAGAATACCAGGGAGCTGGTCCGCCAACTCACCCGGAGCGCCGATGCCATTCGTAATTCGCTCCAGCCCGCACTCTCTGTCCCGGAATGAGCACCGTCCCGAATGCTGGACAAGGAGAGCACTTTAAGACAGGGTCCGGCGCTTGCACCGGGCGACCGTTCCTATAATCGCGTCAGAGCCTCGTAATATGCCATCCCACTCCAGATCGGCTGAGATTTTCAGACGAAATCGCCGTGTGATTCCAGGCGGAGTCGTATCAACCAACCGGGCAATTCAACCCGAGATCGTCTTCGTCAAGGGCGAGGGCGCCTATATCTGGAGCGCGGACGGAGAGCGCTACATCGACTATCATGCCGCCTTTGCGCCTCACATCCTGGGCCACAACGATGTCTACGTCAACGACGCGGTGATCCGCTGCCTGAGAGACGGAAGCAGCCTCTTCGGTTCCGGTACGACGGTGATGGAGGGACGTCTCGCTGAGCTCATGTGCGATCACATTCCTTTTCTTGATTCCGTACAGTTTCTGAACACGGGCAGCGAAGCAACTTACGAGGCGATTCGTGTTGCCCGCGCCGCGACGGGACGTGATCACATCATCGTGACTCAGGGCGGCTACAACGGCTGGCACAACGACGTCGCTTGTAACCTGATGACGCCGCTTGATGTCTTGGGGCCGCGCGCGGTGGACGAATACGCGTTTCACGCCATCAGTGCGGGAATTCCGGAAGCGCACCGTAAGCTGGTCCACCCGATCAATTTCAATGACCTGGAGTCGGTGAAAATAGTTTGCGAGCGCTATCCCGTAGCCGGTCTGATTACCGAACCCGTGCTGCAGAATATCGGCGTTGTGCCGCCGGCGCCGGGATACCTGGCGGGACTGCGCCAGTTGGCCGACCGATACGGGTTCGTGCTGGTGTTTGATGAGGTCAAGACCGGATTCCGCCACGCATTCGGAGGATACGCGAGCCTCAGCGGCGTTGCACCGGATCTCGCCGTTTACGGCAAGGCCCTGGCGAACGGGTATCCCATTGCTGCCATTGGCGGCAAGCAGGCGCTCATGGATTATTTCGTGCATCCCGATCCGGCCCGGCGTGTGTTGCTTGCCGGGACCTACAACGGACATCCCGTTCCAACCGCCGCGGCGATCGCAACGCTGGAGCGCCTGCTCGAGAACAATGGCGAGGTTTACGCCTATATGGCGTCGCTCGGCCGCTACCTCGAAGAGGGTCTGCAACAAGCGCTCTCACTGAACGGACACGATTGGGTAATCTCCCGCATCGGATCCGCATTCTGCATCTATTTCATGAACCACCTGCCCGCCGACTGGCACGATCTTGCGGGTCATCATGATTTCGCGCTGGATAATGCGTTCCGGGCCGCGCTGATCCGGTCTGGTATTTACTTTTTCCCGCTGGCGACCAAACAGTGCTCCATCTCGGCGGCGCACACGCGTTCGGATGTTGACCAAACGATCGACTCGATTGTCAGGGGTCTGAACGGTATTCTTGAGCCGCGCGCCGCAGCTCGGATATGAGCCGCTCGCCGGGGCAGCTTGGAAGGAACGAACGGCCCTTGCCAGCCGGCGGCTCGCTCCATGGCGTTTTCGGCGGCGGCGTCAATCCCGGCAAGAGCCTCGTCGAATACCGGCTCCTCCCTCACGGCTACACGTGCCGTGTCTGATGGAAACAGCTACAGCACGACGGCAGTCTCACTAGTGAAAGCCCCAGTAGCGTGCCTGCCGCGAACAGCACTCAGCAAAACACACGTGTCTGGGGGGAGAGCCACGGGAACATGACTGGACCACCCCGTGGCTGCTCGGCTCAGCTGTCCCGCAGACGAGCCGAGGGCGGGGCCGCAGTAGCTCTGCAGATTGCCTCCTGCGGCCCCGCAAACCTCGTGTTGCGCTACACGTAAGATGCCGAAATATGCTGATCGTCATCGCATAGGGGTGACTACTTCGGCGTTCTGGTTCCGGTCCGGAGCGCGAGCGCGGAAGGCCGGGCCGTAAACCGCACGGAAGCACCCGCATTGTTCACACCCGACCCGTTGGCACTTCCGCTCGACGTGTCCGCAACAGTTCGACCTGGGCTCGCCGATAGCGACTGGCGCAGCTCGTCGATGTAGTCCTCGCCCGGCTTCTTCGGCAGCTTGAGCTTTTCCACATACTTCGCGACGAGCTTGAGAACGCACTCCTCCTCGCGGCGCAGTCCCGTTGAGGCTGAGGAGTTGCACGAGGATAGCGTTTCAAACAGAGTGCCGTCCTCGTACGCCTCGATGACCGCGGGATGAACATAGTATTTTTTGCAGGTAGCCGGACGATTCCCCAACGATTCCGCGACGCGCTTCACGACTTCTGCGACGTTGTGCTTCCGTTCGCGCTGCGTCTCCGCGGTTCCGATCTCTTCGAACACGAGTGCCGCGACACCGGTGCCGCACCAGGTGCGGAAATCCTTGGCCGTGAAGTCCTCGCCGGCGATGGCGCGCACGTATTCGTTCACCTCGGCTGAGGTGACGTCGCATACGTTCCCGTCCGCATCGAGGTATTGAAAAAGATCGTATCCGGGGAGATAGCGGCATTTCCTGACGATCTTTGCCAGGCGCCGGTCACTGAGTTCGATCATCTGCTCTTTGCCGCTCTTGCCGCGGAACTTGAAACGCACAACATCGCCTGAGACTGTTGCGTGCTGGTCCTTTAGCGTCGTCAGGCCATAGGAACCGTTCGCCTTCTCATACTCATCTCCGCCTATGCGGATGCCAGTCTCATCGAGCAGCCGGACCACGGCGGCGAGCACTTTCTCGCGCGGCAGACCCGGCCGCCGCAAGTCCGCTTCCACGCGTTCCCTGATCTTCGGCAGCGCCGCACCAAACGCGAGCATGCGTCCGAACTTGGTCTGATCGCGAACATGGCGGTAGAGCGGATGGTAGCGGTATTGTTTGCGGCCGCGGGCATCCCGGCCAACCGCCTGAAGATGCCCCTCCGCCGACGGACAAATCCACACCTCGCGCCAGGCAGGAGGGATGGCCAGCGAGCGAATGCGCGCGAGCGTAATCGCATCGGTTACGGCCCGGCCGTCGGGACCGATATAGCGGAAGCCCTTGCCGGAGCGCAGCCTCGCGATCCCCCGGCGCGACAACACTACGTAGCGCAGCCCCGCGACATCAGCCGATGCCGGTGGGTCCGCAGGAAAAGGAATGGGATTGCGCGAGCGGGATAGGCGCTGCGGCGCAACCAAAGTTCCCGTGCTTCGTGCGCGCGTCACCCGCACATCTCATAGATGAACGTGAGATTCCGAAAGTGTCACCGCATACGACGGAATCAGTTTTCGCATGCGCCATTGGCGAGGACTTGGCGAATTCAACCGGCGGCGTAACGCTCCCCGCAGCGCGGTCATCCGACCTGCGGATGCCGCGAGGAAGGCACGCTCACAGTCGCGGGCACGCCGGTTCGGGTGTCTCAGCCAGTGGAGTTCCACCCCAACAAACGATCACGTAAGTTAACTCCCCGCTTTCCGGTAACGGCTTTTCACAGCCACTATCGGAAAGAGTGCTGTTTGCAGCCGGTGTCCGGAACCTCTTTGGCCATCCGCTGGCGATTGTCTGGCAGACGCGACATTACAATGAACTCAGCCTTAACGTTCGCTGGTGAGCGGATCTGGGGACCAATCCTCGAGCATCCTGCCTGGACGGCGGCCCACCACCTCCGCCATTCCCGGTTCGCCGGGCTGCGGGATGACAAGCGGCCGCGTGAAGTGTTCAAGGAGAAGGCCACATAGCAGCTCGTTGTGGATTGCCGCCGCCGTCGCGCAGCCCGTTACCTCGGGGGGACGACAGGAACTGAACCGCCGTTCAATCCGCGAAGCGGCCGAACCGCAATGCCACCGCGGGCAGCACGAGCAGATTCAGCACAGTGGAGGTGACCAGCCCTCCCAGAATCACCGACGCCATCGGGCCTTCGATCTCCTTGCCCGGCTCCCCGCTCGAGAGCGCCAGCGGCAGCAGGCCCAAGGCTGTGACAATAGCGGTCATCAACACCGGAGTCAGACGTTCGGAAGCGCCGCGGACAGCAGCGTACAGGCCCCACGTTTCCCCCTCGTGCTTCACCAGGTGTTCGTAATGGGAAATCATCATCATGGAATTTCGTGTGCTAATCCCGAACAAGGTGACGAAGCCAACGATCGAGCCCACCGACAGCTCGCCGCCGGTGAACATCGCGGCAAGCACGCCGCCGACCAGGGCGAAAGGCAGATTCGCCAGCACCAGCAGCGCGTTGCGAAAGTTACGGAAGGCCACGCAGAGCAGCAGCACAATCCCGGTTGCGGCAATCAGTGAATAGACCAGGATTTCCCGCTGCGCCTGCCGTCGAGCCTCCACGGCGCCGCTGAAATCCGCATAAACACCCCCGGGAAGTTGAACCTTTTCCCGCACCGCGCGCCTCGCTTCCGCGACAAAGGAAGAGAGGTCCCTGCCTCGCACATTGCAGGTGACCGCCTGCCGCCGGCGCGTCTCGTCATGCGCCACCATGTAGCGGCCTTTCGTCTCGTAGATATCGGCAAGTTCTTTGAGCGGAGCTCGAAGACCCTCGCCGTTGTGCAACAGCAGTGAGCCCACGGATTCCGGGTCGGCACGCAGTTCCGGCGTGAGCATCACGACGATATCAGAAACGCGATTGCCCTCATACGCCTGGCCGACGACTGCGCCTTGATAGGCCGCCCGAATCGCCTCGAGCGCGGGGACAGGTTGAAATCCGAACTGGAGCAAACGCTGGGGCTTCAGCCGGATGACCAATTCGGGCGTGCCGGGCGGAGACTCGACGGCTACGTCGGCCGCCCCGCGCACGCCCGCGATCGCTTGTGCCACCTCCGCGGCCTTCTGATCGAGCACATCCAGATCGTTTCCGAAGATCTTGACGGCGACCTCGGCCCGCTGGCCGGAGAGCACTTCCTCGATCCGCTCGGTCAGGAAGGTCTTGGGCGCCGAGGAAATGCCGGGGAATTTCCCCATGATCTCGCGGATCTCGGATTCCGCTCTCTCCACCTCTTCACCCTCGATTGCTTTCAGAGCCACGTGAATTTCGCTGTAATGCGGGCCCCAGGTATCATCGGCCCGTTCCGCACGGCCGATCTGCTGAGCCACCGAACGAACCCGAGGGTTCTGCAACAGTTCCTTGCTGACCAGCTTGCCCAGGCGGACGGATTCCTGCAGGGAAGTGCCCGGCAGCGTCACCATGTGGACGATGAAATGGCCTTCCCGAAGCTCCGGAAGAAACGAGCCTCCCAGGAACGGGATCGCGGCAGCGGCCGCGGCCGCCAGCATCAGGGCCGCGGCCATCACCAGTTGCGGCCGTGAGCCGAGGCCGCGTACCAGTTCGCCGTATCGTGCTTTCAATCTCAGGATGTACGGCGGCTCAGCCGCCTTGCCGGGCGTCGCCGCAAGCAACAGGTACGAGAGCGCCGGCGTCACGGTCAGCGCCACCAGCAGCGAGGCCATGATGGCGAGGATATAGCTCAGGGCAAGCGGCGCGAACAGCCGTCCCTGGATCCCCGACATCGCGAGCACCGGCAGAAACACCAGGGCGACGATCAAGGTGGCGTAGACGACGGCCGTGCGTACTTCGATGGAGGCGTTCAGAACGGTCGCAAAGAGATCGCCGGCAGCCAGCCTGCGGCCCGTTTCGCGCACCCGGCGGAAGATGTTCTCCACGTCGATGATGGCGTCGTCCACGACTTCTCCAATCGCGATCGCCAGGCCCCCGAGCGTCAGCGTGTTCAGACTCTCGCCGGCATGGTGCAAGATGATTACCGCCACTAAGAGCGACAGCGGAATCGCGGTCAGGGAGATGAACGCCACTCGCGCATTCCAAAGAAACAAGAGCAGCACGCCCGCCACCAGGAGACCTCCCAGCAATAGAGACTCGCCCATATTTCGCACCGCGGTCATCACGAAAGTGGCGGGACGAAACAAGTCGGGCTGCAGCTTCATCTGCGCCGCCTCGATGGCTGGCCTCATCTCGCCGAGCGCCTTCTCGATCTCGTTTGTCACTTCGACCGTGTTCACGCCGTATTGCGAGCTGACGATCAGCAAAACGCCCGGCCGTCCCATCACGGTGGCGTCGCCGATCTTCGGCTCGGCGCCCTCGGTGACTGTCGCCACATCCTGGAGGCGGATCGTGCGGCCCCCGGCAACGGACACTACTGTCCGGCCCAGTTCCTCGGGCTTGAGCGACTGCGCTTGCGTTTGCAGCACGATGCGCTGCGCCGCGGTTTCCACAAACCCGGCTCCCCGGACGCCGGATGCCGTACGGGCTGCGGCCACTACGTCGTTGACGGAAAGGTGATAACCGGCGAGCCGCTCCGGAAGAAGTTGAATCTGGAGCTGTCTCACATCGCCCCCGTAGAGCGACACGCGGGCGACTCCGGGCACCGCAAGCAGGCGCGGGCTCAGCGTCCATTGCGCGAAGGTACGAAGGTCCATCGGTGAGCGCACATCCGACGTAAGCCCTGCGATCAGCACCATGCTCGTGGCCCCCGTCAGAGGCGCCATGACGGGAGCCATCACGCCCTGCGGCATTTGGGCGGCGGCTTCGTCCATACGCTCGCTGACGATCTGGCGGGCGCGATAGACGTCGGTACCTTCTCTGAAAAGCACGGTCACAACCGAGAGTCCCTGGATCGACTGCGAGCGCAGCCATTCGAGATTGGGCGCGCCGTTCAGGGAATTCTCGAGAGGACGGGTGACGAGCTGTTCCACGTCCTCCGGCGACAGGCCCGGGGCTTCGGTCTGCACGACAACCTGCGGCGGGGCGAACTCCGGGTATACGTCAAACCGCGCGCGGGAGAGGGTGTAGAAGCCATAACCCACCACGACGCAAGCAACGGCAATCACCACCCCGCGGTAACGGATCGAGCCTTCGACCAGTTGCGGCAGCATGGGCTACTCATTTTCCTCTGCTGCAACTTCAGACTTGAACTCTTCGGAAAGCAGCGTTTGCGCGCCTTCCACCACGACTTTGTCTCCCTCCACAAAGTTGATAGTTGTAAAATACCCGCCCGGGACCGGATCATCCAGCGGCACCTCGCGGCGCACGAACTGATCGGGTGAGGTCTGCGCATAGGCGTATGTCTTGCCGCCGGCGCGGATCAGCGCCCGCCGGGGGATGATCACGCCTTGGCGGCGGGCTCCGGGCAGGTTCAGATAGGCTGTCACGGCATGGCCGGGCCGCAGGCCGAAGCGGATTGCCGACAAGCGGAAATAGAATGCCTGCCCCTGCATTGCCGGGTCGGCAGCAGGAGCCAGAGCCATTCGGCTGGCGCGAATCGGGCGGTCTTCAAAGCCGGTGGGGACAATGCGGGCGGACGCCACATCGGGCGGCACGCGCTGTCCGGCCGGAACGTCGATTCTCGCCACCAGGCGGTCGAGCCGGGTGGTCCGCAGGATCGGGGAACCAGGCTCGATCGCCTCCCCCGGCTGGGCCATCACCTCGACCACATCCCCGCCGCGTTCCGCCGCCAGCGGCCTGTTTCCGCCAGGGCCGGCCGCGCGCAGAGACTCCTCCAGTAACCGAGCGTTCTCCTGTGCCGCCTTCAACCGTGCTTCCTGCTCTTTCCATCGCGACCCGGCCTCTTCGAGGGCGCGATCGGAGACGTTTTTGTTATCGGCGTTCAGGATGCGAGCACGCTCGTAGGCGGCGCGAGCAGTCGCGACCGCGCTGGTGCTGGCATCGAGCTCGGCACGTGCGGCCGTCAACTGGTTCATCAGGCTGATTCGCTCCGCCGGCGCGAAGCGTGGCTCGATGGCGCCAATCATGGCGCCCGGCGAAAGCCTGTCGCCGCGCGCCGGCCAGCGTCCACCTTGGCCCGCGTGCAGGATGCCCGCGATGGGCGCGCGGAGCGTGAACGAGTATGCCGGATCCTCTTCCAGCCGGCCGTAAGCGACCGTCTCCGGCTCGAGTGTCCGGGCTGCCAGGACTTCGGTTCGAATTCCGGCGCGGGTCTGCATGGCCGGACTGAGCTGGATCTGGGGCTCGCCCGCCGGCGTCCGCCTGATTCGGCCGGCCGCTTTGCCCGCAGTACCACCGCCTTCCTGCCTTTCGTTGATCTGGCTTCGGCCATGAACGCCCACCCAGATCATGACGGCGACAATGCCGGCAATGGACAAGCCAGCCACGAGGATGCCCTTGCTCACCGGCTCTCTCCCGTCCTGGGGCTCACCTCGGAAGTCTCGGGCAGCAGTACCCCGGTTTCGAGAGGCTGCTGCACGGCATCCTCCAGAGCGGCCAGTGCCGTCCGGGCACGAACCAGCGCGTCCAGACGGACACTCCCGGACGTGATGGTCTGGAGGCGCGCGGTTGCCACCGACAGGCGGTCGCCCTCTCCGATCGCAAGTGCTCTCCTGGCGGCCGCTTCACGATCTTGCTGAACCGCCACCAGGGTGCGAGCTTCCTCATATTCTCCGAGTGCCGCACGGTATTGAGCCAGCGCGTGATCGAATTCGCCGATGGCCCTCGCCTGCAACGCCACGAACTGGCGTGCGATTTGCTGCCGCTGCGCTTCCGCCACAGCGATAGGCCCGCGATTGCGATGGAATACCGGCAGGGGTGACAGGGACACAGGGAAAACATAGCGGTTGAAACCTTCCTCGAAGACATAGCCTGGGCCCAGGTGAATGTCGGGATACTGCCGCGCGACCTCGAGCTGCACCGCGGCCTCAGCAGCGGCGTATTCAGCCAGCGTGCGGCGAATATCGCTCCGGTGCAGCAGACCCGCGCGCTCGATGGCGGCGAGCGGCAGAGCTTTCACCGGCGGCAGTGATTCGAGCCCCGGCGCGTCAATCACGAAGCCTTGGAGCGCCGCCGCGGGAACACCGCAGGCGTTCGCGAGGAAGACAAGTGTGCTTGCCGCCTCTCCTTCCGCTTTCCTGAGGGCTGCCCGAGTACCGATCAAGTCAACCCGGAACACATCGTACTCCGGCCGGCCGGCCTCGCCCACCGCAAGCCTCTTGTCGAAGATGTCCACGATCTCGGCGCGCGTTTTCTCTTCCATCCGGAGCAGATCCCGAGTGCGCTTCGCGAACAGGTGATCATAAAAGGCCCGCCGTAACTTGCCATGTGTGCGCCAAGCCTGCTCGGCCAAAGCGAGACGTTCCGCCTCCAGCCTGCTCCGCGCCTGCAGGATCCGCCGCCCGCGTTTGCCGCTGGTCTCCACCGTAAACCTCGGAAGCAGGCTGAGCAGGAGGCGGGATTCGGGGCTGGTGCTATAGCCGGCTTCCGTATCCATACCGGGGTTGACACGAGCCCCCGCCGTGACTAGGGCTGCGCTGGCGATGGCGACCTGCGATCGCGCCACATCCAGTTCGGGGCTGAGGTACGCGGCGGCTAGAGTTAACGCCTGGAGATCGAGGACCCGAGGAGGCCAGGCCGGGATCTTCCCGGCCGCGTAGGCGTGAACAAACTGCTGAAGCCCGGGATCCTCGAGAGTCCGTGTCCGGTAGCGGCTTTCGAGCCTCGCCGGGTCAATCGGACGTGCCTGATATTTGATGCAACCGCCGGAGAAGGTTAGTATAGCTGCGATCGCGAGGCCCGCCACTCTCCTAATCCACTCGCGCGTGAATCTGCCGCTCCGCGTGGCAATTGCCATTCCCCGCCCATCATAACCAATGGCAAAATTGGTCGAGCTCTCATACGCCAACTGCGCCGGACCTGCCGTGCCCTAGAGCGGCCCGTCAGGCAGCGCTCCTGGGCTGTGGAACCGGCGATGCTGCGTGGCCGGGATCAACATTCCGATGGAAAGGGCGGCAACCAGGCGCCGGAAGAAGTTGTCGCCGCGTCTCGCATAGTCAGCCCGCAGAGGAGCGTCGGATCCCTCACCGCACGCACAGGCTCCGAGGTAGGGCGCGATCGATCTACACTGAGACTTGCACGCGCCGGAGTTCTATGGCGTACCCTGGCAGGCCGATAACTGATCAAAAGCGGCGCCAGGGCCGGATTCGTTCGCGCGTAGACCCTTTTTGGTAACCATGAATCCACGGTTCCTGCTCCTGACCCTGTGCGCTCTGGCCCTTCCGGGCCAGACGCTGCCGGTGCGCGGCCTTCACCTTAGCGCTCCGCGTCCTGAAGAGATGGACTTGGCGGAGCGTTTCATCCGGGAGGCGCTGCCGAAGGAAGGCGTCAACACGCTCATCGTTGAATTCGGCTACCGCTATCAATTCACGCGCCGGCCCGAGGTGGCGGAGCAGGATGCGCTTTCCCGCGAGGACGTGAAGCGGCTGGTTGCCGCGGCGCGGCAGGCGGGCGTGCGGCTCATCCCGCAAATCAACTTGCTCGGCCACCAGTCGTGGGCCAAGACCACTCACGCTCTGCTGCGAGCGCATCCTGAGTTCGACGAGACCCCCGGCCGCTATCCGGATAACGAGGGCATCTACTGCCGGAGCTATTGTCCCCGGCATCCCGGCGTGCATGCCGTCGTGTTCGACCTGATCGACGAGCTCGTGGAGGCGTGCGAGGCGGATGCGTTTCACGCCGGCATGGACGAGGTCTTTCTGCTCGGCGAAGACGATTGCCCGCGCTGCCGCGGCGCCGCCAAAGCCGAGCTGTTTGCGGGCGAAGTAAATGCGATCCGTGACCACTTGGCCCGCTCCAACCGCACCCTGTGGATTTGGGGCGATCGCCTGTTGGACGGAGAGGTAACCGGTATCGGCAAGTGGGAGGCGAGTGCCAACGGGACGGCGCCGGCGCTGAAGATGATTCCAAATGATGTCGTGATCTGCGACTGGCATTACGAGGCGGCGCATCCGACCGCCTCCTATTTCGCTATCGCAGGCTTTCAGGTGGTCTCATCGCCATGGCGCAAGGCTTCCGTGGCCTTGCGCCAGCTCGATCTGATCCGCATGGCGCGGTCAAACGCAAGCCCCGCCGTGGGCGCGCGGCTGTTGGGAATGGTCCAGACAACGTGGGCCGGGTTCGGGAAGTTCGCCAAAGGGTACTTCCGCGAGGACACGACGGACGCGCGCGCGATGGAATCGGTCAATTGCTTCCGCGAGCTGTTCCGCGAGTTGCGGAATCAAAAATAGTTTGCGGCGGAGGTTTGCCAGCGAACTTCGGTCCGGTGAAATTCGTAAACGAACACGCGTGAAACAACCTGCCTTCTCAAGCGCGTCGAAGCGCAGATTACGTTCGTCAAAGATGCGCGAGGGCGCGTGACAGAGTTGATCCTGCACCAGGGCGGCGCCGATCATCACGCAAAGAAAATCGAGTAGATCCGGCCGGCCGCAAAGGCGCCGAGAGCAAGCTGCGGCCGGTGTTGGGGTCATGGCGCCTCGACGCCGGGCCTCATCCAAAACATCCGGATCTCGGCAGAATACAGCGGAGCGCAAGATGCAGCGCGCCCGCTACGGCCCGACCCAGCCGGACACACGGGCTCATCCGCCCCCCGGGTGTATCCTACGAGCGATGATTCCACGGACCATTGCGGGACTGATCCTCGGGGCGCTGGCCGCGCTCGCGCAGGTGAAGGCGGATCCCAAGGACTGGATCCAGCTCTTCAACGGGAGGAACCTCGACGGCTGGGTTGTTAAAATCGCCGGGCACGATCTGGGAGACAACTTCGGCAATACGTTCCGAGTCGAGAACGGCAAGATGCGCGTGTCGTATGACAGCTATGACGAGTTCAGCAACAAGTTTGGACACATGTTCTACCGGGAGAAGTTTTCGCACTACATCATTGCGGTCGAGTACAGGTTCACGGGCGAGCAAGCCAAGAGCGGCCCCGCCTGGGCCTTCCGCAACAGCGGCATCATGGTGCATTGCCAGGCGCCGGAAACGATCAGGAAAGACCAGGATTTCCCCATTTCGATCGAAGTGCAGTTGCTCGGGGGACGCGAAACCGGCGAGCGCTCGACCGCCAATCTCTGCACGCCCGGAACCAACGTCGTCATGAACGGAAAGCTGGTGACGCAGCACTGCATCAACTCGAGCTCGAAAACCTATCGCGGCGATCAGTGGGTGCGCGTCGAAGCGATGGTGCTCGGCGACGGCAAGATCAAGCACATCGTGAACGGCGAGACCGTCCTCGAGTATGAGAAACCCCAGTTCGGCGGCGGACAGGTCGGCAATTTCGACCCCGCCGTCAAGCAGGACGGCCTGATGCTCAAAGATGGCTACATTTCACTGCAGAGCGAAAGCCATCCGATCGAGTTTCGCAAAGTGGAATTGCTGAAGCTCATCGGCTGCAAGGACCCGAAAGCGACAAACTACCGGGCGTATTACGTCGAGGCGGACAACTCCCAGTGCCGGTAGCGGCGCGGCATGCGGAACGGCCGCGTCTGCCGCGTTATGCCTGCGTGATGGCGGCAGGCCGGCACGGAGCCGGGCTTGCCTTAGGGGCGCTACCGGTGGTCAGGCGCGCGACGACTGCGCAGGCAATCCCTTCGGCGCCAGCGGCATCGATCTCAGCCGCATCCCCGTCGCGCTGAAGATCGCGTTCGCCACAGCCGGCGCAATCCCCACGATCGGCGTTTCCCCCGCGCCCTCGCTTTTGAGGTCCTTGCGGGTCGGGATTTACGATGGCGCCGCATTCGTACGCGGTCACCACCCGTTCGATCGTTACTCGCGAGCCCGAGACGCTCACCTGGGCGCAGCAGGCGACATAGCTGCCCTTCTCGAATCCGCCGGCGATCCCCGCTCTCTGGCGCGAACGGGCCCATCCGAACTTCTCCGCCGCGGCCTCGAGTACCGCCCGCAGCCGCGAGTCCTTGAGGTTCTTCAGCCGAAACTCCAGCGGATCGATCCGCAGCGCGTGCGCGATCTCGTCCATGTGCGACTCGCGTGCGAAGTGGTTCGCCGTCGCCGCCAGCCCCCGGTAGGATCCCTGCCGCAGCGGCGACTTGCTCGCGTGGAACTGAATCCGCTGATTCGGCGCATCGTACAGCGTCTGGATCGCCG
>JACOTZ010000010.1 GCA_016178155.1 Acidobacteriota bacterium
CGCAAGATCACGGATCAAGAATTTGCCCATGTCAATCCGAGGCCCGACAGATTCCACGGTGAATGGAACTACACGATACTTCCGAATAACACGAGTTGTAAATTGTATTGATTTACGACGCCTTAGACCCGGCCACCTCGGAAACGCGCTGGCAGATGTGGGAAGGCTTCGAGCGGGGAGTCGCTACTTTCTACGATCTACCGGGCATTCCCTGTGGGAATCCGGGCTCGTTTAGACATGCTACTTTCAATGCCAGGCGCCCTATTATGCTCGACGGAAGAACGCTAGAAAAAATTCCGGACCACTGGCTACATGAGGCCGAGTACTGGCGCGATACTCCGTTTGTGTGGAAACGCTGGGCTCGTCCGCACGATCTTTGGGCTCACGATCATTGCCGGTTTTGTTGGGCGTGTATCTGCGATCATCGCGACCGAGATCAGTACGATAAGCCAGGCCTTCTGGAGGGTGGGCATTATCGATATGCGTTCATATGCCGAGCGTTCAGACAACACCTGCATCTGGGTCTGTCGAACATGCTTCAAACGAGTTCAGGTGCCCTTCGGCTGGACTCTGCATCGGCAGAGAAGATCAACTGGTTAACGGGCTCCGTCATGCGAGAATCCGAACCGCGGAATGCCGCCAACCCGATCCCGAGATTTAGAAGCTCGTGTAGAGTGACTACCGCGTCCCGCCAGCGAGCCGACCACTCGCTTCACTGGCTCCGTTTCTCACCGATGAAATTGGATCCCCTTTCGCCGTTGCCGGCACACACGCTGCAAATCCACCGCGGCAAGACACGCCAATATTGGATGGACAACAGCAGGGTCCCCGCTGGCATAGTAGCCGCCCGCACAACACCTACTTCCCCCGCGCCGCCCACCGCTTCCACGTCTCGCCATTTTCGAGCAGCTTGATAAACACGCCGCCCACGACCGAGCGTGCCTGGAATCCCCGCTGCGTCCCGTCTGTCGTCCAGTACCAGTCGGTCAGCGGCACGCGGCTCGAGGACTCGTTGGCGAACGCATAGACCGGGTCTACGAGCGCGCTGAAGTCGCGCGCGTTGTCGCTGAGCGTCGCGGTCCACACGATCCAGTCGAGCTTCGTGTAATCCGCGCGATTGTCGAGAGGCAGCCCGTAGCGCTTCTGGCGGGCTTTGTAAAAGGCGATTTCCTTTTGCGCCACTTCGGGTGGAAACAAGCCGAAGCCGAGCAGCTTGTCCCAAACCAGGTTGTATTTCTGGCTCCAGGTGCCCGGCTTGTCGAACGCCAGCCGGTAGTGATCGCCGTCCGCCGCCATCCGCGTCCACCGCCCCGCCATGTCTCGCGCAATACGATCGTACTCCCGTGCCGCCGGCGCCTGGCCCAGTTGCCGCGCCAGTTGCGCATAGGAGGCCAGCGCCATAATCGCCTTCAGCGAAAGATTCGTGTTGTGCGCCAGGTGTCCCGCGAAATCGTCCGTGCTGAGCTGGTTCTCGGGGTCCATGCCTTTCTCTTTCAGGTATTCCGCCCAGCGCGTAAGCAGTGGCCAATAGCGCCGGCTGAACTCCGCATTGCCTTCCGCCTTCGCCAGCGCGGCCATGAGGATCAGCATGTTGCCGCTTTCTTCCACCGGCATCTGCCGTTCTTCGCTCTCCTCGCCCCCGCCATAAACCTGCCCGTTTGCCAGCGGATACTGGCCCAGGTCGTGCGGAGCGTAGGGCCAGGGCCACCGGCCCGAGCGCGCGTACTCGAGCACGGGCCGCAACTGCGCTTCGAGCAGCCGTGGATTCAGCAGCAGAAAGAACGGCGCCGAGGGATAGGTCACGTCCACGGTTCCGATACAGCCGTTGCTCCGGTTCTCCTTCGAGAAATAGAGCGGCGTGCCGTCGAAATCGGCGGCCAGCTTGTGCGCCGCGAGCGTTTGCCGGTACGCCAGGATCGCCAGCGCCGCGAACCTGGGGCCGCCGGCCGCCACCAAATCCCGCGTGATCTCCTGATCGAACCGGATGCACCTGTTCCGCAACCCCTCGTATTGCTCGGCGGCCGTTGCCAGCAGCCACTCGGGTCCTCGCCGATTCCGCCGCCAATACGGCCGGAGCCGCCGCTCGAAGTACTCCACCGAGTACAGGTCGTCGTACGCAATCATGAGATGCCGGCGCACGGCATCCGCGCCAACGGCGCCTAGATCGAGGATCACGCCAACCAGGGGCACATCGCGGTCGGTCTGCCGCGGCTGTTCCAGGTCGTTGGTCTCCGGGAAGTCCATGTTCGCGAGATGCAATGCGCGCCGGCGCGTGGTGGCGCCGAACGTCCGCGACTTGCCATGGCCCGCGGGCACCGCGAGGTAAAGATAACCCCAGTCGATTCGCAGGTCATCGCCCGAGACGGCGAGCATCTTCTGCTCGGTGCTGCCAAGCCGCAACACCTGCATGCTCCCGATCTGATGCCGCGACCACGCCGCATGCTGCTGCGGGAGATTGACCACGAGGTGGCTCGAGCAGTCGAGGTACAGCCGCACCTCGTGCGCTTTGCCGTCGATCGACTTCACTTCCCAGTCGAGGTAGGTCACGGGCCGGGAGAGAACCTCCAGGTCGTCCGGCAGCGCGGGCGTCAGCAGGGTGAAATCGATGCGGACGCCCCCGCCTTCGAATGCATACAGGGTGCGCGTGGGCGTGAGCCGCAACTCCACCTGTTTCATCGCTGGAACCGGTACGGCCCAGAGGAGCCTCCCACCCATGAAGCGCAACAGCTTGCCATCCACTTGCGCGATCCCGGTGATGGGCTGTTCGCTGCCGGTCCAATGTTTGGTCGGCGCGTCGGTCAGCCGGTCGGCCGTTGACCACACGCTGAAATAGGGGTCATGCGCGATTAGCGGAACGGCCGGCGGCCGCAAGGGCGCGACGTCCTGCGCGAGTCCTGACGCCGTCCAGAACGCAAAGATTCCAATCGCTTTTCGAATGGATGCGTGCAAAGGTTGCTCCTGTGATCTCGATCGACTGCCACGGCGGCGTTCGCAATGTAGATCTTCGGACCGCCGGTCGCAAGACACCGGGCCGGGGCAATAACACTATAAACATAAGCTACCCTTTGAGTTTGTACATGGGTCGGAGCCGCTCGTCATGAACCGGAGAGATTTCCTCCAAACCTGCCTCGGCGGAGCTGGGGCGAGTGTCCTTTCAGCCGCGCCAGCGCGGCGGCCAAACGTGATTGTCATCCTCGCCGACGATCTTGCCTATGGCGATTTGAGCGCCTACGGCTGTGAGGTGAAGACGCCCAACCTGGACCGCCTCGCCTCTCAGGGCGTCCGCTTCACCCAGGGCTACGTCGCCTCGCCCGTCTGCTCTCCATCCCGAGTCGGCATCACCACCGGCCAGTACCCGGCCAGGCATCTCGTCAATTCCTACTTCGACAGCCGCAAGCGCAACCGCGAGCACGCGATGCGCGACTATCTCGATCCGCACGCTCCCTGCATCGGCCGCGCCTTCCAGCAGGCCGGATACGCCACCGCCCATATCGGCAAATGGCACATGGGAGGCGGCCGCGACGTGGACGATGCCCCCCACCCCTCCGCCTACGGCTTCGACGAGTCGTTCACCAGCTTCGAGGGCCTCGGCGACCGCGTGCTCTGGTCCGACCGGCTTTCACAGATGAGCGAGAAATTGGACCAGGGGAAGATCATCCACGCAACCAAAACCGAGACCAGCGAAATCTTCGTGAACCGTGCGATCGATTTCGTCCACCGCAACCGCGCTCGACCGTTTTACCTGCAGCTTTGGCCCAACGACGTGCACGACCCCTTCGAGCCGAAGCCGGAGCTCATGGCGAAATACCGCCGGTTTTCCGCCAACAAATACCTGCAGCAGTTCTACGCCGTTCTCGACGAGATGGACCGGCAGCTCGGGCGGTTGATCGACGCCGTCGACCGGGAGGCGCTCGCGGGCGATACGATCATCGTGTTCCTCGGCGATAACGGTCCTACCGCGTGGCCGCGCTATTACAAGGAAGGATTGCAGCCTCCGGGCAGCACCGCGGGCCTGCGCGGGCGCAAGTGGAGCCTCTACGAGGGCGGGATCCGCGTACCATTCCTCGTGCGCCAGACCGGCCGTGTTCCGGCGGGCAAGGTGGACAAGCAAAGCGTCATCTGCGCGGTGGATTTGTTCCCAACGCTGTGCCGCATGGCGGGCGTGAACCCGCCCTCGGCGAAATTCGACGGCGATGACGTTTCCTCCGCCTTCCTCGGCCGGCCGCGCAAAACGCGCAACGACCTGTTTTGGGAGTACGGGCGCGACGAAAGCTATCAATACCCAGGGACCAAGTGGGACCGCAGCCCGAACTGCGCCATCCGCAGCGGCAACTGGAAAGCGCTGGTGAATGCCAGCGGCGCCGGCCTCGAACTCTACGACTTGTCGCGCGGCGCAGGGGAGCGCGAGAATCTCGCGGATCGGGATCCGAAGCGGGCCCGCGAACTTTCCGGGCGCCTGCTCGACTGGCGCCGAGGCCTGCCTGTGCTCAATCCCGGCGGGTAGTTCCCGCGGCTTCCGCGCCCGGCATTTCAACTTCGAGCGCCGCGGCCGGCCGTGCCGTCGCCTGCGCCCGGCGCCGCTCGATCCGCACGGTGAAGTTCTGTTTACCGGTGGGAATGTCGGCCGTCCACAGTCCACCGCCCGCCGGACGGAACTGCGCTTGCTTCGAAACCGGATTTCCCGCAGCGGACCAGAGTGACAGCGGGCCGCTCTCGGCCATTTCGAGCACAAGGGCATCCCGCGTTCGCGAGATCACTTTCACCGCGGCCGGCGACAGATACTTGTCGGTCCTCCCGATCACGGACCAGCCCTCCTGGACAGGGCACAGGAGAAGAAAGCGGTCTTCAAAACCGCCCAACTGCACCTCCCGGCCGCCTTTCAGCGGCGCCGCGCTGCGCTCCCGCCAGTCGTACATGACCAGGCCTTCCTGCGGCGGCTCCCAAGAGCCTGGATAGGGCTGCATCATAATCGAGGCGGCGCGGTAATCGTCGGGCCCGACTGTCGCCCGGACGGTTTGAACGGGTCGCGTCAGATTGTAGATCAGCAATGCCGCCGCGCCATCTGGCAGAGGCGCCACGACGCGGTATGCGTCCTTCGCGGGGTCGACAAACAGGCTCTCGGGAAGCGGAGCGGCGGGCGCCAGCGGGCGCAGGATGCGGCCGTCCTGATAGCAAAGCGGCGCGATCAGGTCCTTGTTGAAACGGTCCACGCCATCGGAGAGGTACACGGTCCCGCCCGAGACCGCCTTCGCAACCGCCATCAGTTTGGCGGAAACCGTATCGCTCGAATGAAACATGTCGTGGTCGCCCCAGACGGTCTGGCCGGCCCACGGCAGATTGCCGTAGGTGTGGTACAGAATCAGGCGAGCGTTTGCTGCGTCGCCCTTGTGATAATCCTGCGAGACCCGAGTCATCGCACTGCCCGCCGTATTGAAAATGTCCGGCCCGTTGTGCGCCATGCAGTTGATTGTGCCGTCCAGGTATTTGGCCGCGGCAGCCTGGTACGACCGCTGGTTGTTTACGGCGGCCTCAACCGGATTCGGCGTGCCCATGTACAGTTGCAGGTTGGGCGTTTCGAAATCCATCTTGATGAAGGCGAACCCGTGGCGCTTTACCGAGGCGAGCATGGTGTCGTAGAAAGCGGCGGACGCGCGCGGGTCGTTGCGCGGCTGCACGGCGCCGGAGGGAACCGGCATCAGCAGGTCGTTCAGGGCGCCCAGCGCATTCTGCGGATGAATGCCTTGCGGGTAGCCGCTTAAGGCCTGAAACACGCCCAGCCATTTGATTCCGTCCTCTTTGCGCGCCGCCATCACCGGCCTCCAGCCTTGCGGAAACTTCTGTGCATCCGGATCGAGGCTGTTCAGCAGCCGCCTCCTGCCCAGCCGCTTGATATCGTGGTGTCCCATGCCGATCTGGATCCATCGAATCGGTACGCCCGACGCGTGAATTCGCCGCATCATGTCGACGAGCTTCCCGGCATCGTAGTTCTCGCGGTACTCTTCCCATGTGGCGAAACCCAGATAGTGCAGGAATTCGGGAAGCTTTTTTTCGCCCCGGGGACGCAGGTGCACGGAGATCGGCTCGGTCGCCATCGCCTTCCGCCAAACCTCCCGGCACGCACTGTACGGATCGCCGGCTCGCGCCCAGGCCGCCACCGGAAACGGCCCGTTCACACGCGCCGTGCCCAGATTTCCAAGGCTGAGATCGAAGCGTTCGGCTGCGGGCACGAGCCATGCGGTCGTGGCATTTCCGGTGAGAGGCAAAACCGCCAGGTACCCTCCAGCCCGCAGTTTCAGGAGCAGAAAGAATCCGCCCTCGCGCAGTCCGGCGGTCCGCCGGAATGCGGTCACCCGCATTCGATTGGTCCCGTTGTACCAGTCGGGGCCGTCGGAGGCCCGCCAGTAAGTGCCCGCCTCGAATCGAGGCAGGTCGAGCGCGTAGCGCCGGATTACCCCGCTTCCGTCCGGGGCCGCGGAAGCTTCCCGAAGCATCTCAACGCCGGAGTTTCCTCGAAAAGAGAGCTTGGTCGCGTCCTGGCCGGCCGCGATCCCGGCGGTCAAACAAAGGACGAGAGTGGCACTGCTCAGTGCGTTTGTCATGGTAGAGATCCGAAATGGCGCCGGGCGGGCTCGAAGGATCGCCCTCCGTATCACCAGACATCATACGAGAACGGCAGCCGCGGCTATCCCGGCGCCGCGCTGGCATTCCGGGACGACACGCATTGATACACTAAGGGGTCCCACGGACGCGCCATGTTGAATCGACGAGACTTCCTCCGCTCGAGCGCCGCCGCGCCGGCTGCCCTTGCGCAACGATCCCGGCTCCCGAACCTCCTCATCGTCATGGCTGACCAGCAGCGCGCCGGGCTAAC
>JACOTZ010000123.1 GCA_016178155.1 Acidobacteriota bacterium
GGGCCTTGCCGTGGTGCTCGTTCCGCTCGGCGGGCTGATCGCGTTCGGGCCGAGCCTCGAGGTTGCCCTGCTGCTCGCCGCCCTCGTCGCATTTTCCCATCTCACCTGGCAGGTGACAATGGGCGCGCTCATCGTCGACACCTGGCCGCAACGCACGGTGGCCACCGTATTCGGACTGATCGCCGCCGGCAGTGGTTTCGGTGGGCTGCTTTCGACTGATGTCATCGGCCGGCTGGTCAGCACCTAGTCGTACACGCCGGTCTTTGCGCTGCTGGCTGTTCTGCACTCCTGCGCGCATCTCCTGGTGCGAAGAGTGCGCTGATTCGCGCGGGCGCGTGCTTGACCGAGCTGCGAAATCTTAAGAGATGCCGCGAGTGACAACCCGCCCGACAAACTGACGGCGGCGCAGCCCAGTTGCATTCCGCCCGATTTTCAGGCAAGCTAGGAGGTTTTCCTTTCATTGAACAGACCGGACCTGAATGCGGGCACGAATCCTATACCATGACCATTGCTTCGACGGGGCTGCCTCGGCCGCGTTTTTCAGCCGATTCCTCGAAGACAAGTATTATCCCTACTGCGAGTTCCTGTTCACGGGAATGGCGCATACACCGGACCAGATCTTCGATGACAGCCTGTTCGACGGCGACGTGAATGCAATCGTCGACTTCAAGTACTCGTCGAATCCGAATCTCAACTGGTGGTTCGACCACCACCAAAGCGCCTTCCTGACACCGGAAGATGCCGAGCACTACCGGCGCGACACGACGGGCCGCAAGCTCTACGACCCGAGCTTCCGCTCGTGCACCAGCTTCATTCGCAAGGTGACACAGGAGCGTTTCGGCTATGAGGCGCCGGATCTCGCCGAATTGGTCGAGTGGGCTGATATCGTCGATGGCGCCTTGTACAAGACCGCCGGGGAAGCAGTGGACATGCAAGCGCCGGCCCAGAAGCTGACGCTCGTGATCGAGGGCACCAAGGGCTCCGATCAAGTGCAGGACATCATCCGCTCGATGCGACGAATGAAGCTCTCTGACATTGCCGCGAAGCCGGAAATCAAGGAGACCTTCCAGGCGCTATACGAGCGGCACTTGGTCACGCTCGGGGTCATCGGAGAGCGTGCGGCGTACGACCGTGGGGTGGTCTTCTTCGACCTGATCGGGCTCGATCTCGACGGCTACAACAAGTTCATTCCTTACCAGTTGTATCCCGAGTCGCTGTACACGGTGTCGGTGAGCCGCTCGACCTTCCGGACAAAAGTATCGGTGGGCTCCAATCCCTGGGCGCCCCGGCCGCTGAAGCACAACCTGGCAACGATTTGCGAGCGCTACGGGGGAGGCGGCCACGCCAAGGTCGGTGCGATCAGCTTCGCGATCGACGACGTTGAGGGCGCGCGCGCCGCAGCCGCCGAGATTACGGCCGAGCTGAAGAGTTGAGCCGCGGTCTGATGACCGGGACGCGCGTGGTCTTTTGTTGGGACGAGCCTCTTGGTCTGTCGTGTTGGGGATCGAGCGCGCGACGCAGTTGCCGCGGTTCCGCCGACCGCAGCAGAGCCCTGGTGGGTCATGCGGGATAGCGTCGTGTCCCGCCTGATATTTGACGACCGCTTCCTCAGAAGGTGTGAAAAAATGATTTCGGGCCTCTTTTCCGCAGGCTAACCGAATGCAAACATTGGAGGCCTGAAATGGTTTTTCCGAATATTTCACACCTTCTCACGGGCGCGGCTCAGGCTGACAAGATCCGAGCCGCGCGCGCCGGCAAGCGGCATGCGGGACGGCATACCAGCGTTCTTGCGGCAGCCGTGCTGCTCTGCGCTTGCGGCGGCGGCAAGCTTCCGCCCCCGGTCACGCCCGTGAGTTCGGCGGCCTTCCGCGCATTCGTGGATGATTATTTCCGGCTGTTGTTTGAATTCCGGCCATCGCTCGGCACCGAGGAGGGTTTCCACGAGTGGGACCGGAAGCTCGAGGATCTGTCCCAGGACGCCTACCGGCACCGGATCGCGGTGCTGAAGAGCCTGTTAAGCCGGCTCGACAGCCTCCGCAAAGAGAATCTGAGCCTGGACGAGAAGATCGACTCGATTATCCTGCGCGGCCAAATCGAGTCCGAGCTGCTCGAGATCGACGGCATGCAGAGCTGGCGCAGGAACCCGATTCCTTACGTGAGCCTGCCCGGCAGCGCCATCGATGCCTTGATGAAGCGCACTTTCGCGCCCGCGCCCGAGCGCCTGCGAGACGTGATTGAGCGGCTGCGCGGCGTTCCCGCGGTTCTCGATGCGATGCGCCAGAACGTCTATGATCCGCCGCGGGAACTCACCGAGCTGGCGCTGCGCATCGCGAGCGGCTCAATCGGGTTCCTGCGCGACAGTGTGGCGGACTGGGCGAAAGGGGCCGCCCAGGGCGACGCCGAGTTGCTGCACGATCTCACACTCGCCAACACTCGTGCCGTCCATGCCATGGAATCGGCCAGCCACTACCTCAAGCACGAATTGCTGCCGCGGTCGCGGGGGAGTTATGCAATCGGTTCCCGCAACTACTCCCGCAAGCTCTTGTTCGAGGAGCTGGTGGACCTGCCGCTCGACCGGCTGCTCGAGATCGGCGAGGCGAACCTGCGCAAGGATTACGACGCGTTCCTCGAGACGGCCCGCCGCCTCAACCCTAAGGCCCGGCCCGTGGAAGTCCTGAAGTCGCTCGCGCGCAATCACCCAAGCGAGCAGACGCTTATCCCCGCGGCGCGCGACATGCTGGAGGCGATCCGCAGATTTGCCGTGCAGAAACAGATCGTCAGCATCCCGTCGGAGATCCGGCCGATTGTGAAGGAAACACCGCCATACGCGCGCTCGGGGTCGTTCGCATCGATGGATACGCCGGGCGCTTACGAGAATCGGGCGAAAGAGGCGTATTACTACATCACGCCTCCGGAGCCGGACTGGACGCCGCAACACAAGCGCGAGCACCTGCGGGCCTTCGCGCGGCCGGTCATGGATATTATCTCGATCCATGAGGCGTACCCAGGCCATTTCGTGCAGTTCCTCTATTCGCGGCACTTCCCGACCAAGACTCGGAAACTTACATTCTGCGGCACGAACGTCGAAGGATGGGCGCACTACGCGGAGCAGATGATGGTGGAGGAAGGCTTCGGAGCGGGCGATCCCGCAGTCAGACTGGCGCAGTTGCAGGAAGCACTGGTGCGGGACTGTCGCTACATGGCGGGGATCAAGCTGCACACCCAGGGCTGGACGGTGCCGACTGCGGCCAGGCTGTTCGAGGAGAAAGCGTTTTTGGAGCCTGCCAACGCTTACGAGGAGGCGCGCCGGGGCGCCTACGACCCTACGTACCTGTACTACACCCTGGGCAAGCTCGAGATCTACAAGCTGCGCGAGGACTACAAGCGCGCGAAGGGTCGCGCATACTCGCTCCGCGATTTCCATGATGTATTCATCCGCCAAGGGGGGGTGCCGCTGCCGCTGATGCGTCAAATCCTGTTGCCCGGAGACAAGGGAGAGCCGCTCTGACGGTGCCAGGCGCGTTCAGCGGCCGCCGGCCAGGAGCCACAGTGCAGCGCTCAGCGCGACGACCAGCACCAGTGCCATGGCGATGGGCCAGCGGCGAATAGCACGCCGCCAGCGCCCGGACTCGGGCCGCTGTGTGCCGCGCCTTCCGGCACGCCTGAGGTTGGATGGCTGGCCCAGCATCAGCTTGAGCAGCTCGTCGCGGCCGTTGCGGTCGGCGATCAGGATGGTGGCGGCATTATCACCGTTGGTTGTCCTAGCCAGCTTATGGCGGAGCCCCGGCGGCAGGTCCTCGATTGACCTATAGACGGCTGTTTTTCGCCCCAGCGCGATGAGGATCGTGGAACTCTTCACCATTCCGCTACGCATGGCGGTTACGCTCCAGCCAGCCGCGGCAACCGCCCCGCGGCCATCTCGGGCTCCTCGGCGAGCGCGTGGGAGATGATCGCGTCAATGAAGCCGAGGGCGGCTTTCGACAGGTTCTTGTCTTTTCGGTAGATGAGGCCCAGGCGCCGGATCATGGGTTCCGGACCGAGAGACACCGCCGCCACCTTGCCCTGCTCGAGTTCGCGCTCGCAATTGGAGGCGGCGACGAAGGACACCCCCAGGCCCGCCATCACGAACTGCTTGATCATTTCGGTCGAGTCCAATTCCATCGATACGCTTATATCGTCCTCCACGGCCTCCAGCCACACGTTAAGACGCGCACGTGTGGTACCGGATTTCGGCAGCAGAAGGGGGTATCCCAGAAGCTCGTGGCACATGATCGACGCACGCGAGGCCAGCGGGTGCCCCGCGGGCGCCAGCACCTTGATCTCGTCGGAATGAATCTTCACCACCTGTAGTTTCTTATCCTGGACCGGCAACTGCGTAATGCCGAAATCCGCCATGTTCTCCAGCACGGCATTGACTACTTTCGAGCCGTACGAACGATCGACGTGCAACTGCACGTTCGGAAACTGCTGCTTATAATCGGAGAAGACCTGCGGGAGAACGTAGATGCAGGTGGCCTCGTTGGCGGCGATCACGATTTCGCCCCTCGGCATGCGCTCGAGCTCGTTAATGGAGTCCTGGGCGCGCCGGCGCAGTTCAAGAATCTGCTCGGCGTACTCGGCAAAGATCTTGCCGGCCGTGGTCAACGAGATGCGCGTGCCGAGCCGCTCGAACAACGTGGTGTTCAGATCCTGCTCGAGTTGCCGGACCTGGGCGCTGATGGCGGGCTGGGTACGATAGCAGGTCTGGGCGGCCTTGGAAAAACTCTTGAGCCTGACGATCTCCAGGAACGTATGAAGCTGATCGAGATCCATAAAACATGACCGGCTCAGGGTGATGCACGCCTGACATGCGCCCCTCGATGGGCCTGAATATCGGGAGACAGTCTACAGTATAACATTGCGGGTTATGTTCAACGCGCTTACAGTTTTAGATTCAATCGTCTGCGAGCGCGCTGGCAATCGGGCCGCAAGCCTGGAGCAGGCGGGTTGCCGCGGCGCCGCCGTTTGCCGCGGCCGGCGGACCGTCGCGTTTCCCGCAAGGATGGAGTTCAGGCCGCCGCCGAACGGCGGCCGAACTGGGCATCCCGTACGGAGCACAGGTCCGCGCACTCCAATGTTTCGGCTCCCGAGCCGCCAGGGAAGCCATCACCGTCATAACTCATGCTTGAACGGTGCGTCGAGACCAGCGGCCGAGCGCAGCGCCATGGGTCCAGCCCTTCCTCAGGCCGCAGCACAGCCGTGCTACCAGATGCGAGCTAGCGTTTTCACGTGCGCCTGTATGTTGCTGGCCGCGGCGCGCGCGCTCGCCCAGGGACCAGCCAACGTGCTGGTCGTCATCAATCAGAACTCCAGTGAATCGCGGGAGATCGGCGAGTACTATGCGAGACGGCGCGGCGTGCCGGCAGCCAACATCTGCCGGATCAGGGCATCCACACAGGAGACAATCGCTCGCGCGGAGTACGAGTCCCGGATCGCCGGGCCGGTCGCGAATTGCCTGCGAGGGGGGCAGTTGCGCGATCACGCGCTATACATCGTCACCACGGCAGGGGTGCCGCTGCGGATCAGCGGCGCGCTGGGCAAGACGGGAGATGGGGCAGCGGTTGATTCCGAGCTGACGCTGCTTTACCAGGACAGGGCCCGACGCCGGCATCCGCTGGCCGGCATTGTGCCGAACCCTTTCTTCCGCCAGAGCGAGACGCCGTTTCAGCACCCGCGCTTTCCCATCTACCTGGTGACGCGGCTCGCGGCCTACGACGTTGCGGGAGCCAAAGCACTGGTCGACCGCGCGCTGGCTGCGCGCAATCGCGGCAAGTTCGTCATCGACCTGGACGCCCGCGGCGACCACGACGGCAACGTGTGGCTGCGCAATGCCGCAATTCTGCTGCCCGCCGGCCGGCTCGTGTTCGAAGAAACCGGGAAGGTTCTCTATGGCGTAAAGGACGTCGTCGGGTACGCGGGCTGGGGGTCCAACGACAAAACGCGCCATGAGAGATTTCTCGGCTTCCGCTGGCTGCCGGGTGCGATCGTGACCGATTTCGTTTCGAGCAGCGGCCGCACCTTCCGCCGGCCGCCCGCCTCCTGGAAACTGGGCACATGGTCGGACAAAAACACATGGTTCGCCGACTCGCCGCAAAGCCTGACCGCCGACTATCTGTCGGAGGGCGCGACCGGCGCGTCAGGTCACGTCTATGAGCCCTATCTGCAACTGGCGCCCCGCCCTGACTACCTGCTTCCAGCCTGGTATGCGGGCCGGAACCTGGCGGAGGCGTACTACATGTCCATCCCGGCGCTGAGCTGGCAAAACATCGTCGTGGGCGATCCGCTGTGCTCGCTGGGGCCGCCCTAGCCTGCCGGGAAACTCGCGATTTTAGGAGAGGGTATCACCGCCGGGCCGGAAGGAGACGGTAATGGAGTCACTCGGGGCGCAGATGCCCGGCCGGCTGACTGCCGCGCCGGACATCTGTGCCCGAAGATTTACTGAGACTCGGGGGAATGGTGCATTCCGAACCGATGGCCGACCAGGTCCCGGAAATGGTCGTGCAGCTTGTCGGCCTTCTGCTGCTGCTCGGGCGTGAGCAGAGTGTAGAACTGCGCCATGGCCTTGGCGTGGATGCCGATAAGCTGGCCGACCAACGCGCCCTGGGTGGTGGCTAACTGCGTAATCTCGGCTTCCGGTTTGTTGGCCTGCACCGCCGCGCGCATCGCCTCGTGCTGTTGCTTCAGTTGGTCGAGCACGGGTCGTGCGGTGTCCATGGCCTGCCTGGCCAGAACTTTCGCTTTCTCCCGCTGGGCGTCGGTCAAGTCGAGATAGCCTGCCAGCATCTCGAGGCGCTTGCCCGGATTACCCATCGTGCCGATTCCGCCGTGGCGGCCAGGGGCCGCGTAGGCAAATACAGCTCCCGCCAGTACGATTGCCGCGCCGGCTGCTGCTAGTTTCCGATTGAGATTCATCAGGTGTTTCAGCCTCCTAATCTGAAAGTACGCGGGCAGTGTAAAGCGGGGATCTGCGAAGTGTAAAAGTATGTAAACGCCGCGAGAAAGCGCGCAACTGCGTGCTAAGTTGAGGCTGTGCGGGTCCTGGTCATCGACGATGATGTCGAGCTGGCGGCGCTGCTGCGCGAGTTTCTCCAGCGCGAAGGGTTCACCCCCGATTTCGCTTACGACGGCAGCACCGGTCTCGCGCGCGCACTCGAAGGCAACTATGACCTGGTCGTGCTCGATGTGATGCTGCCGCGGCTGGACGGTTTCGAGATCCTGCGCCGCTTGCGGCGGCAAAGCGGCGTCCCCGTGCTGATGCTCACCGCCCGCGGTGAAGACGTGGACCGTATCGTGGGGCTGGAATTGGGCGCCGATGATTATCTGCCCAAGCCTTTCAACCCGCGTGAGCTGGCGGCGCGGATGCGCGCCATCCTGCGGCGCGCCGAGGGCGGCCCTCCCGGTGAGCGGACCGAGGTCAACAGCGTGACGCTCGACCCGGGTTCCCGCAGCGTCTTCTCGAACGGCCGGAAAGTGGAGCTGACCACGATCGAGTTCGACATTCTCGAGCTGCTCATGCGCTCGGCGGGTCGCGTCCTGTCGCGCGACGCGCTCATGGAGCGCCTGTATAGCCGCAAGGCGACGCCCTTCGACCGCTCCGTTGACATGCACATCAGTCATCTGCGCCGGAAGCTGGAAACGGACAAGCCGCTGATCAAGACGGTCCGGGGCGTCGGCTACCAGTTCCTGCGGTCATCGGACGAGGCCTAGTTTGTCTCTCTTCGCCAAGACGCTGTTGTGGTTTCTGGGGACGGTGCTCATCACGATGCTCGCGTTCCTCATGGTTGCGGCGATGAGCTTTCATTCCGGCGAGCGGCGGCCGCCGCCGCTGGGGCTGCTGCTGCAGGTTCAGCTTCGCGAGGCGCGGCACGCCTATGAGACCGGCGGGCCCGAGGCGCTGCGCGCGACTCTCGACCGTTTCCGGACCGCCACCGGGGCCGACGTCACCCTGACCGACGCCATCGGCCGGGAGCTGGCCACCGGGGAGGATCGGTCCGACCTGGTGGAGGAGGCTCGCCGCCGCCCGCGCTTTCCCTTCCTGCGGCACCATCACGCGATCCTCGCGCGCCGCTCGATGGACGGCCGCTACTTCTTTTTTGTGCAGATTCCGCCGGGACAATGGTCCGGATGGTTCTTGCAGCCGGAGATCCACGTCGTGCCGCTGGGCCTGCTCGTGGTTCTGTGTTACGCCTTCGCGCGTCATCTCACGACGCCGGTTCGTGAGCTCCAGCAGGCGGTCGACCGGTTTGGCCGCGGCGACCTGAGCGGGCGCGTGCGCTCGCGACGGGCAGACGAGCTCGGTCAGCTTGCGTCGGCTTTCAACCAGATGGCCGACCGGATCCAGACGCTGCTCGAGGCCGAGCGGCGGCTGCTACTGGACATGTCCCACGAGCTGCGCTCCCCACTTGCGCGCCTGAGCCTCGCGACCGAGCTGGCACGCACGGCGGAGGACAAAACGCCGCACCTCGACCGTATCGAGAAGGAGGCCGAAAGACTGAACGAGCTGCTCACGGAGCTCCTGCAGGTCACGCGCGCCGAGGGCGATGTCAGCCAGATGAACCGGGAGCCGGTGCGCCTTGACGAGCTCGTCGCCGACGTGGTGGAGACCTGCCGGCTCGAGGCCGATGCGCGGGGATGCGGGATCGATGTCGTGAACCTCGATGGGATTACCGTCCGCGGCGATGAGGAGCTGCTCCGCCGCGCCGCCGAGAACGTTCTGCGCAACGCGATCCGGTTTGAGCCCCCCGGGTCGCGCGTGGAGGTGAGCCTGGGCCGCAAAGCGTCATCGGCGCGGCTTGTGGTGCGCGATCATGGTCCCGGAGTGCCGCCGGAGTCGCTGCCGCGCCTGTTCGAGCCGTTCTATCGAGTGGATTCGGATCGCAACCGGGCCACGGGCGGTGTAGGCTTGGGACTGGCGATTGCGCGCCGGGCGGTGGAACTGCACAAGGGGAAGCTCGAGGCGCGGAACGAACCGCCGGGACTGGTCATGGAGATGGAGCTGCCGATGTAGAGCCGTTCGGCCCGCGCCGGATCAGATCGTGGACCGCCTGAATGAGCGCATTCAGGCGCTCGTCGGTTGCCCGCATTCGCTGATCGGTCTCTTTCATCCGCTCGTCGGTTTCTTTCATCCGGCGATCGGTCTCATCGGCATGTTTGGTCAGCCGCTCCACGTTCTCCGTCAGTCCCATCATGGCGGCGGCCAGCAAATCGATGCGTTCGCCCAATCTCCGGTCGACCTCCTCCATCCGGTCCAGGCGCTTTGCCTGCGCGATCTGAGTCTCGGCAAGCTGCTGGAGTGCGACCGAGAACCGCGCCTGGTTGTCCAGAATGAACTCGATGGTTTTCTCGACGTCCACGTGTCTATTGTAGCTTCAGCGAGCGGCGTTTTTCGCGGCCCGCCCGGCGTCACTTCTCCGGGAGAATTTTTATCCCCGCCGGAACGGTGAACAGGTTATCCGTCAGATTCTGATTGATCTTCACGGACTCGGCGAACAGCTCGAAAATCTTCTCTCCATTGCGCTCCCGCACAATATTGAACGGCCACTGCACGCCGCCGACATCACGGTATTTCGAGAAGCGAGTCACCTCTTCCACTTTGTACTTTTCTTCGTCGCGGTAATGGAAGACCTGCTGGGTCGGCAGCCTCGTCGTACGGTCCACGTACACGCTGACGACGCGGTTCTCGGCGTCGGTGATATCGAGCACTTCGACCGGCTTGAGATCCACGATTTCGGCGCCGCGGTGCTCGAAGATCATACCCGGCTCGTGCAGCCGCACGCGCAGGATATAGAAGACGTTATTCAGAGTGGAGTCCCGGTAGCGCTTGAAGCGGTCCGCCTTCATCGGCTTGGCTCCGCGGTAGGTGAGCGTGTAGCCTTTGTCTTCGCCGAACAGGACGATCACGTCCTCATCCTTTCCGAACGCCTGCCGCTCGCGGACCAGAAGGTCCTTGCGCGTGTCTTTGCCGATGCCCTTGAGATAGCGTGTGTAAATATTGGCGACGGCGAGTCCGGTGAGCTCCTCGCGATAGAATGAGTAAGCGCGTCCGGTCTCGACGCGATCCTCCATGCGCGTGAAGTTGTCCGCCCCGAGTGCGGCAATAATCTCGTTGAGGAGCTTCCGCCCTTTCTGCTCGCGCGTTTCGGCGGCGCCAGCCAGGCTCGCGGCCAGCAAACACACCAGTACAGCTCGACTCATGGTTTCCTGCTTAACTCCTCCGCCGTCAGTCCGCTGTTGAACTTGACTTCACTAATGGCGGCCTCCATCGCCTTGCGGCCGCCTTGCTCGAGGGTGATCTTGTGCGGGGCGCGGATGCCCGCGACCTCTTTCCACTCGCCGTACGTCTCTTTCACCGCCGCCGGTCCCATTTGATACCTCTGAGCGACCGGCAGACCCGTCGCCGGCTCGAGCTCCAGGCGCGTGAGATTGCCCTCCCGGTCTGATATTTCGACGGCGTTGTCGCCGACTGCGTTTACAGTGCGGTCGGAATTCCTGTCGCTCAGCAGCAGCGTGACCCAGTTGCGGAACAATTGGTCCTGGACCTGTTTCACGACCGCTCCCGGCATGGGCGCCTGGCCCTGCGGCCCGACGATCCAGCCGGTCTTTCCATCGAAGAAGACGGTTTGCTTGCCGAAGGGAAGTTCCTGGACCTGGCGGAGCGTCCCGGGAGCCATCCACTGGTTCGTCTGTTTCGCCTTCAGCCCCCCGCCCGCCCCGGTGGCGAGCGTCACCTCGGCAACCTGCGTTACATCCTTCACGGCCGCCAGCTTGTCCGCGCCCCCCACCGCCTGCTGCGCGCGTTTCAGAATCTGAGCTCCCTTCGCCAGGTTCGCCGGGTCGCCCTTCGAGACCGCCTGCTTCGGCTGCGGAATCGTGAGGTCGATGTTCTTCACCGCCCCGAGAGTTGTCAGCGGCACCTTGAACTCATCCGGATTTCCGACGCTCACCATAGTGAAATTCTCGGGGTGCACATACTGTTTCGCCACCCGCAGCACGTCAGCCTTGGTGACGGCGGCGACACCCTTCTGGTACTGAAAGATGAAATCCGGCGGGTAGCCGTAATAGTCGTACGTGACCACGCGGCTGAGGATTTTGCTCGGATGGTCGAAATTGAAGACAAAGCTGTTGAGCACCGACTGCTTGGCGGTCTCCAGTTCCTGATCGCTGACGGCCGCTGTGCGGATCTTGTCGACTTCGGCGCGAATGGCTCGAATGGTGTCCACGGCGCTCACCGATTTGGTGCTGCCGGAGATCCCGAATATCCCCGCGTGCTGATAGTTTGCTCCCCATCGCGCCCCGACGTGGTAGGCGTACCCGAGCCTGGTTCGCACCTCTCTGAACAGCCGCGAGGAGAAGCCGCCGCCGAGGATGTCCACCATTACCGACAGTGCCGGGTAGTTCGGATCGCTCAGCAGCCCCCCGAGGTGGCCCAGGCTGAAGAACGTCTGCGTCACATCCTTCTTCACGGCCAGATAAATCCCCGGCGAGACCTTGGCCTCGACCTTGGGGAACGCCGGCACCGGCGCCTGCTTGAGATTCCAATCAACGAAGAGTTGCTCGAGCTTCGGGCGCATCTCGGCAGTCTTAAAGTCGCCCTGAACGGCCAACATTACGTTCGCGGGGAAAAAATAGCGCTGGTGGAAAGCTACCAGGTCGGCACGCTGGATGCGGTCAACGTGCTCCAGCTCCATGCGCCAGCCGTAGGGGTTATCGCGGCCGTAGATGATCTCGGTGAACTCGCGCGATGCGATTCCGTGCGGCTCGTCGTTGCGCCGCATGATGCCGGCGCGGAGCTGGTTCTTCGCCAGGTCGATTTTATCCTGCCGGAACTCAGGCGAGGTGAGGACGTCCTTGAAGACGGCGAGCACGCGGTCGGTGTTCTCCCGGAGCGTATTGAACGACACGCGCCCACTGGTCTCGCCGATGAAGGTTTCCACCGACGCCGCGACGTTCTCGAGCTCCTCGTCGAGCTGATCGCCCGTATTCTTTTTGGTGCCGCCCGTCCGCATGGTCATGCCGGTGATGGTGGCCAGCCCGACCTTCTCCCGTGGATCGAACAGGTTGCCGGCACGTACCAGCGCGAAACCGCCGACCAGTGGCAGCTCATGATTCTCGAGCAGGTACACCTTCATGCCGTTGGCGAGCGTGAATGTCTCGATGTGCGGCATCTGGACCTGGCGGAGCGGCGGGAACTTCAGTTCCGGGACCGATGGCAAGGCGGCCGCCCGCCTGGGGGCCTGCGGCCGTGGCTTGGTCGCCGCGGGCTGCGCCTGCAGCGCCATGGCGGCGGCCAGGAACGGGAGAATCAGCCTTCTCATTTGCCCTCCTTGCGCGCCTCGGAAACCGGCGTGGCGCCGGGCTTTTCGGGCGTGCTCGTGTATACGACCGTGCGCTTTTCATCCTTGAAGTACTCGCGTACAACTCGCTGCACGTCGTCCGCGGTCACCTTATCGATCTGATCCAGGCCGGTGAACATGACGCGCCAGTCGCTGTAGGCGACTTCGTAGAAAGCAAGCTGCTGCGCGAGTCCGGCGTTGCTGTCGAGCTGGCGGATGAGGTTCGCGCGCAGTTTCGTCTTCACACGATCGAGCGTCTGCGCATCGACTTTTTCCTTCCCGAGCCGCTCCAGGATCCCGTAGATCGCCTTCTCGCTCTCCCCGGTCGTATGCCCGGGTGAAGGGACACTCAGGAGCACGAAGAGATTCGGATACTTGCCCGAAGGGAAGCTCGCGTAGGCCGACGCGGCGACCGCGATCTTCTTGTCGCGGACCAGTTCCTTGTAGAGAAGACCGGTGCGCCCGCTCGAGAGAATGCTGGCGACCACGTCGAACACCACATCGTCCTTATGCGTCTGCGATGGGCGTTTG
This sequence comes from Acidobacteriota bacterium, assembly GCA_016178155.1. Classification (GTDB taxonomy): domain Bacteria; phylum Acidobacteriota; class Terriglobia; order Bryobacterales; family Bryobacteraceae; genus JACOTZ01. The sequence goes on from JACOTZ010000123.1 coordinate 12,903, forward strand.
TAGCCCATCATGAGAAACGGCTGCGCCTGCGTCTCCAGTTCCGCGCGCTTCTCGCCTTCCTGCGACGGCTCGAGGATGGTGACCGGCGGCGGCAGCGGCCCCGGCGGAATCGTTCCGTAGTATTTCTCAGCCAGGCGCTTGACCTCCGCGGGGTTTACATCGCCCACGATCGCGACGGTAATGTTGCCGGGCACGTAATATTTGCGGAAAAACTTCTCGGCCTCGGTGGCGCGCAGGCTCTCGATCTCGCTCGCCCAGCCGATCAGGTTGCGGTAGGGGTGCGCCATGAAGCTGGTGGCGAGCAGCAGCTCGAACAGCTTGCCTTGCGGGCTCGATTCAACACGCATGCGGCGCTCCTCGCGCACCACGTCACGCTCTTTGTAGAACTCGCGCAGTACGGGGCGGCGGAACCAATCCGATTGCAGGTTGAACCAAAGCTCGACCTTATTGGACGGAAGGCTGTAGTAGTAGATCGTGAAGTCCTGCGCGGTGCCGGCGTTGAACCCGACCCCGCCCTGCTCCTCGATGGTGCGCACGAAGGCGTTCGGCTCGACCAGTGCGTTGGCGCGGTTGCTCACCTCCTGCAGCTCGGCTTCGATCTGTTTTAGCTTCGTCTGATCGGCGTGCTGGCCGCGGTTGCGCTCCTGCGCGAGCCGGTCCTGCAACTCTTCGATGCGCTCGAGCAGCTTCTGCTCCTCGGCCCAGTTTTTCGAACCGATCGAGCGCGTGCCTTTGCCGATCATGTGCTCGAACATGTGGGCCATGCTGCTCTCGCCCGCGGGATCGTCCACAGCGCCCACATTTACGAAAGCCGTAAAGGAAGCAACCGGAGCCTCATGGCGCTCTGCCACGATAAAGTGCATCCCATTGCCGAGCGTGAACTCGGTCACCTTCTTCTCGAATTCCGGGAGGTTCTGCGCCGGCAGCAGCAGAGCTGCCGCGAGCAGCAGGGCGACGTCCCGCACCCGGCGTCCGGCCAGGACCAGCGCGGGCTGGCCTTTCTGACCGCTGTAGTTGCGCGCTGCCCCAGGGGCCTTCTCGCCTGTTAGTCGAGTCCCGCAGTGGGGCGGCCCCAATGCGCCGCCGCCGGCCGCCCGGCCGGCTCTCAAACACTTGCGGTATGGCACGATGTATTCTTTTGGCACAGACCTCCTTACCTGTTCCGGAGAGGCCTTTCCAACTGGCAGCTTTGTTCTGCGAATGCCCTCCGCTCTCGAGTCTCCGAACGCGGCGGCCGAGAGCAACGATGCGGCGGGTCCACCGGCGGCGGCGGACCAGCGGTGAGAAATGCGGGCGACCATTCTGTCAGGCATAAAGTAAAGGCTTTCTTTAGTTTACAAAGGAAGCGGCGGAGAGCTGCCCAGCTTAGACGCGCTCCGTGCCCGGAGCGCTATCCGAGACGGCGCCGCCGCGGCCTGCAGTTCTTCGAACCAAGCCAGGATGGCGCGGTCCACCCAGTAGCGCGGTTTGCGCGCGGCCAGGAATCCCATGTGCCCGCCGTGCTCGACCGCGAGCAGCCGGATCTTGGGATTGGCCTCGATCGCCGGGTGCCGGTAGATATCGAACGGCACCAGGGGATCGTCCTGCGCGGTGACCAGCAGGGCCGGCACGCGGATGTGTTCCAGGAACTGATTCGACGACTGTGTCGCGTAGTAATTGTCCGCCGTGCCAAAGTCGAAAAACCGCGCGGTGATCCGGTCGTCGAATTCGTAGACGCTGCGCGCGCCGGCCAGCGCGTCGAGATCGTATATGCCGCGCAGCGACCGTGCCCGCCGCCGGATGCGGCGCTTCAGCGCTGCGAGGAACCGGCCGTCGTAGATGCGGTTCTCACGCCGGCCCATGGCCCGCACGCAGGCTGCGAGATCGATTGGAGCGGATATCGCGGCCACTCCGTCGAGCAGCCCGCGAGCGTGTTCGGCGAGTTCGCCCGCGAGCTTCAGCGCCACATTGCCGCCGAGCGAGTACCCGACCAGGTAGAGCGGCCCGCCAGTCTCATCCTTAAGCTGTCGCAGAATCGCGAGGGTGTCCGAGGTCAGCCCGGCGTGGTACATCGTGTTCGCGAGCGGTTCCGTGCCGCCGCAGCTCCGCATGTTGGCGCGGTGGACGCCGTATCCGCTCTCGAGCAGGACCTGCGCGAGGCTGCGCAGATATCCCGCGGCGCTCGATCCCTCCAAGCCATGCAGGCCGATGACCTGCCCCTGCGCGCGCCCGTCCGGCTGCTGCTCATGCACCAGCACCTCGACACCGGGCTCGGTAGCGTACAATCGCGGGCGCACGGGGAACCGGCGCACATCCAGCCGTCGAGGTGCGAAGTTCGCGAAAATCGTCAACAGGTGCGGGTTGCGGACGAGAGGCGAAAAGGGCTGCAAATGGCCATGGTAGCGCGCGGACGGAGCCGCCTCTCTCAGCAGTGCCATACGCTATTGAGGCTTGCCAGAGCGGCGCCGATGCTGCTGTGTTGCGCCGCCCGGCCTCTACCCCAATTCCGGCGAAAGCCGATCTTCTGCCAGCAACCGCTTGTACAGCCTGTAGGTCTTCTCGATCCCCTGCCGCAGAGGCGTCTTGGGAATGCCAGGCACATGCGTCCGCAACTGCGTGTCGTCCATTCGATAATTCACCGGTACTTGCGGGCCCTCCGCGCAGATCAGCTCTTTGACGCGCCCCTCGACTTCGGCGAGCAATTCGATGAATTGATCCATGGTGGCGATATCGCCCGCCATGTTGAACACGTACGCACCCTCGAGCGGCGCGAGCAGGCAGCGGATGAAGGTCTCGGCGACGTCTTCGACGTATTGAAAGTCCATGAAGCCGCTCAGGCGGATGCGGAAAGGCTGTCCCAGCACGGCCGCCTTGATCGCTTTCGTCGGGTCCGCCGTCAGTCCCGAGTCGCGGCCGACACCGTACACCGCCCAGGGACGCAGCCCGACGCTGCTGATGGCGTTCGTGGCGTGAAACACGCGGGCGCTGTTCTCGTTTGCCTGCTTGAACACGCCGTAATGCGTGGCGGGCAGTGTGGGATCTTCCTCGGCCACCGTCCGGTCGCCATACGCCTCTCCCGGTCCCCAGACAGCCGACGAGCTGGCGTAGGCGATCCGCACGGGCCGGCCGGAGTCGCGCGCCGCCTCGAACATGTTCAGCGTGCCGATGACATTCACCATCGCGCCCTCGACCGGGTGCACCTGGCAGAACGGCATGAGTACCGCCGCGAGATGCACGATGTGAGAGATCTCCTCGTGTTTGACAATATCCTTGATCCGCTGGGTGTCTTCGATCCTGCCGGTCTGAATCGCGACTTTGTCGACCTGCTCCCGGCTCGCGATCAGCGACAGCCGCGCCTGGCTCGGATCCAGGTCATAAGCGAGTACGTCAATCCCGCGGTCGAGCAGGCCTTTAACGACCCACGATCCGATGCATCCCTGCGCGCCCGTCACCAGAACTCGCATGTACGCTCCTCGCTCCCGGACGCGCGGCGCAACCGCGCGTTCCGAAACTGCTACCTTATTGCTTTCCGATGAAGATTACGAATATTAGCACGGCTGTGCTCGAGGCGAATTTCGACTGGACGTTGGTCAAGATCGAAACCGACGAAAGGATCACCGGTTACGGCGAGGCGTTTCTCGGACCCGGAATGACCGCCATCATCGCCGAGTTCGCCTCGCTGCTGATCGGTGAAGATCCCACGTCCATCGACCGCGTGATGCGGCGGCTGAAGTCGAGCATCATTCACGCCTCGCCCGGCCTGTCCTTCCATGCCATTTGCGGCCTCGAATCCGCGCTGCTCGACGTGATCGGGAAGCGCTACCAGATGCCGCTCTGGCAGATCCTCGGAGGAAAGTACCGCGATGAGGCGCGCATCTACGCCGATTGCCACGCCGGCGAGGCGCTCGAAAGCATCACGCCCCTGCTGGTGCCGCGCACGCCCGCCTGGATGAGCGCGCCGCGGGAGCACAGGAGCGTCGTCAGTCTGAAGCACCACGGGTGGGATGCCTCCAAGCAGGATCACCTCACGCCTGAAGCCTACGCCGCCCGCGCCCAGGAGATGGCGGCGCGCGGTTTTTCTATTCTGAAATTCGACGTCGACGTGCCCACGCCGTATGAAACCGATGAGTACAACCGCGACCTCAGCCGCGCCGAAATCGAGTACGCCGCCTCGCTCGTGGGCGCCGTACGGCAGGCCGTCGGCCGCGATATCGGGCTGGCGGTCGATTGTCACTGGAATTACGGCGTCGCGGCCGCAGTCGAGATGGCGCGCGCCGTCGAGCCCTTTCACCTGCTCTGGCTCGAAGATCCCGTACCTCCAGATAACATCCGCGCCCTCGGCGAGGTGCAGCGGAATACCCGAACCACGATCGCCACCGGCGAGAACAATTACACGCGCCTTGAGTTTCAGAGCCTGATCGTCGATGCCGGCCTGCGCGTGCTCGCTCCCGACGTCCAGAAGATCGGGCTCTGGGAAGGCCGCAAGATCGCCGACCTCGCCGACATGCACTACGTGAACCTCACGCTGCACGACATCAGCGGACCCCTCGGCACCATGGCCGGCGTGCATCTGTCGGCGGCCATTCCGAACGTGCTCGCGCTCGAATGGCACGCGGCGAGCGTTCCCTTTTTCGACGAGCTGGTCAGGAACGCGGACGGCCCGATGATCGTTAAGGGCAAAATCCGGGTGCCGGACCGGCCGGGGCTCGGCATCGAGCCGGACGAGGATGTCGCGTATAAATACCGCAAGCCCGGCGAGAAGTTCTTCGGAGCTTAAACGATGGCCCGCGTCCGCCTTGTCCATTGGAACGAAGCTGAAGGCGGCGGCCGCGCCGCCGAGCTGCGCGCCGCCGGTCACGAGGTCGAGTTCAAGCCCAAGCTCGAAAGCGCTGACCTGAAGACCATCCGGGCGGCGCCTCCGGATGTTTTCGTCATCGATCTCACACGCCTGCCATCGCACGGCTGCGGGATCGCGGCGGCGCTTCGCCAGTCCAAGGCGACACGCTCCGTGCCTATCATGTTTGCGGCGGGCGAGCCGGCGAAGGTTGCGCGAGTTCGCGAGCTGCTTCCCGACGCGACCTACACCGATTGGCGCAAAATGCCGGCCGCGCTGCGATCAGCGCTCAAGAACAAACCCGCCCAGCCCGTCGTGCCCGGGCTGATGGCCGGCTACTCGGGTACGCCCTTGCCAAAAAAGCTCGGCATCAAGCCGGACACGGCGGTCGCGATCCTCGGCGCGCCGGAGGACTTCGAGCGTACCCTGGGCGAACTCCCGGAGCGCGTGCAGATCCAGAATGGAAGTACGCTGGGCGCGCGCCGCGGACGCGCTGGCGGAGGGCGGCAGAATCTGGATCATCTGGCCGAAGAAGATCTCGGGCATGCCGACTGACCTTACGCAGAACCAGGTGCGCGCCTTCGGCCTCGGCTTCGGCTTTGTCGACTTCAAAGTGTGCGCCGTCGACGCCACCTGGTCGGGTCTGGCTTTCGCGCGGCGCGCCGCCAAACGGGCGGCGAGCCCGCTCTGATAGCGTCCTGCGTCGCCGGCCGGGTGTAACCACGCGAGCCGGCCATCGCGCGGCTGAGGCGTGCACACTCGGCGGTATACTGCGGGCGTATGGATCGCAGGCAGTTTGTATCGATGTTCGCGGGCGCCGCCGCGGCCCCGTCGCTCGCTTCCGGCAAGAGACTCCCC
>JACOTZ010000011.1 GCA_016178155.1 Acidobacteriota bacterium
ACAAAGCCGGTAAGCTCGAGGCCGGCGAGATGCGGGAGCTTCTCGGTTTTCTCTGGGCGAGGCAGTTCTATGCGGAACGGGGTAATCCCTGGCGGGGCGAGCGGGTGTTCACCAGCAAGCAATGCGCGGGCTGTCACATCGGCGGAGGCGCGCCCAAGCTAGATCGTGGGCCGGGGTCTTACTCCGCGCCGAAAATGGTTTCGGTGCTATGGAAGCACGGTCCATCGATGCTCGAGGCCATGGAGAAGAAAGGCGTGGCTTGGCCGCGTTTCACAACCCGGGAAATGTCGGACCTGATCGCGTATCTGAATTCGAACTCGAATCGGGCGGACTAGCCCGCATAGCGCTTGCTGAGGCGCGCGCCTCGGAAGGGTTCAGTCGCGTCCCCACGGCGCGGGAGAGACCTCGCCGGTCAGGATTCCGAGGGCGAAAGCCGCCTATCGAGCGCTCCCCTTTCAGCGCTGCCATTTTAGGTCTAGCCCGCCCTCGGAGCCGCGTGCGCTCGGATGGACCCCGGGGAATGACCTGATCAATGATCCGAGGAAAACCTGAACGAAGAAAAAAAGCGGGGCCCTCGGGCCCCGCTTTGCTGCGGCAGGGAAGGATGAGTGGTCAGCCTCGCTTGGAAGATCGTGCGTTTTGCAGACGGGGGGTTTCGAACAGCGCACCGCTGGCGAGCGTATGGACCGGGAGGGGGATGCTGGCGTCCACCAGCTCCGCCATGGCGTGAATCGGCAGACCCTCGGCCTCCCGGAGAAACACCAGTTGGCACTTTTCGCTGTTAAAGTCCACGCGGATCCAATCGCCGGCGCGCACCTGGTCGGTGGCGATGAGATTCGACATGGGCTGGACCAGCAGCCGCTCGATGGCCCGCTTCAGGTGTCGCGCCCCGTACTTCATGTCAGTGCCTTCCTGCAGCAGAAAGGTCTTGGCCGGCTCGCTGACATGGAAGATGAAGGCTCGGTCGGGCGATGCGCTGAAGATGCGCTGTTGCACCATGTTGAGCTCGATGTCGCTGATACGCCTGAGCTCACTCTCGCCCAGGGGCCGGAAAACGACCACCTTGTCCAGCCGATTCATGAACTCGGGGGTGAACTTGCGCCTCGCGGCCTCGACGCCGCTCTTCTCAATCTTGGTGTTGAGCTTGTCGTCACTTCGCCCGTTGCCGTTCGAGGCATGTGCGACGGCGTTGAAACCCAGCCTCGGCGCTATCAATGCGCTCATCTCGCTCGCGCCCAGGTTGCTCGTCATGAAAATCATGGCGCGCGAGAAATCCACCTTACGGTTGTCGCCGAGCGTCAGCGTGGCCTTGTCTAAAATACCGAGCAGCAGGTTCCACAGTGCGTCGCTGGCCTTCTCGATCTCGTCGAAAAGCACGAAGCTGATCTTGCAGTTGTCGGTATGGTACTGGTTGAGCACTTCCTGGCTCAGCAGCGGATGGGTTTCGCGATGCCCCAGGTAGCCCGGAGGCGAACCGATCAGCTTCGCGATCTCATGACTGTGCTGGAACTCCGCGCAATCGATCTTGATGACGGCGCGCGGATTCTTCACAAGGACTTCGGAGGTGGCTTCCACGATGCGGGTCTTGCCCGATCCAGTGGGTCCGAGAAAAAGGAAATTTCCGATCGGACGCCCCGGGGGGTTCATCCCCGTCAGATACATCTGATAGATGTTTACGATCTGCTGGATCGCTTCATCCTGCCCAACGATCAACTTTTTGAGATTGGCCTCCAAGTGTTCGGCCTCTCGTCCGGTCCGTGTTGGGTCGAGTGCCGTATTGGTCTGGACCATTTTGTTTCTCTCCCTTGCCGCGATCTCGTTTCATCAGTCTCCGCCATGTCTTCAAGCAACTGGCGTGCCAATCAAGGAAGTGAGAAACCTTACGCATTTACAGTTACTTAGCAGGTTTTGAGGGCCGGACTTCCACACGGCTGATAAGAGTTCTTTCCGGCATAGCCAAGATGTCCAGGATGATCTGTGCAATATCTTGCGGCGCAATGCGCCAGCTCGTGGCGCCGCCGCGTCCTCCAAACTCTGTATCCACGCTGCCCGGCATGACGTAGGTGACGCGGATGCCGTCATAGCGATGATCCATCATCATGGCTTCGGAAAAGCCGTTCAAACCGAACTTCGAAGCATTGTAGGCGGCGCCGGCGGCGAAAGGGTTTTTGCCGGCCAGGCTGCTGATGTTGAAGATGGACCCGCCACCGCGGCGCATCATGCGCGGAATTGCTTCCCGGCAGCAGTAGAACACGCCCGTGAGATTTGTATCGATGACGGATTTCCACTCTTCGACCGTAAGCTGCGCCACTGGGCGAAAGATGCCAACGCCCGCATTATTTACAAGGATGTCAACCGCGCCTGCCTGTTTTTCCGCGTAATCGAACAGTCTTGCAACCGCCACGTTATCGGTTACGTCAGCCGAGATGCCGAAGAGTTTGCGATTGTCGGAAATCAGTTCCCGAACGGCACGCTCTGTATCGGATTGGGACCGGCCGCAAATCACCACCGTTGCTCCGGCTTCTGCGAGCGCGCGCGCGATGGCGCGTCCGATGCCCCGGGTGGCTCCTGTCACGACCGCAGTTTTGCCCGCCAGTGAGATTGTCATAGTTCGATAGTACGGTCTCGAGCGGGCGCGGCGCGAGCGAAAGGGCGGACCGCCTGAGGCGCGACGACGAAGAGCGATTGCTCAGTGCGGCCCTTCCCGCAAGCGAGCGCCGGTGAAATCGCAGGCCGCATGTGAGTGGCGCTTCCCGAACCCGCAGACTCGGTTTGTCCTGGTTTTTTTCAGCCACCTGAACCACCGCCGGATGGAATCAGCCGGGGCATCTGCAGGGAGCGAAGCGCTCAAATCGCTATACTGAAGGCACATGCAGGATTTCAGCCTTATGTGGCTCCGTGTAGCCGCAGGGCTCTACGCAGTGGGCCTGCTGCAGAGCATCCTCAGCGTTCTCCGGAAACGCGTTTCCTTCTTCCGGCCGGCGTTCGGCGCGTTCGCTGTTGCCGCCATCCTGCACTTTGTTTCTTTGGCCGAGCGCGCGGCGTCCGTGCGGCAGGTGCCGGCGAATAACTTCTACGAATCCGCATCGCTCTGCGCCTTCGTCATCGCGCTGCTGTTCCTGTTCGTCTACTGGCGCTACCAGTTTCAGAGCCTGAGTGTGTTTCTGTTCCCGCTGGTGTTTCTGCTCACGTTGGTCGGCAGCACGGAGGTGCCGGTCGGATCGTGGACCACGCGCGCGGTGCGCGACATCTGGCTGAGCATCCACGTGACGCTGGTGCTGCTCGGGTATGCGGCGCTGCTGCTCATGGCGGCGGCATCCATTTTTTACCTGCTCCAGGAGAAGCGTCTCAAGTCGAAGCGGCCGGGTTCGCTGTTCGAGCGACTGCCCCCGCTGGGCACGCTGGACACGCTGATCTCCACTTCGATGGGGGCGGGCTTTGCGCTGATCACGCTGGGTGGATTGCGGACCCGAAGATCGCGATTTCATTCGTCACCTGGGGCTTTTACCTGGTGATGGTGTTTCTGCGTGTCACAGCGGGGTGGCGCGGGCGGAAGGCCGCGATTCTTGCGATTGCGATCGTCGCGTTCTCCGCCGCCACGTGGGCGGCGCACGTCGGGCTGCGCTCGAAATATTTGCAATGAATCTGTGGCTCACAGGCATGAACCACCGCACGGCGCCGGTGGAGGTACGCGAGCGGCTGGCCTTCGGGGCCGACGCGCTGCCGCAGGCGCTGCGGCAACTGCGCAGCCTGCCCGGGCTCAGCGAGGGGCTGATCCTTTCGACCTGTAATCGCGTGGAAGTGGTTGTTACGGCGGAGGATCACGCCGATGCCGCGCAATCGATCCGGTGTTTCCTGAGCGAGTGGCAGAAGGTGGATGCCGAGTGGATCCAGCCGCATCTGTATTCGTTTGCGGGCCGCGATGCGATCCGGCATCTGTTCCGCGTGGCCGCCAGCCTCGACTCGATGATCGTCGGCGAGCCGCAGATCCTGGGACAGCTCAAAACGGCGTACCAGGCCGCGAAAGCGGAAGGCGCGCTGAGCGGGCAACTCGAAGCGGTGATTGCGAAAGCGTTCCGTGTGGCCAAGCGCGTCCGCACCGAGACCGATATCGGATCGAGCGCAGTGTCGGTGAGCTACGCCGCCGTCGAGCTGGCGCGCGAGATCTTCGGCTCGCTCGCAAACAGGAAGGTGATGCTGATCGGCGCGGGCAAGATGTCAGAGCTGGCGGCCAAGCACCTGTTGCGCTCGGGCGCGGCGCAGATCCTGGTCACCAATCGCACCCCCGAGCGCGCGCGTCAGGTGGCCGAGCTGGTGCACGGCTCCACGGCGCCGTATGAGAGCATGACCGAAAGGCTGCCGGCCGTTGACATCGTCATCACCTCGAGCGCCGCGCCGGTATACGTGCTGACGAAACCGATGATGCGGCGCATCCTCGAGGCGCGCCGCAACCGGCCCATGTTTCTGATCGACATCGCGGTGCCGCGCAACATCGAGCCCGCGGTCAACGAGCTGGACAATGTGTTCGTCTATGACATCGACGACCTGCAGCGCCTGGTCGAGCGTAACCTCAAGGGCCGGCTCGATGAGGCGGCCGAGGCCGAGAAGATCGTAGCGGAGGAGGTAGACCGGCTCGAGCAGTCGTTCCAGGCGCGGCGGGCAACGCCCATGATCGTGAGTCTGAACGAGCAGCTCGAGCGGGTACGGCAGGCGGAGGTGGAGCGCATGCGCGGCAAGCTCGGCTCGCTCACGCCGCAGCAGGAGGAGGCGCTCGAGGCGCTTACGCGCGGCATCATCGGCAAGATCGCGCACGGGCCGATCTCGGAACTGCGCCGCGAGGCCGCCTCGCCGAACGGCGGCCGCACGGCCGAGTTGATTCGCAGGATTTTCCGGCTGGACGAATAAGCGATGCTCACCATCGGATCACGCGGCTCGAAACTTGCTCTCTGGCAGGCAAACTGGGTGAAGGCCCGGCTCGAGGAGCTCGGTTGCGCCGCCGGTATCGAGATCATCAAGACGAGCGGCGATCAGTTTCAGCACGGGCCGCTGAAAGAGATCGGCAACAAGGGCCTGTTCACCAAGGAAATCGAGGAGGCGCTGCTCGACGGCCGCATCGACCTCGCGGTCCATAGCCTGAAGGACATGCCGGCCGCCGTGCCCGCGGGCCTGCAGATCGCCGCAACACCCGAGCGCGAGGACGCACGCGACGTCATTGCCGGCAGCCGGCTGGCCGATCTCAAGATCGACGCGCGCATCGGCACCAGCTCGATCCGGCGCATCGCGCAGCTCTACGCCTGGCGCGCCGATCTCATTATCGAACCCTTGCGCGGAAACGTAGACACGCGGCTGCGCAAGCTCGATGAGGGCCAGTTCGACGCGATCATCTTGGCGGCCGCCGGCCTGCACCGCCTCGGCTGGCGCGACCGCATCACGGAATACCTGCCGGCCAGTGTCATGTGCCCGGCAATCGGGCAGGGAGCGCTCGCGATCGAGACGCGCAACGACGATGGGGAGGCGTCACGGGTCTGCCGGCAGCTCGATCATTTCCCCACGCGGGCGGCGGTCACCGCCGAGCGGGCGATGCTCACGATTCTCGGCGGAGGCTGCCAGGTGCCGGTGGGAGCGCATGCGACGGTGGACGGCGATCAGCTTCACCTGCGCGCCATCGTCGCTACTCCGGACGGGCGGCGGCTGCTGCGCGCAGAGATCTCCGGCAGCGTGACCGAGGCGCGTCACCTGGGCGGCGAGTTGGGGAAAAAGCTGCTCGTGGACGGGGCGGGCGAGATCCTGCACAGCGTCTTTGAAGCTCCGGTATGAGCAAGGTGTACCTGGTGGGCGCCGGCCCCGGGGACCCCGAGCTGCTTACCCTCAAAGGCAAGCGCGTGCTTGAAAAGGCGGACGTGGTCCTGTACGACCATCTCGCCAGCCGCGCGCTTCTCGAGTTGGCGCCCGCGCGCGCGGAGCGCATTTACGTGGGCAAGAAGAAAGCGGAGCACGCGGCCACGCAAGAGGAGATCTGCGAAATGATGGTCGCCCGCGCGCGGCGCGGCCTCACGGTGGTGCGGCTGAAGGGCGGCGATCCGTTCATTTTCGGCCGGGGCGGGGAAGAGGTGGAAGCGCTGGCCGAAGCCGGCGTCCCTTTCGAAGTCGTGCCGGGCGTGACGGCGCCGCTCGGCATCGCCGCCTACACCGGTGTTCCGCTGACCCACCGCGAGCACACCTCGGTGGTCAGCTTCGTCACGGGCCACGATCCGGCAGCGATTGACTGGTCGAAGTACGGCTCCTCGGAAACGCTGGTAATCTTCATGGGACTTCACCACATCGCCGAAATCGTTCGCGAACTGGTCGCCGCGGGCCGGCCGCCGGCTACGCCCGCCATGGCCGTGCGCTGGGGCACACGTCCCGATCAGCACACCGTGGCGGGCACGCTCGCCGAGCTGCCGCGCCTGGTTGCGGAGCACGCGCTGCAGCCGCCCGCGACCGTCATCATCGGCGACGTCGTGGCTTTGCGCAAAAAGCTGAACTGGTACGAGAAGCTGCCGCTGTTCGGGCGGCGTGTGCTGGTGACGCGCGCGCGCGCGCAATCGGCCGAACTGATCGAGAAGCTGCACGAAGTGGGCGCCGAGGTGGTCGAGCTGCCCGTGATCGAGATGCGGCCGCCCGCCGACACGAGCGGGCTTGACTGTGCCATCCGGCGGCTCGAGCAGTATGACTGGGCCGTGTTCACGAGCACGAACGCGGTCGAGTTTTTCTTTCGCCGCCTGGACGATGTCCGCCGGCTGCGGGCGAGGCTGTGCGCCATCGGGAAGAGCACCCGGGCGGCGCTGGAGGCTCGGGCCTTGCGGGTCGAGCTGACGGCCGAGGAGTCGATGTCAGAGGGCCTGGCGGCGGCTTTCACCGCTTACGATCTGGAGGGCAAGCGCGTGCTTCTGCCGCGCGCCGCGGCCGCGCGCGAGGTGTTGCCCGAAGCTCTCAGCGGCATGGGCGCGATCGTGGAAGTCGTGACTGTTTATGAGAATGTGATTCCCGAGGACGCTCCGCGGCGCGCGGCGGCGTTGTTCGCAGCCACGCCTCCGGATTGGATCTCCTTCACCAGCTCGTCCACCGTCAACAACCTCATCGAGGTTGCCGGCCGTGACACCGTGGCGGCCTCGCGCATCGCGAGCATCGGCCCGGTCACTTCGAAGACGGTGCGCCGTCACGGCCTCGAAGTGCACGCCGAGGCCGCCGGGCCGAACATGGATGCGCTGGTCGCGGCCATGGTCGAAGCGGAGGCTCGCCGGAAGAGCTGAGACGGCGGCGGGTATGCGGTCCTGGAGGCGAATCATCGGCGCCAGGGGGCACTGACTTGGCGGAGACAGCCGACGTAGTCATCATCGGAGCGGGCATTGTCGGGTCAAGCATCGCCTGGCACCTGACGCGGCTCGGCGTCCGCGATGTGCTCGCCATCGAGCGCGAGCCGCACCAGGGCAAAGGCTCCACCGGCAAGAGCATGGGCGGAGTGCGCGCGCAGTTCGCCACCGACATCAACATCCGCATGTCGCTCTATTCCATTCCTTTTTTCGCTCGCTTCGGGGAGGAGACGGGGCATCCGTCGGGCTACAAGCCCCACGGGTATTTGTTTGTGGCGTCGAGCGAGCGGCACCTCGAGTATCTCCGGGCCAACCGGGAGCGGCAGGCGGCGCTTGGACTGCGGAACGTCGAAACTCTTTCGCGCGAGGACGTGCTTGCGGTGGTGCCGCGGCTCCGGCCGGACGCGATCCTCGGCGGCAGCTTTTGTCCGACCGACGGGTTCGTCGATCCGCACAGCGTGATGACCGGGTTCACGGCATCGGCGCTGGGCCGTGGTGCGAGATTGTGGCGCGGCGTCGAGGTAACGGGCATTCGCGTGGAAAGCGGCCGCGTGGCCGGCGTTGTGACGGCAAACGGCGAAGTTGCGGCACGCGTGGTCGTGAACGCGGCGGGCCCGTGGGCGGCACCGGTAGCGAAGCTCGCGGGCGCCGGTCTGCCGGTCGAGCCGCTGCGCCGGATGCTCGTGCCCACGGAGCCGTTTCCCGGTTTCCCCGAGAAACTGCCAATGACGATAGATATGTCGAGCGGCTTTCATTTCCGCCGCGAAGGCCCGGGCCTGCTTTTCGCCTGGGCCGATCCGGCCGAGACACCCGGGTTCAAGAGCTGGGTCGAGCCGGCGTTCATCGAGAAGATCCTCACGCGCGCCGCCGGGTTCGTGCCCGCCTTCGCGAATGTGCCGGTGAATCCGAAGCGAGCCTGGTGGGGATTTTACGAGGTCTCGCCCGATCATCACGCGATTCTCGGACCCGCGCCGGAGGTCGAGGGGCTTCACTACGCGAACGGCTTCAGCGGCCACGGCGTGATGCACTCGCCCGCAACCGGGTGTATTGTCGCTGAATGGATCGTCGAAGGCCGGCCGCGCACGATCGACGCGACTCCGCTCCTGGTCACGCGCTTCGCAGAAGGACGCGCGATCGAGGAAAGCGCGGTGCTGTAGCCGCGCTCACCCGCGGAACCAATGTCCGGGCGCCGAGTTCCGCATGAACTCGAACACGGCGCCGTCCTTTCGGACAAACACGACGCGCAGCGTCCCGGTGGGATCGAACGGCCCAAGCAGAATCTCGGCGCCGGCCATCTCACGATCGAGATCGTCCACCTGGAAGGCGATGTGCGGCAGGTCGCGGACGGGTCCTGTAACCGGGCTGTCCGGCTCGAAGCGCAGGTACTCGATGCGGTGCGGATGCCGAAGCGGATCGGTGACCCAGACCTTCGTTGCTTCCACGTACATCTCGCCCTCGTGCTTTTCTTCGGCGGGAATTCCCACGTGATCGAACACTCTCATATAGAATCCTCAGGGCACGCACGACACCTGCGGGGGCCGGGTGAAAACAACCTCGCGCAGCTTTTCGCCGGCGCCCATGCGCAGCCGCACGTCGGCGGGCCCGCGGTCGCAGTCGAAGCGCAAGCGAGCTTCCGTGCTGCCGTTGCCGCCGAGCGTTTCGCCCACGCGGCAGGCGCCGTATATCTTGTGGAAGGTTGCGACACGCGCGCGGAGATTCGATTCGGCAAGCGAGCCGGATGCCACCGCCTCGGCCGCCGCCTTCATGGCCCGGCCGGGCGGCTTGCCCGCGGCGAAGCGAAGGTACTGCACCTTCGGCGGCGCGGTCGGCGCCAGCGTAAAGGCGACATCCACGAAGCCGCGCGCGCAGGGCATGCGGAACGCACCGCGCAGCCAGTTCTCGGGCCGGAGGTCTCCCGCCCGGCACTCGCCCACGTCGATCTTGATCTTTTCGATCTCTTGGCGCCGCGCCTCGGCCGGCGAGTCCTGGAACAGGTTGTCAGCCGCGAGGTCCGCGGCCTCCCTTTCCGTCCAATGCCGCCACAGCCGCACGATGGCCTCACGAGTCGCCAGGAGCGCGGGCGCGGCCGGCAACTCGCGCGCCTGCAGGGCGCCGGTCTTGCTCAGAATGTCGAAGGCCTGATCGATGGGCGGGCGCGGCCCGGCATATGTCAGGTTGGCCATCGCGAACATGCCGACGCCGTACTCGGGCAGCCACATCATATAGGAGCCGAATCCGGGCAGACCGCCGCCGTGTCCCACGATGTGGCGGAACCGGCAGTCCTGCGACACCCCGAGGCCGTACCCGTATCCGCTTGCGACTGCCTTGAGCGGATCGCCGGGAGATGGGCGGTCGACGGCAAGGCCGCTGGGGCGCCAAAGGCGCTGCATCTCGCGCAGCGAGCTGCGCCGCACCGGTCCGCGCTCCTCTTCGTCGCCTGGAGGATATGCCGACAACTGAAAGGCGACGTAGCGCGCCAGGTCGCGCGCGGAGGTCAGCAGGCCGCCCATGGCGCCGAACGCTCCATGCGCGAGCGGTGGAACCTCGACGTAGGTGTCGCCGGATTTGCGGTAACCGGTCGCACGCAGGGCGGCGGCAACGGCGCTTACTTCGAGAGTCGAAGCGCGCATTCCCAGCGGCGCCAGAATCTGCTTCTCCAGATACTCGCGATAGGGAACGCCAGACGCCTTTGACACGATGCGGCCCGCAAGCGCGAAGCCATAGTTCGAATACTCGTAGGCAGTGCCGGGAGGAGTGGAGAAGGGAAGACCTTGCTCCAACCACCGCGCCAGTGTAGCGTCGCTGACCGCAAGCTGGCGGTCGCCCCAGGGATTGTCCTCGGGCAGGCCCGTGCCGTGCGTCAGAAGCTGGCGCACACGGATCGGCGCAGTGTCGCGGGTCGGGTGTGCAACCCGCGCGAACTCCGGGATCCACTTCGAAACCGGGTCATCGAGGGAAAGCTTGCCTTCATCGCGCAGCTTCAGTGTGGCCAGCACGGTGAAGCTCTTGGTCATGGAGGCGATGCGAAAAACCGTGTCCGCCGTGACGGGCGCGTTCGAGCCCCGGTCGCGCACGCCAAGCCCTTTCACCGCTGCCAGTTCGCCATCAATGACAA
Organism: Acidobacteriota bacterium; assembly: GCA_016178155.1. GTDB lineage: Bacteria > Acidobacteriota > Terriglobia > Bryobacterales > Bryobacteraceae > JACOTZ01. The sequence continues at coordinate 10,468 of JACOTZ010000011.1, forward strand.
AGCCGTAGACCAGGCCGGGAATGCCGCGTTCCTTGCGAAATTTCTCGAACGCCTTTTCAATTTCGGGGAATGCGGCCTCGAACCTCGAACGCCGCGCGGGATCGGTAAAACGGGGCACGGGCAAGCTATCCGCGCCGGGCAGCGGCAGGGCAACCGCCAGCAGAGCAAGAAACTTCATCACAGATGGTATCCAGCATCTCACGGGCACACCGCCTGTGAGATAGGGTATAGCACAGACGACGCACTCGCAGGCGGGCCGGCTTCCGTCTCTCCGCCTTCTAGAGTGCCGACCGAATGCCGCTTGCTAACGCACTTCTACGGTAGCGCGCATTCCGAGCCGCGATGCTGAACGGTCAAACACAAGGCGGGACACGACACCAGCGCGCATCATGTCGCGGGCGGCCAGAAAATCACCCGGGCGGGACACTCGCAGGTTCCAGGCGGTGGCGTATAATACCCTGCACTACGCCCGGGTGGTATTGGGCGCCCGGGCCCGCCGGGCCCGAGGAGGTACAGGAGCAGGATGCGGCCAAGCGCATTGCCGCCTACGAGCAGTTCATCACCGATTTCCCGCAGGACAAGACGATCGGCTGGGTGCTCACGCAAATCCAGCAGGCGTATTTGAAAATGGGCAATCACGACAAGGCCATGCAGGCGGGAGAAAAGCTGCTGGCGCTCGATCCCGACGACGTCGAGGCGGCCTTCTACAATCTCAAGGCCGCGGAAGCCAAAAAGGATCCCGATCTGGTGATCAAGTGGTCGGCCGCGGCCGCTCCGATCGCGAAGAAAGCGGTGGCCGCGAAAAAGCCCGAAGACATGGAAGACGAGGACTGGAAGCAGGCGCTCGAATTCGCCAAAGGCGTTGGCACGTACACCGAATACGCGCTGTACTCCACTGCTCTGCAGGTCTCCGACTCCGGCGCTGTCATGCGGCTCGTCGAGGAACTCGAAAAGCGCAACGAGCAGAGCCAATATCTGCCGCAGGTCCTTGGCAGGTTCGCCGGGGCCGCCCGCCAGGCGAACGCGCTGGACCGCCTGGTTGCCGTGGGCGAGCGCGCTGTCTCACGGAACCAATTGAATGAGGACGTGCTGCTCGCTCTCGCGGACTACTACATGAACCGCAAGGAGCCCGACAAGGCGGTCGAGTACGCGTTGAAAGTGCCGGAGTTTCTCGCGTCGAAGCCCAAACCGGAGGGCTTTGCCGACGCCGACTGGGAAAAGAAGAAGAACACCAGCATTGGCCTGGCGCACTGGATGGCGGGAGTGGCGCTGGCCGGACAAAGCAAGTGGGCCCCGGCCGACAAGGAATTGCGGGCCGCCCTCCCGCTGATCGGCGACAACGATCAGCTCAAGGCCGGAGCGCTCTTTTATCTCGGCCTGGCGAATTACCGAATGGGCAAAGCGACCAAGAATCGCAAGGTAATCGATGAAGCGCTGCGCTTCAGCCAGCAGGCCGCGGCGATCAAGGGTCCCTACGCCGGCCAGGCGGCAAATAACGTCAAGGTGATCAAGTCCGAATACGGGATCCGTTAGCGCGTGCGAATCGCGATTGTCTTACTTGCCTTCGCGCTGGCGCCGGACGAAGAGGTGCGGCGCCTGCAGCGCGACGCCATTCTGATTGACACTCACAACGACGCGCCCATGCGCACCCGCGCCGGTTTCGATATCGGCAAAACGGCCGCGTTCGGCGACACCGACCTCGTCCGGCTGCGCGCCGGCGGCCTGGGCGCGCAATTTTTCTCGGCATACGTGCCCGCGTCGATGGTGGCCGCGAACCAGTCCGCGCACCGCGCGCTCGAGATGATCGACACCATCCGGCACGACATAGTCGCGCGCCACCCGAATCGGTTCGTGCTCGCGCTGACCGCGGCGGATATCGTGGAGGCGCACCGGGCAGGGAAGATCGCGGCGCTGATCGGCATTGAGGGCGGGCACGCGATCGAGGACAGCCTACGGCTGCTGCGCGATTACTATGCGCTCGGCGTCCGTTACATGACCCTGACGCACTCGAACACGAACGGCTGGGCCGACTCTTCGGGAGACATCCGCAAGGCGGGCGTCAAGCACCACGGCGGTCTGACCGAGTTCGGCAGATCCGTGGTCCGCGAGATGAATCGTCTCGGCATGCTGGTGGACGTCTCGCATGTCGCCGACGACACCTTTTGGGACGTCATGGAAACGAGCAGCGCACCGGTCATCGCCTCGCACTCCTCCTGCCGCGCGCTGACACCGGAATTGCGCAACATGACGGACGACATGATCCGCGCCATGGCGAAGAAGGGCGGTGTGATTCACATCAATTTCGCGTGCTCGTTCCTCACCCGGCAGCCCGCCGTCAACGAGGCGCGCAAGGCGCTACAGAAGAAGACCGCGGCCCGCTTGCGGTCGAAAAGTAGCGAGGAACACGAGGTCACTCTGATGGTGAAAACCGAGCTCGAGCGCGGCAAAGGCGTCCCCGTGCCCGCAACCATCGGCGACGTGTTGGCCCACATTGACCACGTGGTGAAGATCGCCGGGGTGGATGCGGTGGGACTCGGGTCGGACTTTGACGGCATCGACTGCGCGCCCGCCGGTCTCGAAGACGTGTCGAAGTATCCGAACCTGATCCGGGCGCTGCTCGAGACGGCAACACGCTGCGCGTATTGCGGGCCGCGGAGAAGGTCGCCGGAAAATAGGGTGCGGTCTTACTTCGAAAACTCACTGGCCCGGACGGTAGCCAATCGGGCTGCTACGCTCAGGTCGTCGCGTGCAGCAATTGAAGCCTGAGCTGAATCGGCAGGCGGGGATCGAACGGCAGATTTGCCCATCGTCTGGGGGCATGGGCGTGGACAACCAGATTCATGGCAACGATGGTGTAGGCGGCATACTTCCCGCCCTCCACATCGAAGCCGAAATTGTCCGCGCGGGTGACGATGCCATCTTGTTCCAATGGCTGGAGGCCGGACTGCACGCTGTGCACGGAGAACTCCGCCTGGAATTTCTCGATTGCGCTGCGCGTCATCGGGCCACAGATTCCGTCGACGACCAGATCAGCCACGAAGGACTTGTCATA
>JACOTZ010000038.1 GCA_016178155.1 Acidobacteriota bacterium
GGCGGTGGCGGGGCGGTACTGGTCGAGGAAAGCGTCGCGCAGGGTTTCATAGAGCGCGGCATTCTCGCCGGGGATGACAGGGCATTCGGCGGCGAGGCCGTGGCGGAGGGCATTGAAGCGCGAGGCGGCTTTGCCCTCGAGGGTACGGGGGCCGGTGCTCGACTGCGCGTTGCGGCGATTGGCCGCGAGCTGGCGCGGGGTGATGATTTTTGACATGAGTCGCTCCTCGGCGGGAGAGGGTGTAGGTCTCTCGAGCCGGGTTCAGGATGGCAGAGGGGGTGCGCGGAATTCCCTTGTGGGTTTGTGTAAATCGATGAATTCAGGGGGAAAATAAATTTTCGCCGATTGTGAACAGGATTCGCAGCTCTGCGAAGCTGGTAGTGGCGGGGATAAAAAAAGGCGCGAAGCGGCCGATTCCTTCGCGGCCGCGGTCAGGGTGCTCTGAAGTTACGCCACCGATTGAGCAGGTACTTAAAATTGGGGTTTTTTCGTAGGAACGATTTCGAAAATCCGGGCGGGAAAGCAGGGTACAAAGGGTTCAGGCGCGACGGCCCGGTCTATCCGCAGCCACTTTTTCTCGCGACAACGACGTCTTGCAAGCCGTCAGGGATAATACTATAGCGGACCTCTTCAAATCCCGCGGACAGCCGGTCAAGGATGTATTCGCGCGAGTGCCAGCTTGTTTGATACCAGTCCGGCACGAGGCCTTTCAGCTTGGGGGAGCGCTTATGTACAAACCCGGAACTTCGAAGCATGCTCACCTCTTCCGCATCCAACTCGCTGGCCGCAGCCTTTCCGTAGACGGTGAGCAGGAGCACCCCGCCGGGCTTGAGTACCCTCCTCAGCTCCGTGAACCAGATGTCCTGCATCGACTCATTCAGGTGTGTGAAGACCGAGATGCAGTACACAACATCAAAGTATTCCGCCGCATATGGCAGGGGTGGGTCTGGCGCGATCGCCAGAAAATGGCCTGGACGCAGATGGGTGTCGCACCAATCGACCGCGTCCGTGTCGGCGTCGACCCCATGAAACTCCACGTCGCCGCAGTCACGAAGAAACCATCTGATTGTCCGACCGCAGCCACAGCCAAAATCCAACACGCGGCGCACATTTGCAAAATCGATCCCCATCCCGCTGACGTGCCGTTGGACGAGATTTGCGCAGCCTTGGCCGACCTTAAGGAATAAGGGTACCGAAAGGGATTCGGTTGCGCGATACCGCAGGATCGCGGGCGGGAGAGGAACGTCCAGCACGGGCATCCCGACGCGATCGGCGCACCATAACCGCACGCGCAGGTGCAGCCGAAAGAGTCTATGATAGATTGCCTTGGCGAGGGGTTTCAAAGGCGACGGAACCACTCGCTTCAACCTGCGCGCAAAAGCCACAATACGCGATCACTTTGCCGAGGGCCGGCATCGGGGCGATCCGCGATGGCCAGCCGTATCCGGCCATTCGCTTGTTTTACCACGATCGTACGCTGACGGTTGTTCGAGCGAAAATGGCTCCCGCGGGCGAGCCGGTCGACCAGGCTGCTTTCGATGTGGTTGTCGATTTCGATAAGGGACGGTATACGGTTAGGGCGCCCACGCGGCCGGCAGAACAATAGCTCGTTTCGCTCTTGCGGCGCGGGTCCTATGGTGGAGCGCGGTCCTTCCCGGTGTTGGGTCCAGGTTCGGCGGGAACGCCCACGGGACTGCCGCCGGCTGTTGTGCCGTCCAGCGCTTCGGCGGTATGCCACGGGTTTGCGCTTCTCCGGAGCGCGGCGCCGCGGCTGGTGGGTCGCACCTTAGGGAAGCGGTTAATCGAGGAGCGCCTGCGTACTGCTCGAGCTGGGCGCATGGATGCGTATATATCGTGAGCCGGAAGTGAAGTTGAGTGCAGGGCACGGCGGTCGACGTGCTCTGGCATTCGGCGTGCGCCGGCCAGCGCGGTCCTGGAAGAGGACACGGGACTTGCGGTTGCGGCGGCGGACTCAGCATTTTGGGGAGACAGGCGGAGCCTAGCTACTTTCCGGCGCAAAATTCGGTTTTCGCCTGAAGACCACTCCCTAACGGTCGTGGCTCAGAAAGACGCCGTTGGTAGCGCAGGACTTGTAACGGAGCCGCGAGCGTGAGCGAGCGGTTGGACGGCCCAAAAACCGAATTTTGCGCCGGAAAGTAGCTAGAGGTACACATGAGTCTTTCGAGACGCGTA
>JACOTZ010000039.1 GCA_016178155.1 Acidobacteriota bacterium
GAGGGCGGCGTTCTCGCCGGGGATGACAGGGCATTGGGCGGCGAGGCCGTGGCGAAGGGCGTTGAAGCGCGAGGCGGCTTTGCCCTCGAGGGTGCGGGGGCCGGTGCTCGACTGCGCGTTGCGGCGATTGGCGGCAAGCTGGCGCGGGGTGATGATTTTTGACATGAGTCGCTCCTTGGCGGGAGAGGGTGTAGGTCTCTCGACCGTGCTCAGGATGGCAGAGCAGGTGTGCGGAATCGCCTTGTGGGTTGCTGTAAATCGATGAAATTAGTGGACAAATAAATTCTCGCCGATGGTGGTGAATGCAAAAGTTCTCATCGCCGTTTCCGCACTCCTAGCGCTGGAGTGTGATCGAAGGGTGGGGCGGAACGGGGATGAGAACGTGCGTTGAACTGAACAGCCTTTTGCCCCTTTCCCGTCAGACGTACGTGGGTAGGCGATTTCAGCCGAATGTCCTGTGGCAGCGTCCTCGGCCGCTCTGCGCTCATGTATAATCCCGTCGATGTTCCCTCTGCTCGCGCTGCCGCTGCTGCTGCTGTTCCAAACCGCCGGACTCGAGGAGCGGTTCACCCGCCTCATGCGCGACCTCCTGATCTTCGATGCCCACATCGACACGCCACGCTACACGGTGGATGAGGGATACCGGTGGGCGGACGAGCACTCGTATTACGAAACCGACATTCCCAGGCTGAAACGCGGGCGCGTGGGTGCGGTGATGTTCGGCATTTACGTCGAGCCCCAGGACTATCCACAATCGTTGTGGCTGCCCCGGGCGCTCGCCTGCATCGACGCATTCCATCAGGAAGCAGGACGCAACCCATCGGACGTCGAAGTGGCCTACACCGCCGACGATGTGGTCCGCATCCACAAGGGCGGCAAAACCGCCGTGATGTTGAGCCTGGAGGGCGGCCACCTGATATTGGACAGCCTGCCGCTGCTGCGCATCTACTACCAACTCGGCGTGCGTTACATGACCCTCGCGCACTTCCGGACGAACAACTGGGCCGATTCCGCAACTGACGCAGCGGTGCACAATGGCCTGTCGGCCTTCGGGCGCGAAGTGGTGCGCGAGATGAACCGCCTGGGCATGATCGTGGACGTGTCGCACGTCTCCGATAAAACGGTGCTGGACGCGCTCGAAGTCAGCGGGTCGCCGGTGATCGCCTCGCACTCCTCCGCCAAAGCCTTGTGTGACATTCCACGAAACATGAGCGACGACATCCTGCGCGCGATCGGCCGGAAGGGCGGCGTGGTCGCGATCAACTTCCATGCCGGATATCTGGACAAAGGCGCATACGAGGTCTACATCGCGAACCGCGAGAGCCGCGTTCGTGAGGTAAAAGAGGCGTTGGCACTGCACGCGCCGAACCCGCGGCGGTGGGAAATTGCTCGCGCGGTTCTGCAGCGCTATTACCAGGCTATGCCGCCCGTCGGCGTCAAACGGCTGCTCGAGCACATTCATCACGTCGCCCAGGTCGCGGGTGTGGACCACGTCGGCCTGGGATCGGATTTCGACGGAATCTCGGGCATGGTGCCGCGCGGAATGGAGGACGTTTCCAAGTATCCGGTTCTGGTTCGCGGCCTGCTCGAGCTGGGCTATTCCGATGCGGATGTCCGCAAGATCATGGGCGAGAATCTGCTGCGCGTGATGCGGGCCAACGAAGCCGGCTCGCAGCCGGCCCGCCGGCTGTTGCCGGATTGAACGGCGTGTGACTCTTCGTTCCGGCAAGCGTTGTTGTTGGGCCGGGAGTCACAGGCCAGCGGCCAACCGCCGGGCAGACCGCGGTTAGGTCGAGCCAGAAACTCGCGCCGCAGTCGCCGCGAAACAGAGGGACTGCGAGTTCCTGGAGAGAAAGGAACAAAGAGATGACACGGCGGGAGCTGCTGGCAGCCTCATCGCCGGCCCCACTGCTGGGCGCGGCGGCGCCGGCGCCGAAAAAGATTGCGGCGCTGTCGACCACCTATCACGTGCGCTCGCACTCCGACAACTTCATCACACGGTTCCTCGAAGGCTACTGGATCAACGCGAAGTACCACGCACCGCCGTGCCAGGTGGTGTCGCTCTACATGGACCAGGTGCACCCCGCGGACATCGGGCAGCGGCTGTCGATGGCGTACGGCTTCCCGGTGGTGAAAAGCATCGCCGAGGCGCTGACGCTCGGTACCGGCCGGCTCGCCGTCGACGGCGTCCTTTTGATCGCCGAGCACGGGAGTTATCCGCACAACGAGAAGAACCAGCAGTTGTACCCGCGTTACGAGTTCTTTGAGCAAGTAGTGGAGGTCTTTCGCAAGTCCGGACGCGGCTGCCCGGTGTTTGTCGACAAGCACTTGTCATACGACTGGAAGAAAGCCAGGCGCATGTATGACTGGTCGCGGGAGCTGAAGTTCCCGTTGATGGCCGGCTCGTCGGTGTCTGTCACTTTCCGCCGGCCCGAGCTCGATCCGCCCCTCGGCGTTCCGCTCGCGGGCGCGCTCGCGGTCGGCGGCGGCTGGGTGGCCGACGGCGGTATCTTCCACAATCTGGAGGCGCTCCAGGCCTTTGTCGAAAGGCGCCGGGGCGGCGAGACTGGCGTGCGCGCCGTGCAGCACCTGCGAGGTGATGCCGTCTGGAAGGCCGCCGCGGACGGGCTGTGGTCCAAGGATTTACTGCATGCCGCTTTGCGCCGCGGCATCAAGGTGGAGCCGGGTCGGCCGGAGAACGTCAAGGATCCGGTCCTTTGCCTGCTTGAATACCGGGACGGGTTCCGTGCCGGTGCGCTCATGCTCGGCGGCCTGGTGAGCGAGCACCTGGTCGCCATCCAGGTGAAAGGCAAGCCGGCCCCGGACGCAGCTCTCTGTTATGCTCCGATCGAGAACTCGAACAATTTCAGCCCTCTCGTTCACGCCATTGCCCGCATGTTCGAAACCGGGGAGCTGCTGTACCCAGTGGAGCGAACGCTGCTGACCACGGGCGCTCTTTCGTTCCTCATGGAATCGGCGCACCAGGGCCACAAGCGGCTGGAGACACCCGAGTTGGCGGTGGCCTATCGGGCGCCCCGGGTTTCCTATTTCGCCCGCGGGCTCGGTTCCTGAGACTTGACATGCCGCTCGACGACTTGATCGATCCCAAGACCCAGCCGGAGAAGGTGGCGGGTGAATTCCGCTTCACCGAAGGACCGGTGTTCAGCCGCCGTGGCTACCTGCTTTTCAGCGATATTCCGAACAACCGCATCCATCGCTGGGAACGCGGCCGTTTGTCGGTGTTCCGGGAAAATAGCAACGGAGCCAACGGCCTCACCTTCGACCATCAGGGGCGCCTGCTGGCGTGCGAGACCGGCAGAGTGACGCGCACCGAGAAGGACGGCAGCATCACCGTGCTGGCATCAGCGGGCCTGGAGCGCCCGAACGATCTGGTGTATGCGATCGACGGCAGCATTTACTTTAGCGACTTGCCGAAGTCACGCGTCTACCAGATCACGCAAGGACAGGTGCGGCTGGCGGCGGACGATTGCGCCGCTCCCAACGGCGTCGCCCTTGCGCCCAACCAGCAGAGGCTCTACCTGGCGGATTCGAAACAGCGCATCTTGCGCGCTTACGATGTCACGCCCGACGGGGCTCTCCGAAACAGCCGGGTATTCGCGCAGTGCCGCGGCGACGGTTTGAAGACCGATGAGCGTGGGAACGTGTGGGTCGCCTCCGAAGGCGGCATCCGGGTCTTCAGCGCGTCCGGCGAGCATCGCGGCACGGTCCCCGTGCCCGAGCAGCCGAGCAACTGC
>JACOTZ010000012.1 GCA_016178155.1 Acidobacteriota bacterium
GCGCACTACCTGACTCGCGAAGCGCTGCGCTACATGATGCGGCAGAACGGTGGGTCGATCATTAACATCGCCTCCGTGCAAGGTATCGTAGGCGGGCGCAACTCGGTGGCATACACGACCGCCAAGCACGGGCTAGTCGGCTTAACGCGCAGCGCGGCCTATGACTACGGCCGCTACAATATCCGGGTGAACGCGCTTTGTCCGGGAGCGATCCGCACGCGCATTTCGCCCGAGCCCGGCTCGGAGCTGCAGCGCAGGCAGGTGGAGAAGACCTTCCTCGGGCGCATCGGCGAGCCGCGCGAGGTTGCGGCCGCGGCGGTCTTTCTCGCGTCGGATGAGGCCTCATACATCACGGGCGCGGTGATCCCGGTGGACGGAGGATGGACGGCACATTGACACGACGCCATATTCGACTTAGCTTCGCGAGCGGCGAATCGGCGGTGGCGGAGTTGCTCGATGATGAGGCGCCGGGGACCTGCGAGTACATCTGGAGCATGCTGCCGCTCGAGCGCGATGCCGTCCACGGTATGTATTCGGGCGCCGAGGTGTTCGTCGTCACCGACGACCCCCAGCCCGCGCCGCTGGAGAATCTGATCCACCTGGCACTGCCGGGTGAGCTCCTCTACTTCTACGATCCGGGTGCGGGCGGCGTGGGCCGCCGCGGCCCGACAGGCGAGATCTGCCTGGCGTACGGGCGAGGCGTCATGCTGCGTGGTCACGAGGGCGTATCCGCGTACGCCAGCCTGTTCGCGCGCATCGCCGGCGACTGGAAGTACGACTGGACGGATTTCGCGCAAGCCTGCCGCCGTGCGCGCTGGCAAGGGCCGCAGAAGCTGCGCATCGAGGGCGCCTGACGCAAAGTGCGGTGTCGGGTGATGGCAGGGGGAAACGGGAGCGTCGGGTTTGCCGTATGCGCGAGGGGCACGCTAGACGCGGTATCGCGCGACCTTCTCGGCGTCCAGCTCGACGCCGAGGCCGGGGCGTTGCGGCGCGCGGGCCAGTCCGCCGGCGATCTCGAGCGGCTCGGTCAGGATCTCGTCCTCATAGAACAGCGGTCCGATGATGTCGCACGGCCAGGTTTCAGCCTGCACGGCCGGCGTTGCGACAGCGAGATGAATCATCGCGGCGCTCGCGATCCCAAGCTCGAGGTTGCTGCCGATGGTGCACGGCAGCCCGGAGGCTGTGATGCGTCGCGCGGGTCCGATGCCGCCGCTCTTTCCGATGTAAACCGACAAAACATCAGCGGCGCCCGCCCGTGCCAGCGCCCGTGCGTCATGCTCGGTGTACACGCTCTCGTCGGCGACGATCGGGACGCGCACGCGCCGCCGGACCTCGGCCATCCACTCGACGTCCTCGGGCCCGACCGGCTGTTCGGCGAAGGCGATGTCGAATTCGGAGAGCCGCTCGATCATGCAGCTTGCCTGATCAACGTCCCAGGCGCCATTCGCGTCCACTCCGAGCTTCAGGCCCGGTCCGATCGCCTGGCGCACGGCCCGCACGCGCGCGAGGTCCTGCACGGGGTCGATGCCGACTTTCACCTTCATGGCCGTGAAGCCCTGCTCGAGAGCCCAGGATGCAATGCCGCGAGCGCGCTCGGGCTCGACGCCGGAGATCGACCACTTGAGTGGCACCGCCTCGCGCACCGCGCCTCCGAGCAGGCGGTAGACAGGCACGCCCTCCGCCTTGCCGGCGATGTCCCAGAGCGCCATCTCGAGCGCGGCCTTGGTGAATGAATTGCCCGCGACTCCCAGCCGCAGCTTGCTCGTGAGCCGCTCGATATCGCGCGCGTCCTCGCCGATCCACAGTGGCGCCAGGTACTCGCGGATGAAGTGCCCGGCGGTGAACTGGTCCTCGCCGCTCCAGCGGGGCGTGCAGGACACCTCGCCAAGACCGGTAATTCCGGCGCCGGTGTGGATCCTCACCAGCAGGAAGGGAGAAACCACGTGCGACCCACGGGCCGCCCGGATTGCCAGTTGCGGCCGAATGGGTACGCGGATAGGAATGGTTTCGATCTCGACGATTTTCATCGGAACCGCGGTACCGGCTGCCGCCCCCCGAGCGCCACGACTACGCCTCAACCTGAACGTACGCACGGGGTCGCAGCCGGACTGACTTTTCTCAACACGCCCGCCGCGGGTTGTCCGCCCGGTTGGCCTTCGCGCCGCGGGGGCCGCGATACACCTCCCGATAAATGATGACCGCTCCCTCACGGTCGCGGCCCGGTTCGACTCCCTCACGGGTCGCGGCCCGGTTCGACGACTGCTCCCTCGGTCGCGGCCCGGTTCGACGACTGCTCCCTCGGAATGAAAACTTCCGAGTCGCGCGCGTGAGCAAGGCGTATGCGCGCCTAGAAAACCAGTTTCAGGCCCAACTGCATCTCTCTCGCGTCGCCGGCGCCCAGTATCTTGCCCGTGGTCTGCTGATTGAGCGTCGTGTTCGGGTTATTGAGATTCACGACGTTCGGCGCGTTGAACAGCTCCCAGCGGAGCTGGAAGTATCTGCTCTCGCCGATGTAGAAATTCTTCATCAGCGCGGTGTTCAGGATGTGGCTGCCGGGACCTTCCAGCAGGCCGATGCCGGAGTTGCCGAACTGGTACCGCTCCGGGGCGGCGAACGCGGCCGGATTGAACCACAGCTCGCGGGTGGGATTGTCCAGTCGCGGATCGCCGATAACGTGCGGCCGGGTGCTAAAGCCGTTGCCGAGCGTAGCGCCCGGCACCGTGAACGTCAGCGGATCGCCCGAGGTGAAGCTGTAGATGCCGCTGAGCTGCCAGCCCCCCAGAATCGCGTTCACCAGCACGGGAGCGCCGCTCAGGAACGCTCGTCCGCGCCCGAACGGCATCTCCCAGATGGCGCTGGCGGTGAGCACGTGCCGGTTCTCCAGCTCGGAGCGCCCGCGATTGTAGCCCTCGGGGGCGAAGGGAACCGGGCTGTCCGCCACGCTGGCTCCGAACTCATCGATGTTCCGCGCGAAGGCATAGGCGAACGTATACTGGAAACCCTTAATGAAACGGCGCTCCATCTTGACGTGGAGTGCGTTGTACCAGCTCCGGCCGATGTTCTCATACAGCCGGACCGTGCCCAGCCGGGGGAACGGTTTCGCGGCCTGGAGATTGGTATAGCGGCCGGCCGGGACCTCGTTGTAATCCTGCCGCGTGATCAGGTCGCGCCCGCGGCTGCCGACGTAGGAAAGTGTGATCGCCGAATCGACGCGCGGCAGCGGCATCTGCAGCGATGCGTTAAATTCGTGAATCTTCATGGGATCGACGCTGTAATGCGCGGCCGCGACGGAAGGGTTGATGAACGCGCGCGGGTCCGCGGGGAAAGCCGTCTCCCAGCGCTGCCGCGAAGGGCGCGCGAACGTCTGCCGCTCGAACGTCCAGTACGGCGGGCCAATGATCTGCGATGCACTGATATTGCCGTTGTAGCTGCTGGTGAAGATTCCGTAGCCGGCGCGGAAAACGACATCGCGCTTGGCGAACGGGCGCCAAGTCGCACCCAGACGCGGCGACCAGTAGCCGGTGGCCTCGAACAGCCCGCGCGGGATGCCGGCCTCCGATGCCGGGATCCAGAGATCGCGTGTCGACTCCGCCAGAAAGGGCGCGCCGGGCTGCGCGCTCAGGTCGACGCGGCCGTTCCCGTCCACGTCCGCGACCACTTTCCTGCGCTCCGGATCATACGTCGCACCGTTGTTGCGCACGAGCGTCTTTTCGTGCCAGCGGTCATAGCGCACGCCGAGCGTGAGCGTCACCTGCGGATGCACTCTCCAGTAGTCCTGAACATGGAAGGCCGAGTACGGCGAGTGTCCGAGACCAAATGCCTTGATGGGGAAATTGCGCTCATCCGATTGCAACAGCCCAAGCAGATAGTCGGCGAACCCGTCGCCCGTGTACTGGCTGTTGAACCGGAAAGTCCCGCGCGGCGACGCCGAAGCGTGCGACGCCCAGCTTCGCCGGTCGTTGTATTCATAGCCGAAGCCGATGGAGTGCTTCTGCCGGATGAGGTTCATGCCGGTCTTGCCATGCAGGTCCTCGCGCTTGAACCAGCCCGGCACCTGGCTCGGCAGCGAGAACCCCGTATAGCCGGTGATGGCCACGTTCGGAAAACCGATGGCCTCCTCGCGACCCGCCGTGGCGAAGCCCTGGATGCCGGCCTGTTCCACGAGATTCTCCTTGCCGACGGCCGGCGAGTTCACGTTCGTCTGCGATTGCAGGTAGCCGAGGGCCAGCGTGAACAGGGTCGCCGGCGACATCATCCAGTTGTGGTTGAATCCGACGTTATGCTGCGTGAGGTCCTGGAAGCGCAGCACATCCGGCCGGTACTGCGGGGTCTCCATGTCGTTTGACACGCGGATCCAGCGTATATAGGACCGGTGCGCTTCGCTGAAGTGATGATCGATGCGGAGCACCGAATCGTCGAGCCCTTGCCTGGACGGAGCCACCGCCCGGAAGCGGTTGCCGGGCGAGTTCGGCAGCACCAGTTGCGGGAAGAAGAAGCGAGAGGCAGCCGAGATGCGATCGCGAGGAATCCTGTTGTTCGCAAACGGTTGTCCGGTCAGCGGGTCAGTGATGGCACGCGGAAGAGAAGAGAAGTCGCCCTCGAGCATCTCCGGCGCAACCGTCGGCGAATTGTAAATGCGCTCCTCGCGAATGCGCGTTCCCTCGTAGCTGCCGAAAAAGAAGGTGCGGTTGCGGATCACCGGTGCGCCGAGCGTGAATCCGAACTGATTGCGGATCAGCTTGGGCTTGTCCTGCGCGAAGGTGTTACGCGCGTCCAGCGCCGCGTTGCGGTGGAACTCCCAGAGCGTGCCATGGAATTCATTGGTGCCCGACTTGGTGACCATCATCACCTGCATGGGGTTGCGGCCCTGCTCGGCGCCGAAGTTCGAGGTCTGAACGCTGAACTGCGCGATGGTGTCGAGGTTCGGAATCGCGATTCCCTTCTCGTTGCTGGGGTCGTTCGAATCGAGGCCGTCGATGGTGAAGCTCGTCTGATCGTTGCGGATGCCGTTGCCCTGGACGGTGTACTCGCGGCTGAGACCTGCGACGCCCTGGAAGCGCATCCCGGGCACCAGGTTCACCATCTGGATGGGGTTTCGATTATTCAGCGGCAGGTCGCGGATCTGCTTTTCCTCGATGACGGTTTCGAGGGACGCTTTCTCGGTCTGCATCAGCTCGACGGCGGCTTCGACCGTGACGGTCTCTTTCACCTCGCCCACCTTGAGCACGGGGGAGACGCGTTTCAGCTCGCCGACCGTGAGCTCGACACGCAGCAGCTCCCAGGGAGCGAACTGCGGAGCGGAAACGCGGATCGAGTAGTAGCCGCGCGGCAGCGCCGGCACTTCAAACGAACCGTTCGCCCCCGTGGCCGCGCTGCGCGAAACACCGGTGTCGAGATTGGTGACGAGCACCTGCGCGCCGGGAATGGCGGCGCCGGTCGTGTCCCGCACGATGCCGAGGATGGACCCGTCGGTGCCGGCCTGTGCGAACAGGATTCCGGCGCCCGCAACCAGCAGAGCGAATGCGTACAGCAGCCTCATTAGGAACTCCCGTGTCGGTGTAATGCGTTCGATTATGACACGCCGGCGCCGCCACCGGTGGCCCCGATCTCACGGCGTGAGCCGCGGCCGAAAATGCGCGCTCACCAGGTCAGAAAGTCCTCGAGGAACTTCGCCAGGTCGGTGACGATCGCCTCGTAGAAACGCGCGCCCTTCTCGGCCGTGGCCAGGTCGGGATGGCCGATGACGCCGCTGGCCGACAGCTCGTCGAACTCGCTGACGTAGTACACCGGTTTGGCGAGCTGCATGTCGGCCTTGCGATAGGGCGAGGGATGCGACGGGCCGTCGCGGCGGGCGAGCTCGAGGCGCACGCGCTCGGGATGGAGGTGGAGCATGAGCGACGTCTCCATCTCGCAGGCGTGGCTCACGCCGCCCAGCCCGGATTCGCGAATCTCCCGGATGCTCTGCGCCGCCAGCATCCAGTAGGAAGCGAACACGACCTGCAAATCCGGGGATTCGCTCTTCACCTCGCGCATCGCCGCCCGCACCGGCACATCGTTGCCGCCATGGCCGTTCAGCAGAAACACGCGCCGCGCGCCCATGTTCACACAGGACCGGACCAACTCGCGAATGAGGTCGACGTAGTGGCCCTGGCCGATGCTGAGGGTGCCGGGGAAGGCGAGGTGGTGGGTTGAGTGTCCCGTCCAGAGCGCGGGCAGGCACAGGACGCGGTCGCTGAGCTTGCCCTCGAGCGCGAGCGCGAGCGCGAGCGCCGTCACGATATCCGTGTCGGTAGTGAACGGCAGGTGCGGCCCATGCTGTTCGAAGGCGCCGAGCGGCGCGAGCACCACCAGGCGCGTGAAGTCGAGCGCCTTCACTTCCGGCCAGGTCATGCGCGCGAGCAGCACGCTACAGTCCCGCCGCCCAGGCGGTCCCGCCCGCCCGCACCTTGCGATCCTGCCGGAAGAACTCGGCGAAATGCGCATCGGTCGCGACGCTTGCCACGACGTGCACGCCGTGGCCCATTGCCTCCAGCTCCTTCGCCGGTGCACTCGCGAGGCACTCCAGCGGCTCCGCCGTTTCTATGTGCAGGCGCGGCGAGTTCGCGGCGGCGAGCGGCGCGAGACCGTAGTCGACGACATTCTCGACGAGCTGCACGCTGACGCTGACGATTCGCCTGCCCCCGCGCGTGCCCAGCGCCACGTCGCGGTCGCGCAGCCGCACGAGGGTGGGGCAGATATTGTTCAGCGGACGCTTGCGCGGCGCGATCGAATTCGGGCGCCCGGGTCTGGGATCGAGCCGGCACACTCCGTGCCCGAGTATGACGCCCGTGCCCGGCACGGTCACGCCCGAGCCGAACCAGCCGCCCTCGGAAATGGTGATTGCCACGACATTGCCCTCGGCATCGGCCGAGGACAGGTGAATGGTGCCCGGGGAAGGCTGCGGCGGACTGTCCGGCACGAGCCGGTCGACGGAGCGCGGGAAGCGCCGCAGGTGCTCGACGCGGCCCTCGGCGTAGGTTTTGCTCAGGAACTTCCCGGGCTCGGCGCCGCCGTAATCGGGATCGCCGAAGTAGCGGAGCCGATCGCGCCAGACGAGCTTGAGCACCTCGGCCATCCGGTGCCAGCGCTCGACCGACCGCTCCGGCGCAGGCGGCAGCTCGTCCAGCATATTCAGCGCTTCCAGCGTGCTCGCGCCGCCGTTCGGCAGCACAGCGCTGTACACGCGCGCTTCGCGATAGGTAGTCTCATACGGCGCAGTGACCCGCGGAAGGTAATCGGCCATGTCCTGGCGGGAGAGCACGCCGCCCATTTTGCGGATGTAATCGGCAATGGCCCGCCCGATCTCGCCCTCGTAGAAGTCGCGCCAGCCCGCGTGCGAGATCCGCTGCAGCGTCTTAACGAGATCGTCGCGGCGCCAACGGTCCTCGGGAGCGGGCACGCGGCCCCCGGGCAGCAGTTGGGACGCCGATTCCTCGAACATCCGGATCTGCGGCGCCCGCAGCTCGATGGCGGGCACCAGGGCGCCATAGGAGAAGGCGCGGCCGGCCGTCTCGATCGCGGGCGCAACGATGTCGCTCCACTTCAGCTTGCCCCAGCGCTCCCAGAGGGTTCCGACGCCGGCGAGGAACCCCGGGGGTCCGATCGAAAGGGGTCCGTACACGTTGGCGTCGCCCTCGACGGTGCAGTCGTACTCGCTTTCATTGATGCCGGGTTTACCCGGCACGCGGGGACCGACGCGGAACATGCGCTCCTGCGCCGCCGCGGGCGCGCGCGAGCTCGAATCGATTGCCCAGACCCGCCCGCCTGCATCCAACACCACGCCGCTGGCGACGTAGCCGCCGATGTCGCACATCTGCGGCTCGAGCACAGTGCACACGAGGCAGGCCGCGGCGGCGGCATCCATGGCATTGCCGCCCTGCGCGAACATGCCCGCACCGGCGCGCGCCGCTTCGGGCGGTCCCACTGCGACCGCTCCGCGCGCGCAAACGATCTCTTTCCCCTCAGTCATAGGACCTCACCCTCAATGCTGCAGCCGGAACCATAGAAAGAACCCATAGATCGCGAGCGCCATACTCACGAAAACCACCCACCACAGCCGGAAATCCTTCCAGCCGCCATAGACGGCCTGTAAGTGCTTCGGCAACCGCGCATACCGCAGGTTCCAGATAATCCCTTGCGTGCGCTCCAGCGGCGGCGCTTTGGTCGCCAGCGAGGCAGCGATCATGACGACCATGCAAAAAGCCCACGATATCACCGCCCGGTGCAGATAGTTGCCGTACGGCCGCAGCCACTCCAGGCGCGGGAACAGCACGAACTGCAGCAGGCAGATGAACGGAAAGCCAAGGACGATGGTGGCGAGCGCGCCCGCGCCGTTCGCGCGCCGCCACAAAATGCCCGCGCTGAAGACCACCGCGAAAGGAGGCGCGATATAGGCAAACACGTCCTGAATGAGGACGAACAGGAACGATTCCTGGAGCGAGGCGTAATAGGCCGCAATCGCCATCCCCGCCGCCAGAATGACGGTTCCGCTCCAACGGCCGAAGCGCACCTGCTGCCGGTCTGTCGGCTCGGGCTTGCGCAGTTTCTTATACAGGTCGAGGGTCAGCAGCGTGGAGGTGGAGTTCACCACCGCCGACAGTGTCGACATCAGCGCCGCTGTCATCGCCGCCAGAATCAGGCCTCGCAAGCCGGTAGGTACGAGCGACTTCACCAGCATGAGGTAGGCGTGGTCGGGCCGCGCGAGATGCGGGAACAGGTCGAAGGCGATGATGCCCGGCACGACGAACAGCAGCGGCGCGATCAGGTGCAGAAACCCCGCCGAGACCACGCCCATGCGCGCGTGCCACTCGTCGCGCGCGCTCAGGCAGCGCTGCACGATGTGCTGGCTCGTGCAGTTATACCAGATGCCCACGCTCAGAAAGCTGGTGAACACGCCCGTCCAGGGGAAAAGGGGATGGGCCGGCGGATGGAATACCTGGAATTTCTGCGGGTACTCGGCAATCAGGGCGACCAGGCCGCCCACTTTCATCAGGCCGAGCACCGGGACCAGCAGCCCGCCCAACAGGATCACGGCCATCTGCATGAAGTCGGTCCAGGCCGCCGATTTCAACCCGCCGTAAATCGTGTAGGCGCCGGTGAGCGCGCCCAGCAGCAGGATGCTGAGCCGGATGTCCATGCCGAACATGTTCTCGAGCGCGACGCCGCCCGCAAACAGCGCTCCGGCGATGATCGAAGCCGTGTAGCCGGCGCAGAGGAACGCCGAGAAGATGTAGCGTGACGCGGTGTTGTAGCGGCGCTCGAGGAACTCGGGCATGGTGTACAGGCCGGTGCGCATGTAGTAGGGCAGGAAGATCCAGATGAGGAGCGTGTAGACGATCCACGCGTTCCAACTGAATGCGGCGATCACCAGGCCCTGCGAATAGCCGCCGCCGACCTGGGCGATGAAGTACTCGGTGCTGACGACCGTGGACACCATGGAGGTCGCGACCACGTACCAGGGCAGCCGGCGGTCGCCCATGAAATAGTGGGCCGCGCTCTTCCTGGCCTCGCCGCCGACCAGGAATCCCAGCAGGACCGTCAGCGCGAGGTACGCGGCAAAAATCGCGAGATCGAGCGCGTTGAGATCAATGCGGACGTCCATCGCTCGAGTACCGGTCGTGCGTGTTTCGACCCGCATGGGCCGCGGCGCGCGACGCGAGAACGGCGGACGGAGGCTGCGCCCTCACGGCCGTCCCCTGTCGTCCGCCATGCCGCGCGCTGACGCGCACGGCTCGGAAGGGTTTATTCTGAGCCGCGACCGTGAGAAAGTGTGAAATATTCGAAAAAACCATTTCCGGCCTCCAATGTTTGCATTCGGTTAGTCTGTGGAAAAGAGGCCCGAAATCAATTTTTTCACACCTTCTGAGGGAGCGGTCGTCAAGCATAAGGCGGCAGAGACGGTCTGCATGCCGGTTGCTGCCGCGCGCGGCTCGGGAACGTTTCGTTCTGAGCCGCGACCGTGAGGGCACAGACGGTCTGCATGCCGCTTGCTGACGCGCGCGGCTCGGAAGGCCTCATTCTGAGCCGCGACGGTGAGGGAGTGCCGCATGGCCCGCTGCGGGCCACCAAAGGCAATGAAGACGCGGCGGGGCTCGGTAGTGGAATCAATGAGTTCAGCCGCGTCTTCAGGGGAGCGATCGTCAAGTATACGCCGGTACCCTGCTGCCGGCGCGCACGGCTCGGAAGGTTTCGTTTTGAGCCGCGACGGGCGGGGAGCGGGCCACCACACTAGTAGCTCACCTCGATGTCGTAGACCTTTGGCCCGTAGGGCAGGCGCACTCGCCCGAACGAGTCATATACGGTGTGCGGCCGCCCGTTGACGCGCACGCCGCGGATCAGGCCCGCGGCGGGGCTGCGAAACGAGACGATCATTTCCCGGAAGGGCGCGCGCTGGGGCGCCTGGATTTGAGCGGCGATCCGCTTCTGCTCCGAACGGATGGTGAAGGACATGCGGCCGAAATAGGTGCCCGCATTCGTGACGCGGATCTGCCGGCCGGGCGCCAGCCACGCTCTGGGGGCGCCCGGCATGATGTGAATCACGCCGGTCTCGACGTTGTCGCGCAGTTCCTCGAGGATCAGCGCCGAGCGCAGCATCCAGAGCGTCTCGGCGTTGGCCGCCGAGTTTGGAAAGGAGTAGTCGGCGCTGACGAAGCCGCCGTTACGCGTGTTGTAGCCGAGGAAGGGCGAGCCCTCGGAGGCCACGTAGACGTGCCGCGACATACCGAAAGCCAGGCGCGAGTACAAACCTACCAGGAAGCGGGCGATGTCGTTCGCGCGCAGCCGATAGAGATAATAGCCGGCATTGTAGACATTGTTGATCCATGCGTACGGGCTGTCGGGCCGCTGCCGGGCACGGGTACAGCCGAGCACAAACCCTCCCCGCTGCTGCACATAATCGGCGAGCCAGCGGCCGGGCGCGTCATCGGGGTTGAAGAAGTTGTACATGAACTCCATCTCGACCCAGTAGTGAAAATACGTTCCCTGGAGCCGGCCGGAGGCCAGGTGGTCATACGGCTGGGGGCCGTAATCGGGAGTCTCGCGGAAATACAAAGTTTGCAGATCGACAAACGGCGGCCGGTCAGGCAGGCGGACTGCCGCGCGCTCCATGGCCATGAGAATGTCTTTGCGGAACTCGCGCGCCTCGCTGAGGTAGCGCTGGCCGCGCTGGGGATCGATGCCGCCGCGCACCAGCAACTCGCCGAAATCGCGCAGTCCCTGGCAATTCGTAATGTTGTGCCCGAGCACGTACACGGTTCGCGTGCTGGCGCGCAGGTCGACGGCGGGCTTGTCCGGCGGCAGCAGGCCCCAGTGGAGCGGACGCTTGCCGTCGACGAGCTTCATCGTGGTGCGGCGATCGCTCACGATCTCCTCCGCCACGCGATACAGCTCGTCTTTATAGCGGTGGAAGGTGTCGAGCTTGCCGGTGAGGCGGTAATTCTCGAGCAGATGGTGAAACGGGATCGCCCTGCGGTTCTGGTATTTGCGGCCGGCCCGCGCGGCTTCAACGCTCGGAGGCAGGGCGTGAGGCAGCAGTGCGTTTGCGTAGTCCTCATGGCCGTACATGGCAAAGGTGTGCGCCCCAAAACCGTTCTCGAACGGGTAATAGGAGTCGTTGTAGCGCAGTCCCGAGCCGTAGGTGAACCGCGGACCGTCCGCCAGAATGTAGTTTTGCGCGAGCAATGCCCGCCAGACATTATTCACGCGCTCTTCACCAATCTCGATCTGGGTTCCCGAGCCGATCAGCTTGGTCCAGAAAGTCCGCTCCGCGCCGTGCGCGGCATCGAAGGAAGCGCGGCCGGCGGCACGGATCAGGCCCGCCTTGTCCGGCAGGTACGGAATCTTGAGATAGACCGCGGCAGTCTGGCCGGGCTGGAGTTCGAACCGGTGGACGAGGCGCCGCTTCGCGGCGTCGAACTGCGCGCCCTCAGTGCTGTAAGTCAGCAACGCCGCGCCCGCCGCATCCAGAATCCGGTCTTCCGCGGCCTTCACGGTCCCGCCGTCGATCAGGACGACCTCGGTGTGCAGCATGGCGGTGCGCGGCGCCCGGCCCGGGTTGCTCAGCTCGAACCGGACGAACGCGACGTCCCAACCTCGGGTTTCCCGGGACGGCTGATGCGCGAACGCGGTCTGCCGGTAGCGCACGCCTTCCGATTCGTAAGTGGAGACCACGATGGGAAGGTAACCGTCCTCGTAACCGATGCGCGAGAACTGCCCACCCGCTTTGCCGTACATTTCGGCATGCGGGCCGATGCGGAAGACGACGTTGGTATTACAGGCAGCGCCCTGCCGCGCCTCGCCCAGGTCGGCGAGCTGCAGGTTGGCTGAGATCGCCCCGTTGAACCAGATCACGAATTCGTCGCTGTAGGGGTTCGGCTGCCTGGGATCGGAGTAGGTTCCGAGGACGGTCCGATCGAGCACCTTGCCGGGATAGGTCGCCGCGAACGCCTCGAACGAAGGCTCTCCCGACGTCATCACGCGCGAGGCCAGGCGATCCTCGAGGTCGTTCATCAGCTCCGGCTCCAGTTGCCTGCCGGTATCTGTGACCTGCTGTTCGGCGCGCGTGAGCTCCATCTCGCGGGCCCAGCCTTCGGTGAGCTCGAGGTATCGCTGCTTGCGTTTTGCGGCGGCGTCTTTGTCGGCGAGGACGTCGGCGGCCCAGGCCGACAGCGCCGCCAGCGCGCAAGCGGCCAGGACAAGGCGGGCGCTCAAAGCACCAGCCACAGACGCACCAGGTGCCGTTTGCGCTCGGGTTCCGGCCAGTCTTCGAAAGCGGTACGCGCGTGCAGAATGAAGCGGTTGTTCACGTACTGCATGTCGCCGCGCTCCATGTCGAACTTGACCACCAGCTCGGGCCGCGCCATGACGGCGTCGAGCGAGTCGAGCGCCGCGATATCGGCTTCGCGCAGGGGCTCGCCGGCCAGCTCGTGCCCCTTCGGAATGTACATCCGCAGGTAGCGGCCCTCGACGCCGCCGTCGGCGCGGAAGACCGGCGCATACAAGGTAGGCGACTCGCCCGCGGGCAGCTCGGCGCGGCGGTCGAAGTGAAACGGCTGATAGAGCCGCTCCAGATGATGGGGCCGTTCCTCAAGCAGGATGTTGTGCACGGTGCGGGCGCTCACGATGGCGGAAGCGCCGCCCGATTTCGCGACCTGTAGCGCGAGCAGCGCCACCAGGTCCGGCATCTGGCCCGCCATCATGGGGGCGGAATCGGTGTGAAAATTCAGACCGAGCGAGGTCTTCGAGGTGCGCGCGCCGATATTGCCGTATTCTTTTTCGAGGTTCACGCCCTCATCGCGCACCGAGTACAACGTGTCGCCGCGCACGTTCTGGATCACCGGCGTGCCCAGGCGGCGGCTGATTCCCCAGTAGATGAGCGTGGCTTCTTCGCTGCTGTAGCGCTCGATCGGCAGGCCCTTGAGCACGACGAAGCCTCGGCCGTCGCGCAGCTCGCGCCGGAGCGCCTGCGCATCGCGCTCGAAAGAAGGCAATGGAAAATCCGCGGCTGTCATCCGGGAGGTGTCGAGCCCGCGCGCCCGGAGCGTGCGCATGGCCCGGTCCGCCTCCTCGATCGTCCGCGGCCGTAACCTGTACGTCCAGTCGTTAGAGCTGTGAAAACTGTCTCCGCGCCACACACCGGGGCCTGCGAGTTTCGCCCGGTGTATGGCGGTGGCGGCAATGGTCATGCGCAATGCTCCCTCGGCGCCCGTGATCGAGATCACTCTATTGTATCCGCGGACGCATTCCAAGCGGCTGAGTACTCCGTCTCAGAAGTTTGGATCACGCATTGCCCTGCTTGCCGGACTCGACCGAAAAGGCGATTCTACAGACATTCGGAAAATGCCCGCAGGCGCTGGTTGAAGGTTATCGCATCATCCCAGAAAGGTGCGTGTCCCACGTTCACCATTATGTGAATCTGAGCGTGAGCCAAGCCGGCCATGTGTTGATCGACGGCGGCGGGCTTGACAATCGCATCCTGAGCGCCATGCGTGATCAGTACAGGCTTGCGGATCTTCGGCAGAAGATCGTCATTGTCGAACGAGCGAGAGAACAGCGCCTGACGGACATACGGCGGAACGGACAAGTTGTAGCCCAGCATCAGGTACAGGTCCTCGGCCGAGGGCTCCCGCGTGAAGCACAGGCGTATCAGCGATTTGAGACTGCGGACGCTCTCTTCCACGGCCGTGGCAAAGAAGCCGGGTACAAGACTGAGAAACTCAGGGGTGAGAACGGACAGCGCCTCGTCACTGCCAAGCTTCGTAACGCCGCCGACAAAATGGAGACCGCCGATGTCATCGTCGCCGTAATGCCGGATATAGTCGAGGATTACGAGTGGTCCGTATGACCAGCCACAGAGGACCGGATGATCCAGTCTCAGAGTCTTTATGGCCGCATTGAGATCATCCGCCCACAACCTGGAGTCGTCATAGCCCTCGCGAGGCTTATCTGAAAGACCGTGACCCCGGAGGTCGATCGCGACGAGCCGGTAATCATCGGCCAAGTCCGAGCTCATCTGCCGGCGCCAGGCGACACAGCACTGCGAAAAGCCGTGGATGAAGAGGAATGGGCGGCCGCTCGAGTTTCCCGTCTCGACGGCGTGGAGCTGCATGCCTCCGCCGCCGGTGATTTTATGAATGTTCATTTTGCTCCTCCTGCGGTAACGAAGCCTCTTCCGGACGACGATACTACGGATCGACACCAAAAGGGGGCGCCCGGACGGCGGGCGGACCAGTGGAGGTGGGGTGAAGCCGGTGGAGGTCGCGCCCCGCTGAGGCGAACCCCTTAGCCCAACGAACAAAGCGACCTAATACTTTAAATCGCTTGTGTTACGGCAGGCGCGGTGCTAATCTGCGGTAGAAGACCGTTCTTGAGGAGAGGGTGTTTCTGTGTGCCGCCGGTGTAATGTCTGCGGCGCGGAGATGGTGTGGTCGGCTTGATCACGAGCGTATTCATCATCGTCGTATCGGTTGCGCTGTTTCTCTACTGGTTTCGCTATTCGTGTCTTCTGATCCTGAGCGGCCGCGGCTCGCGGGATTACGCGGCGCATGTGGCCTCGGCGAACCAGCTCAGCTTTCTCGAAGCCCGCAACCGGCTGATGAACGGTGGCAATACGCTGGACCAGCTTCGCGACTCGCTCGACCGCGATTACCGGCTGCTGATCTATCTGCTGCGGCACGCGGCGAATTACAAAGTGGCGGGGAAGCCGCTTGACGAGCGTATGCTGATCATCGATTTCTATCTCATGCGCGCGTGGTACGCGCTGGCGCGCAAGTTCTCCGAGCCGCTGGCGCGGGCGGCGCTGCTGGAGATGACCTCGATCCTCAATCACCTGGCCAATTCGATGGGCGAGCGGCTGGCTCTTTCGCCGCGCGTGTAGATTCGCGGCACAATTCAGACCGCCCGGGCGCCCGCTCGGGCAAATAAGAACGTAACAAATCTTACAAGTTGATTGTAATGTCGGCCTTGGCAGTTCAACTTGCCGGGCCGCGGGCCGCAGCAGCGCTAAAATGGGACCGTGCCTA
This sequence comes from Acidobacteriota bacterium, assembly GCA_016178155.1. Classification (GTDB taxonomy): domain Bacteria; phylum Acidobacteriota; class Terriglobia; order Bryobacterales; family Bryobacteraceae; genus JACOTZ01. The sequence goes on from JACOTZ010000012.1 coordinate 15,558, forward strand.
CCGATGCGGAGTTGCAGCTCGCTTATGCGCGTGTCGACCGAGTCCGCCAGGAAGTAGCGAAAATCATTGTGGGCCAGCAGGACGTAGTGGACGGCGTCCTGACGTGCATGCTTGCGGGAGGGCACGTGCTGCTCGAAGGCGTGCCGGGGCTCGGGAAAACGACGCTGCTGCGCACGCTGGGGCGGGTGCTGCACCTGCGGTATTCGCGCATCCAGTTCACTCCGGACCTGATGCCCGGCGATATTGTGGGCAGCATGATGATCGAGACGGACGAACGTGGCGCCAAGTCGCTGCGGTTCCAGCCCGGGCCGATCTTCTCGCACCTGGTGCTGGCGGATGAAATCAACCGGGCGACGCCGAAGACGCAGTCGGCGCTGCTCGAGGCCATGCAGGAGCGGACGGTGACGAGCGGCACGACGACGCACGAGCTGGAGGCGCCATTTCTGGTGATGGCCACGCAGAACCCGATCGAGATGGAGGGCACTTATCCTCTGCCGGAAGCGCAGCTCGACCGGTTTCTGATGAAGATTCTGGTGAAATACCCGTCGCGGGCGGAGCTGAACACGATCGTGGAGCGGACGATTCAGAAGGAGGAGACGGCGCTCGAGCAGGTGCTCGACCGCGACGGCATCCTGCGGATTCGATCGGTATGCCGCGAGGTGATGGTGGCGCCGCACGTGCAGGAATTCGCAGTGGACCTGGTGATGGCGACGCAGCCGGGGACGGAAGGGGCGCACGAGCTGGCGAACCGCTATATCCGGTACGGCAGCTCGCCGCGGGGCGCGCAGGCGCTGGTGGAGTGCGGGCGGGTACGGGCGCTGATGAACGGGCGCTACCACCTGAGCATCGACGATATCCGCACGATGGCGGCCGCGGTGCTGCGCCATCGGGTGATCCTGAATTTTGACGCACACTCCGACGGCCAGACGCCGGATTCGTTGTTGAGCCGGATCCTGGCAGCGGTCATGGAAACGGCGGCCGGCGCGCGGAGCTGAGATGCCGGCGGCACCGCTGATCGAGCAAAGCTTTCTCGAAAAACTGGAACGGCTGACGCTACAGTGGCAGCGGTCGTTTCCCGGGCTGGTGGGCGGGCATAATGCCTCGCGTTTTCCCGGGGCCGGCCAGGAGTTTCTCGACCACCGGCACTTCCATCACGGAGACGACCTGCGGGCAGTGAACTGGCGGGCGTACCTGCGGCTGGAGAAGCTGTTCCTGAAGATGTTCCAGGTGGAGCCGCGCATCCCGGTCCGGATGCTGATCGACGCGAGCAGCTCGATGAAAACGGGCACACCCGTGAAGTTCGAGTACGTGCAGCGGCTGGCGGCGGCGCTGTGTTACATCGGACTAGTGCGTCTGGACATGATTTGCCTGCAGCCGTTCCGGGACGGCCTGCTCGACTCGTTTCTGTGCGGGGGAGGGCGGCACCGCTTCGTGGGGGCGGTGAATTTTCTTTCCGAGCTGGAGGCCTCGGGCCGGACCGATTTTTTGCAGGTAGCGCGGCAGTTCGCGGGCGGGTACTCGCAGCGCGGGCTGCTGATCGTGCTCTCGGACTTTCTGGACGATCGCGACGCGGAAAAGCCCTTGCAATTCCTGGCGGACCAGGGCCACGAACTGCTGCTGGTGCAGGTGTGGGCATCCGAGGACCGGGAGCCGGGATGGGAAGGCGAACTCGAGCTGACCGATGCGGAGACGGGCGACCGCATGGAGATTGCCCTGGACGAGCAGGCGCGGCTGGATTACACGGCGGCATTCGACGAATACACGGGGCGGCTGCAGCGCATGTGCCAACGGACCGGGGGCAGGCACATCGGGCTGCCGGTTACGGCATCGCTAGAAGAAGCGATTTTCGGGCCGCTAGTTCGCTCGGGAGGCGTCCAATAGCGGGACGCAGTCCCGTGGCGGTGCGATGTTTTTCCTCAACCTGAGCCTGTTCGAATTCCTGGGGCTGCTGAGCACGACCTCCGCGGTGGTGTTCGTGCTCTATCTGCTCAACCGGGCACGCCGGCGCGCGATGGTGTCGACGCTGCGCTTCTGGGTGCAGGCGGCACACCCGCCGACGACGCAACGGCGGCGGCGCATCCAGCAGCCCTGGTCGCTGGTACTGCAACTCCTGGGGGTGCTCTGTCTGCTGCTGGCGATCGCGCAGCCGCGGATGGGGTCGCCGGAGCGCAGCGGACGCAACCACGTAATGATCCTGGATACGTCGTCCTGGATGGCGGCGCGGTCGGGGCGGGGGACGCTGCTCGATGAAGCCAAGTCGCTGGCGCTGGCCTATCTGCGGACGCTCGCGGCGAGCGACCGGGTGATGCTGGTGCGCGCCGACGGCATCCCGACGCCCGCAACCAAACTGGAATCGGACCGCGGCGTGGTGGAAGCCGCGATCCGGCAGTCGCGCGCCGGCGCAGCGGCGCTGGATATCGAGCAGGCGCTCGAGTTCGCCGCCAACGTGCAGCGGCTGAACGGCGCGGGCGGCGAGATCGTGTTCATCGGAGCGGGCCGCATCCCGGCGCGCGAAGGCCCGGCCTCGCGGGATGCGGCGCCGGCGCCCGCGAACCTGCGGGTTCTGAAAGTCGGCCAGGCGGCGGAGAACGCGGGGCTGCGGAAGATCGGGGTGCGCCGGCCGGCGCAAGATCCCGGCGTCTGGGAGATTTTCGTTTCGGTTCGGAATTACGGGGCGCGGCCGTTCACAGCGCCGCTGAGCGTGTACTACGGGGGCGCGCCGGCGGGGAGCGTGCGGGTGCAGCTTCTGCCGGGCGCCGAACAGGAAGCGACGTTCCAGTTGCGCACGCAGTCGGCCGGGTGGGTGGAGGCGCGGCTGCACACGCAGGACGCGCTCGCGGACGACAACCGCGCCGTTATTGAGCTCCCGGAGCAGCGGCCGGTGCAGGTGGAGGTCTACAGCGACTCCCCCGACCTGTTACGGCCGATCCTCTCGGCGAACCCGCTGGTGGAGGCGGTCTACCGCGCGCCCGCGTCGTATACGGGACAGGGGAGGGGCAAGGTGGTGATTCTCGACCGGTTCCGGCCGGCGCAGGCGCCATCAACCGGCGCCATCTGGATTGAACCAGCGTCGCGGGTACGCCAGACGGTGTCGAAAGCTTCGATCACGCGCTTTCTGCGGGATCACGACCTGTGCGCGGGCCTGCGGACGACGGCGGTGCAGCTTGAATCGGCGCGGGTTCTGACGCTCGATCGGGGCGAGCTGGCGATCGCGGAAGTGGAGGCGGGTCCGGTGATCGTGGCGCGGCCTGCGACGCCGCGGGCGGTGCTGCTCGGGTTTCATCCCGGGAGGGCGGACACGCGCTACGACCTGCTGACGCCGCTGCTGTTCGCGAATATTCTCCGCTGGCTGGAGCCGGAGGCGTTCCGGAACTGGGAGCTGCACGCGAGCTCGGTGGGGGCGATCAGCGTAGCGCTCGATTCCGGGGTCGATCCGGAGCGCGTGCAGGTGATCGCGGATGACCAACAGCGGCTGCCGTACACGGTGCAGGGTCAGACTTTGCGATTTTTCGCGGGGACGCCGGGCACGGTTCGGGTGATCACCAACCGGCGCGAGCAGGTTTATTCGCTGACGCTGCCGCAGGTGGGAGAAACGGCGTGGAAGCCGCCGGCGAACGCGCGCAGCGGGCTACCGTCGCGGGCGCGGGAATACCTGGCACGTGACATCTGGCAGTGGCTGGCGGCGCTTGGCGGCGGCTTTCTGCTCGCGGAGTGGATCTTGTACGGGCGGGCGCGGCGGACCAGGCGAGCCCCGCAGCCGCTGGCGGCGCGGGCGGCGATGAGGCAGGCGTCATGACATTCGCTCGTGGCTGGATGCTGCTGCTCGCGATTGCGCCGCTGATCTGGGGAGCAACCGAGTGGGCGGGGACAACGCGGCGGATAGCGCTGGCGCTGAAAGTCGCGATGGCGCTGGCACTCATCCTGGCGCTGGCGGAGCCGCGGATGGAGGTGCCGGAGACGAAGGTCGCGATGGGCGCGCTGGTGGACACGTCCGCGAGCGTGACGGACGACGACCTGGCTCGCGCCTCGAAACTGGCGACAGCGCTGGAGCGCAGCCGCGGCCGGCACTGGCTGCGGGTGATTCCGTTCGCGCGATCCGCGCGCGAGACGGCGGAGGGCGAGCGGGGCCGCGGCTGGATGATCCGGCACACCTCGGGGGAAGCGGGCCGCGGCACGGATCTGGAGGCGGCAATCCGCGAAGGGATCGGGGCGCTGCCCGGGGGGATGGTGCCGCGCCTGCTGCTGATCTCCGACGGGCGCGAGAATCGAGGCAGCATCGCGCGCGCGGCCTGGTTCGCGCGGCAGCTCGGAGTACCGGTCGATACGTCGCCGCTCGTGGGCCTGCCGCGACCGAACCTGGGGGTGGAATCGATCAGCATGCCGGCAAACGGCTTCACGGGCGAGAAATTTCCGATCGACATTACGCTGAGCTCGCCCAAGCGGGCGCAGGCGGTGGTGGAACTGAGCGCGGAGGGAAAAAATCTGGGCTCGCAGCCGATCACGGTCGAGCAGGGGGAGAACCGGGTCCGGGTCCACGCCAGCCTGAACCTGCCGGGCGCGGCGGACATCTCGGGGCTGGTGCGGTCGCCGGAGCTGGGGACGGTCCGGTTTCAGCAGGCGATGACGCTGCGGCGGCCGCGGGTGCTCTTCCTGTCGCTCGATCCCGAGGGCACCGAGAAGCACCTGTTCGAGACCTTGCAGGCCGCGCAATTCGATGTACAGCGCAGCGTGGATACTTTGGGCGCCAACCTGAACGATTTTCAGATCGTGGTGTTGAACAACATCGACCTGGAGTCGATCCCGGTGGCGCGGAAGCGAGCTTACGAAGAGTACGTGCAGCAAGGCGGCGGCCTGCTGGTGATCGCCGGCGAGCGCAATCTCTATCCCGAGAACAAGAAGACGGAAGACGCGCTCGATCGGGCGCTGCCGGCGAAAGTAGCGCCGCCGCGGACGCCCGAAGGCATCTGCGTGGTGCTGATCGTCGACAAATCGTCCTCGATGGAGGGCCGCAAGATGGAGCTGGCGCGGCTGTCGGCGATCGGCGCGATTGACAACTTGCGGCCGCACGACCTGGTGGGGGTCCTGATTTTCGACAACTCATTCCAGTGGGCGGTCCCGATCCGGAGAGCCGAAGACCGCACATTGATCAAACGCCTGGTGGCCGGCATCATGCCTGACGGGGGCACCCAAATCGCGCCCGCGCTCACGGAAGCCTATCGCAAAATTCAGCCGGTGAACGCGATGTACAAGCACATCGTGCTGCTCACGGACGGGATTTCGGAGGAAGGCGACAGTCTGGCGTTGGCGCGCGAAGCGGCATCGAAGCGGGTCACCATCTCGACGGTCGGGCTGGGGCAAGACGTGAACCGGGCGTACCTGGAGAAGGTAGCGTCGTTCTCGAAAGGGCGGGCGTACTTCCTGGTGGATCCGTCGGGCCTCGAGCAGATCCTGATCAAGGACGTGATGGAGCACACCGGGCAAACGGCGGTGGAGCGGGCGATCCGGGCCGTCGTGGTGAAGCAGGCGGAGGTGCTCAATGGCGTTGCGATCGAAACGGCGCCACCGCTGAACGGGTACGTGCGCTTTACGGCCAAGCCGACGGCGGACACCATCCTGCGAGCGGCGGATCGGGACCCGCTGCTGGTGTCGTGGCAGTTGGGCCTGGGACGCTCCGCGGTATTCACATCGGACGCGAAGAGCCGCTGGGCGGAGAAGTGGGTGACGTGGAAAGGATTCGACCGCTTCTGGGTGAACGTGTTCCGCGATCTGCTGCCGCACGCGCAGCCGGGCGAAGCAGCGGTGCAGTATGACAGCGCGTCGGGAAACCTGGTGGCGGAATACCGGCTGGCGGCGCACGTCCTTAAGCCGGCGAGAATTCCAGAGGTCTTCGTGTTCGGGCCCGAGGGTTTCCAGAGGCCGATGCGGGTGCAGAAGGTGGCGGAAGGCGTGTATCGCGGGCAGGTGGCGGTAGGCAACCGCCAGGGGCTGTTCCGGGTGCGGCCGCTCGAGGAATCGCGCGCATTTCCGGAGACGGGCATCTACCGAGAGGAAGAAGAGCTGCGGACCTACGGCCATGACGAGCGGCTGCTGCGGCAGGTGGCCGAGTTCACGGGCGGGCGCTACAATCCCGATCCGCGGCAGGCATTCGATCCGGCCGGACGATCGGTGCTGGCGACGATGCAACTCTGGCCGGCCTTACTTGGCCTGGCGCTTCTGTTCAACCTGGCGGAGCTGACGATGCGGAAATGGCCGGGGATCGCGGAGTGGTGGCGAACCCGGCGGGGATAGGCCGGGCGGAGTGCGCCGGCCCGGTTGTGGCTGAGTGGAGGCGCGTTTGTAGGGCCGGTGAAGGGACGCCAGAGCGAACTTCGTCAGGATTGTAATTTACTGAGCATCGCAAAACACGGTGCCAAACCGCTCCCTCAGAAGGTGTGAAAAAATTGATTTCGGGCCTCTTTTCCACAGGCTAACCGAATGCAAACATTGGAGGCCGGAAATAGTTTTTTCGAATATTTCACACCTTCTCACGGCCGCGGCTCGGATTCCGTAGCAGTCTCTTGCGCCACGCGAGCGGCCCTCAGGCGGGTACCATTTTCGCGAACATGGCGCATGATATTCTGAAGACGAGCGCACCTTCCCGCAGGTACAAACCCAGCTTTATCGATCCCGCCAAGCAGGAATCGATCGACACGATTCTGGAGATGGCGGAATACAAGAAGACAGGCCGGGCGGGCAGGCTCGTGGTTGCCGGCTGCCTGGTGGAACGATACGGCGGTGAAATCGAGCGGCAGTTGCCGGAGGTGGACGCGCTGATCGGGACCAACGAGATCGAGCGCATCGTGGAGGCCTGCGAAGGCGCCGCGCCGGGCGCCGCCGCTGAACCATATCTCTACCATGACCTTACCCCGCGAGTGCTCTCGACGCCGCGCCACTACGCCTATATTAAGATTTCGGAAGGCTGCGACCACCCGTGCTCTTTCTGCGTAATCCCGCAGTATCGGGGCCGGCACCGCAGCCGGCGCCTCGAATCGGTGGTGCTCGAGGCATCGCGGCTGTTTGGGCAGGGCGTGCGCGAGATCAACCTCATCGGCCAGGACACCACAGTGTACGGCGAGGATCTGGGCATTCGTGACGGCTTGTCGCACCTGCTCGCGCGGCTGGCGCAGATTGAGACGCCGCAGCCCAAATGGATCCGCTTCCTGTATGCGTATCCGAACAAGGTGACGCAGAAGCTGCTCGATACGATTGCCGCGCACGAGTCGCTGGTGAAGTACATCGACATGCCGCTGCAGCACGCCAGCGCCGCGGTATTGAAACGGATGAAGCGCGGCGGCTCGGGCGACATCTTTCTGAAGCTGATCGAGCGGATCCGGCGCAGCGTCCCGGGAGTTTCGCTGCGGACCAGCTTTATCGTGGGCTTCCCGGGAGAGACGGCCAAAGACTTTGATGAACTCTGCGCCTTCGTCGAGGCGGCGCAGTTCGACCGGCTGGGAGTCTTCTCTTACTCCGATGAGGACACGAGCCGGAGCTTCCATCTCGACGGCAAGGTGGGTGGGAGAGCGATTTATCATCGCAGGCGGCGGCTGATGGCACTGCAGCGCCGCATCTCAGCCGCGCGCAACCGGAAGCTGGTGGGCCGCGAATTTCCGGTGCTCGTCGACGGCCCGTCGCGCGAGACGGAACTGCTGTGGGAGTGCCGGCTGCCCTCGCAGGCGCCCGAGATCGACGGCGTCTGTTACATCAACGACTTTGGAGGTTCGCCTCCCAGACCCGGCCAGATGCGGCGGCTGCGCGTCACCGAAGCTCACGACTACGATGTAGTCGGAGCGCTTGTCGATGAAGCCCCCGCCGCCGGTGCGCCCGGGCCGGCGAATCTGTTTCCGATCTTGAACGGCCGTGGTCTCGAGGCCGCGATGCGAACGATATGAAGTGTCCTATCTGCCGGAAAGAAGTGAAGCCCGGCAGCCCCGAGGCTCCCTTCTGCAGCGAGAGGTGCCGGCTCATTGATCTCGGGAAATGGGCTGCCGAAGAGTACGTCATCTCCACAACGGTCAGGCCGGGGGAACCCGAAGAGGATGAGAAATAGCTGCGGTCGGGGCGACGCTCCCGGCCGCGCCGCTTCTCCGACGATAGAGAGAAAGAGGCGGGGCAGAGGTCGCGGGCGGCTGGAGATCTTTTCCGCTCCGGGGATGCGATCATGGCGCCGTTCTGCCGCGGGTGGCGGGAAATGCGCCTAGGCGTGGGCGGCGACGAAGCGGGTGGGAAGCAGAATGAAATCACCGCGACGCTCGCTCAGGCCGCGGCCACGGTAGCGGGCATCGGCTACTTTCCCGCGGGACCGGGCACGGTGGGCTCGGCCGCCGCGCTCGGAGCCGCTTACGTCATGGCGGCCCGGTTCTGCTGGCAGCCCTTTCATTTCGGCGTGCTGGCGCTGGCGGTGGCCGGCCCCGCCATCGCCGCCGCCACGAGCTTCTCGAGGCGCAGCGCGCAGAAGGACCCCTCCTGTGTGGTCGTGGACGAAGTGGTCGGCCAATGGATTACTCTCGCCGGCGCAAGCACGCTGAACTGGAAGAGCTGGGCGGCCGCTTTCGTGCTGTTCCGCGTGTTCGATATCGTAAAACCATGGCCCGCGCGCCGCTTGGAGTCGTTACCCGGCGGCTGGGGTATCGTGGCCGACGACGTTATGGCAGGCGTCTATGCCGCGGTGGTGATGCTGCTGGCGGGATGGTGTAAACTTTATTGAATTTTCGGGGTCTACGACACGATGGCTAAGCAGACGAATTCCGGCGATCTTCCTCAGATTTCCGAAGTCACACCCGGCGCCGCGATACCAGGCGGCGAGCTGCAGATTCGAGGCCGGGGGCTCGCTCTCAGCGCCGAGCCAAAGGTGTTTATCGGTGACGTGGTGGCGCCCGTGATTATCGGCTCGAACTCATTCCTGATTGCGCGTGTGCCGGAGGGAGCGGCCGCGGGGGAACTGGTGGTGGGTGACGGAGAACGGCGCAGCTCGTCCTGGACTTGCGACATCGGCATTCAGATCGCCGACGGATTGCACCCGGTGGCGAATCCGGCGGTGGACAAGTACGGCAATATCTATTGCACGTTCAGCGGCGCCCGCGGGCAGAAGACGCCAGTCGCGGTGTTCAAGATCGACCTCAACTACAGCGCAAGGCCCTTTATCACCGACCTGATGAATGCCACGGGGCTGGCCATCGACCGGCAGGGGATGATCTACATCTCGAGCCGCCACGATGGCATCGTCTACCAGGCGTCGCCGAACGGGCAGATGTCGGTGTACGTGGAAGGGATGGGTGTTGCCACGGGGCTCGCGTTTGATTCCGAAGGCAACCTGTATGTCGGCGACCGCAGCGGCACGATTTTCAAGATCAGCCGCGAACGCAACATCTACGTGTTCACGACGCTGGAGCCGTCGATCGCCGCTTACCACCTCACCTTCGGTCCTGATGGTTATCTCTACGTCTCGGGTCCGACCACTTCGAGCTTCGATTCGGTGTATCGCGTCTCGACCGATGGCGAAGTGGAAGTGTTCTACCGCGGACTCGGCCGGCCCCAGGGGACCGCGTTCGATGCAGACGGGAATCTTTACGTCGCGGCGTCGCTCACGGGCCGGCGGGGCGTGGTGCGGATCGCGCCGGACCGGAAAGCCGAGCTGTTCGTCTCGGGGCCGAACATCGTGGGGCTGGCGTTCACGCCGTCGCGCGCGCTGCTGGTGGCGACTTCGAATGCCCTGTACCGCGTGGATGTCAATCTACAGGGCCGGCCGCTGGTCTGATGAATGCGGAGATCATTGCGGTCGGCTCCGAATTACTGACGCCGCACAGGCTTGACACCAATTCGCTCCACCTCACGGAGGAGCTGAACGCACTCGGCATCGAGGTGCTGCGGAAATGCGTGGTCGGCGACGACCGCGAGCGGCTGAGCGAAGCGGTATCGGCGGCGCTGGCGCGCGCGGACCTGGTGATTCTGACCGGCGGACTCGGACCCACCGAGGATGACGTTACGCGCGAGGCGGTGGCAGGGGCGCTTGGCCGGGAACTGGTGCTGCACCAGCCGGCCCTCGAGCGGATTCAGGACCGCTTCCGGCGTTTCGGCCGGCGCATGGCGGAGAACAACCGGCGGCAAGCGTATGTGGTCGACGGCGCCGAGCTGCTGCCGAACGAACGCGGCACCGCGCCCGGCCAATGGATCGACGTAAACGGCAGAGTGGTGATGCTGCTGCCGGGGCCGCCGCACGAGCTCGAGTCGATTTTCCGGCAGCAGTGCCTGCCGCGGCTGCAGCGCGCCGTTCCGCCGTCGGTCATCCGCACCCGTTTCCTGCGCGTCGCGGGCATGACGGAATCGGAGCTCGACCAGCTCATCGCGCCGGTCTATACGCGCTATCAGAACCCGGCGACCACGATTCTGGCGGCGGCGGGAGAGATTCAGGTCCATCTGCGGGCGCGCTGCGGCACGACCGAGGAGGCCGAGTGCCTGCTCGAGGAAGTGTGCCGGCAGATCACGCCGCTGCTGGGCGACCGCGTTTACACCTCGACGGGCGAGGCGCTCGAACAGTGTATCGGGCGGCTTCTGCTCGAACGCGGCGCCACGGTGAGCGCCGCCGAGAGCTGCACCGGCGGTCTGCTAGCCGAGCGCATCACGGGCGTCGCGGGCAGCTCGAATTATTTTGCGGGCGGATTCATCACCTACTCGGATGAACTCAAAGAGCGGCTGCTGGGAATTTCGGCTGAACTGTTGCGCAGCGAGGGAGCCGTCAGCGAGCCCGCGGCGCGGGAAATGGCACTGGGCTGCCGCCGCGCGCTGGGAACAACGTATGCGCTGTCGGTGACGGGGTTCGCCGGTCCGGACGGCGGCACGGAGGCGAACCCGGTCGGGACCGTGTACGTGGGGCTGGCTTCGCCGGACGACTGCGAAGTGAAGCGGCTGCGTTTTCCCGGTGACCGCACCCGCATCCGCTCGTTCGCAGCACAAGCGGCGCTCGA
>JACOTZ010000013.1 GCA_016178155.1 Acidobacteriota bacterium
AGTCCGGGCGGCGAGACTGTCTAGACCACTCCTGCCGTGCTCGACTACCCCGCTGGACTGCGCCATGTCCTCATCGCGACCCCCTGTCACGCTCCGCGACTAAAACTGGAAGCGCAGAGCAAATTGCAAGCGCCGGGCCGGGCTGTCGAGCGGCAGCTCCCCGAAGCGGGAGTAGTACGAGCGGCTCCTGCCCGCGTAGGTAATTCCGAACTCGGGAGCGTCCAGGTTGGTGACCGGCACGCTCAGGTTCGCATGATTGAATACGTTGTACGCTTCGAATCGGAACTGTGCCCGCAGTCCTTCCCTGAACAGTGGCACGGTGCGCATGAGCGCGAAGTCACAGTTCCAGGCGCTCGGACCGGCGATCGCATTTCGGCCCAGGTTGCCCACGCGGTCTCGGACGATGACAAAGTCCTCCTTGTTGAGCCAGCGGACACCGCCCGGCACCGCCTGTCTGACCTCCGCGAGTGGGCGGATGAGGTCCGGACGGTTGTTGCGCAGACCGGCGACGTTTTCCACAGCCAATCTCGGCAGACCGACGACCGTCAGCGGAAAACCCGAGTGGTAACCCGCGATGACGCTGGTGGTCCAGCCGGAGAACGGGTACCGAAGCCGGCCACGCGCCGAGGGAAGGTTCCAGATTCCGCTGACGATCACGTTGTGGCGCTGATCGAAATTCGCGTTGCCCCTGTCAACACGCGGATCGAACGCACGAGTAAACGCGGCGATCAGCGAATGCCCCAGGTCCGGTCCAATTCGCGTGCCCTCCAGAATATCGCTCTGGTTGTCAATGGCATGGCTCCAGGTGTATGCGGATTGAAACTGAAATCCGGAGCCAAACCGCTTTCGCGCTGCGAGTTGGAGGCCCAGATAGGTTGAGCTGCCTTGATTGCTGAGGAAAATGTCATTCGCCGTGCCTGAAGGTGGAAGACCAAGCTCGCTTCGGTTGATCACGTCCCGGCTGATCAGTTTCCGGCCCGTGGAGCCGGCGTGACCCGCTTCAAGCACCAATGTGTCCGTCACGTTCCTCTGCAGGCCGAAATACCAATTCTGCGCATAAGGAGTCCGCAGGTTTTCGTCAAGGACAATCGCGGAAAACCGCGCGCCAGGGATAGGCCGCATATTGGGGAGCGCGGCGGAAGCGGGAAGGACAAATCCCGGACAGGAAGTTTGTAGACACGTAGCGGTTCGGGTTTTGTTCTTTCGCGGGTCCCGAGCCGCGTCAAAGATGCGGTCGTACGCTATGGCGTAGCCCGCGCGTAGGACTGTGCGCCCGCTTCCGAACGGATCCCACGCGATGCCGAACGAGGGTGCGAAGTTCAGATAGTCCCGACGATAGATTCGGTTCTTCAGATCGCCGGGATTCTGATCTGTCGATCGCAGGACGCCGTTTGCGAAGCGTTCGTGCGGGGTTGCCCCCGCACCGGCATAGAGGTTGTAGTCAAGAGACGGGTTCACATCGTGCATGGGGCCGAAGTATTCCCACCGGATCCCCATGTTCAACGACAACCGCTGCGTGAGCTTGAGATCGTGCTGTACGAATATGCCCATGTCACTAGAGCGGTACCGCCGCCGCAGGTCGGCAAGGATGAGTTCTGGCGAAATTCGGTCCACCGCGACGGAGAAGGCTAAAGGCCGGCTGGCGGCCACATCCGTCAGGGATGAGAACAGGTACAGGCCGGCCGCCGGCACACTGGTTGCATTGTAGGCGACGCTCTCAAGGCCTCCATTCACGCCGTTGGCGAAGTATTTCCGGAAGGCAAGGCCGGTGGTGAACGTCGACCGCCCACGGCGAAATATCAGACCTTCCGTGATCTGAAGAATGTTGTCGTTTCCGCGCTCCTCTATCAGCCGAGCGGTCGCGGGCAACTGAACATTCCGAGAACTCACTTGCAAGCTCGGGCGGTCGCTGAAAGGACGCGGCAAGTCGCTGCGGTCGCGTGTCCATCCGATGCGCAGATCGTTGCTTGGTCCGGCAGGCCAGGTTCTCGTCCATCCGGCCATCGTATTGTGGGCAGCGAATCTGTCGGTCGGCCAGAGATCGGGATAACCCGTGAAATCACTCGGCAGCCGTTGATCCGTGCGAGCGAGGGTGTAACGGAGAATGACGCGGTCTTTGGCGTCGCTGAACACGCGGTCGAGGCGCTGCGTCATGAAGAGAGTGTTGATCTTCCCGTATACGGTGCCCGCCAATTGCCCGAACCGCGAATCAGCGGCTGAGGGAGCAACAGGCAGGGGCGGCGTGGACGCGAACAGCGGCCGCAGTGGATGCGAGTCGGCGAGGCTGGAGATGAACGCAGTCGTCGGCAAATGCACTTCCTTGTAGACGCCGTACCGAAGGCGCGAGATCTCGATCGTGCTCGATCCGAACATTCGGTTCGAGAGCAGCGGCCCTGCCACTGAGTATCCGGCCTGCATCTGACGGAATGGCGCATTGGGCTGCAACAGCGCCTTCGTCGCCGATGGCGTCGCATTCGGGCCGTCATCGCTCAGGTATCCGAAAACGGCGGCGTGCGGCCGCGTGCCGCCCCGGCGCACGGCCAGGTGCGCGACCAAGCCGGTCGCCCGCCCGCTATCGGCGGAAAAACTGCTGTTGACCATGCGCAACTCGTGGATGCCCTCGAGAGAGTTCACCGCCACGGGTCCACTGACGCGCGTATTGTTGTTATCGACACCGTCCAGCAGATAGTTGCTGGAAGAAACGCGCTGGCCGTGAACCGAAAAGGTCAGGCCGCGGCGCGGGTTCGCCCCCTGTGACGTCACGCCCGGTTGCAGCAGAAACAGCGAATACACATTCCGGCTAATCAGCGGCAGGTTCACGATTTGGTTTTCGTCGATGATGACCGATACCGACGAAGCTATCGTATCCGCCTTTAGCACAGGGGTCGGTATATTCTCGAGGAGCGCCGTGGTGTCCCAGGTTGGCTGGGCTGCTGCCGCCGGCGACAGCACGAACGTCAGCTCCTGGCGCGAGCCAACGCTGACCTCGACGGCAGGCCGGGAGGCTGTCGTATATCCTGTTTGGCTCGCCGAAAAGGCGTACGTTCCGGCGGGCAGCGCTCCCAGAAAGGCCTCACCTGTCGGGTTCGTCGTCCGAGTGAACCGGAGCGCCTGGGCCTGCTCGATTGCGGTGACTGTAGCGTTTGCGAGCGGGCGCCCGCCGGACTCCAGGACAAGGATGTGAACAATGCCGTCGGGCGACTGCCCATATAGAGCCGGCGCGGTGAACTGTCCGCCTGCGATCAGCAGAGCACTCAATACGTGGCGCGTTATCATACGCTCCCGGCAGGTCCAAGCCTGCCTGTGCACCAAGTGATTTTAGCGGACCGGGATGTTACACAATTCCAGGTAACGGGCGTCGTATCCGGATTGTTCTGAACAGGGAAACGGCGGCCTACCTGCGCTTCCCACGCACAAACGCGAAAGCGTCATCGCAGGGTACGCATACTACGTCACCGGTGACAGGGTCGATCGCCCAACAGCACGTGTCTCCGAACATTTCTCGTGACAGTCCAATTCGGAAGCGCTTGGCTACGTGAGCCGGATCGTAAGTAGCGACGAACTTCCCGAGCGCTTCAACAAACCTCTGATCCTCCGGTTTGAACTCTTTCAGGCATTCGGGTTTGGTTTGGGGAGTGCCATCCCCCGTTCCGGGCTGTTGTGCTGATCCATCGGGTGGTGTCATTGTCTTTCTCCTGTGGCTGTACAACAAGTCAAATGCCCACGGCCGCGCGGCCGCTATTGCCCCGCTATCACTCAGTGACTTCGCGGTGTATGATTATTATCACGCTTGTGGGGCGGTAGCAATGCAAATCTCCGGAGATGTGCTCGAAACCCTCCGCCTCAAGCTGCGCTACAAAGCTCGCTACCACCTCGGTGGTTACTGTCCGGACGTCGAAGATGTAGTCCAGGAAACACTCTCCCGGGTTCTCGCTGCCGCCCGAGACGGCCGCATCCGCAATGCCGAGAGCCTGGGGGCGTTCGCCAGCGCCACTTGCCAGAACGTCATCCACGAATACCGGCGGGGGCTCTGGCGCGAGATGCCGTTCGAAGCGGGCCCCACTGATCCCGTGGCGCCGGCAGACAACTCCCTCGAGCTGCAGGACCTGGTGGCCCGCACCATCGCCGAGCTGCCGGAGCGGGATCGCGCGCTACTGATCGCCTTCTACCTCGAAGAAAACGCGCCCGAGGAGATCTGCCGCGACTGGGGGCTGAACGAGGGATCGTTGAGAGTCGCGCTCTTCCGCGCCCGGGAGCGCTTCCGCAAAATTTCCGGTGCTACGCTGAAATCCAGCGCCCCCGGAACTCACTAGATAAGCAGGATGAGGGACACCCCCAAGCTCCATCAAGATCCGCTGCTGCGCGAGGAGCTCATCCGCGGCTACCTCAAACGCCGGCTCGACAGCGCCGCCACCGAGGCTTTCGAAGCGCACTATCTCGCCTGTGATGAATGTTTTGAGGAGCTGCGTACGACCGACCTGATCGTGACGGGTCTCAAGCGCGCCGCCGTCAACCGGCGGGAGCGCGACGATGTGGTCGTCATCGAGTTTGCCGGCCCCGCGCAGTTGACACGGAACTCCGCCACGGGCCACCAGCTCGAAGGCCTTCTGCACCAGGGTGACTCGAAAGTGCTGATCGATCTGAGCACCGTCAGCCGGATCGACAGCGCGGGGTTGGGGCTGCTGATGACCTGCTATTCGCATGTCCTGCGCAATCGTGGAATGCTGAAGGTCCTGCGGCCGAGCGAAGAGGTGCGCCGCATGCTGCGGTTGACGAAGCTCGACGCCGTGGTCGAGGCCTTCGACGATGAAGCGCAGGCGCTCGAGAGCTTCCTCAACTGACGCGGACAGCCCGTGCCGGGGCACAGTCGTCCAATCAGCCCTAAATAAAATGCGGCAGGAGCAACTGCAGCATGAGCAGGCGTAGCTCGTGCGGGATGTCGGGATCAAGCTGTTGCAGGTCGAAGTACTGCGGGTAATGGCCTTTCATCGACCGGTTTAAGTGGATGATGGTATACGTCGTTTTGGAAATAGACGAGATCGGGGCCCGCGCCCTGTCGATCAGTCCATCCACAAAGACACCGCCCTGAACGTGGATTCTCTTCAGATCCTTCTGATACTGCCAAATCCATGCTTTCGTCACCCGGTCGCAAATGCCATTGGTAGGGATATCGCCGGCAGGCGGCCTGACGGTTTTGAGGGCCTTGTAGACCTTCTTGAGAAAGTACTGCACCAGGAGCACGTCGAAGTATTTGTTCGACCCACCTGCACCAACGGAATGCGAGACGTTATAGAAGAACTTCAGCACCCGGTCATCGGGCAACTGCATCAGTTCTGGCGTATTGTGAGATCATCGCCGATACGCTCACGCGCCGTCAAGCCCGAATCGAGACGTGCTACTCGCATGTCCTGCGAAACCGTGGAATGCTGAAGGACCTGCGGCCGAGCAAAGAGGTGCGCCGCATGCCGCGGTTGACGAAGCTCGACGCCGTGGTCGAGGCCTTCGACGATGAAGCGCAGGCGCTCGAGAGCTTCCTCAACTGACGCGGAGCATCCCGCATTAAGGGTCCGCGGAGTTCGCCGCTCGCAGACGCGGGTCCGACAGCCCGTGCCGGGCGCCCTCGCACCGTCCTGACAGTTGCCTGGCTCGAGGCAAGAGCAGGGCCAAGGTTCTCATTGGTGGATTATGGCGCGGAATCAGCAATGAACTGGTCCGTCTCCATGTACCTCCTATTCGAGCTGGACATTGCTCCACCAAAGGTGAGTTTTGAACGTGCGCAACCCGAGGTGTCCTCCGCCGAGCGGCTGGGCGTCGTAGGCACGCAGCAGTTCTTTGCCGTCGACCGAAAACCGGACGTTTCCTCCGGTTTTTTCCACCAGCAGCCTGTATGTCACGCCCGCCTTGCAGTGATACGTGAAGGTTTCGGCGAGAAGCTTGAAACCGGGATTGCGGCGAATACGGATACGGGACTTGGTGGATCCGTCCGGCGCGCGTCCACCCTGTCCCGCTTCGTCATTTAGAAACGTGATGATGTACCCGTTCAGCTTGTGGTACAGCCCGTAACTGGCGGAAGCGCGTGAACCGGCCGAATCGATCAACGGCCGTCCGCCGGGGTCCGAAGTACTGAAGAACAGGTTGATGTTGTTGACGTTGGCTGACGAGGAAACCACCTGCGCGTCGACGGAAAACCGGAAGTCACTCTCGTGGGGTCGTCGGAGAAACACGGTCGCGGTGGTCTTGCGCGGTGCGTCTGCTTTCACGTGCAGCCGCCTGTTCTCAATCCAAACGCGCTCGCCGCCTTCCACCCACCAGTCGTCCAGCGACAGCCCCGCCGCGAACGCGAAAACCTGCATGAGCCCCGAAACAAATACGCTCAGCGATGTCCTCATGGCTTGGGCGGGTCGTAACCGCGATCGTAACACGCGGAATCCGCCGATACGAAACACGCACGAATGGGAAGAACGGCGGGACGCCGAAGGCGTAACCGCGCCTCCTGAAACGGGCAAAACTGTTCGCCGTGGTGCATGACCACCCCTAAACCGTTCCCGGAGAACCAGCGGGAGATCGGAAAGGCCCTCACGCAGGAGGCGAGACTGCACCTGTTTCGCGCCACTGCAAGAAGCCGGCGTGGATGGTGGCGTAGCACGCGGCGGTGTTGGCGGCAGGTACGCCTTGCCGCGGCGTCGAGTTGAACGACCCGCGTTGGCGCGACGTGGTGGCGGCGCTGGTGAAGCTGAGGGAGCGTGCCCAGCGCACGGCTGCGCCGAACCTGATCACTACGTCTTCGCGAGTTGCAAACACAGCCGCCTCTCGAAGCCTCAGAAGATGTGGCGGACGGCATAGCGCAATCTGGTTAGCGAGGCGATCACGTGCGCCGAACCGCGAAGCGCGAAGCCGTCAAGACATTGCCAGGTGGTCTGAGGGCCGTCACGGAGCGGAGGATGCGAGTGGAAGTGTCGATCTCAATCGCGCGAACCAGGAATGGGCCGGTACGTCACAATCCACGTCCGATTGTAATGGTAGGCGCGGCAGGACTCGAACCTGCGACCCCCTGCTTAGAAGGCAGGTGCTCTATCCGCCTGAGCTACGCGCCCGTTCCGGTGGGCTTTCTTCCGATCGTAGCATCCGGCGCTCAAGTCCAGCCGCGCGCCCGCGATGCTTCCCCAACAACGAAACCCGAGCGCGCCCGTCGCGTAGTTTTACAATCGCTCCAGCGATGCTGCGCCTGCTCACCCCGGCCGATCTTCCCGACCTCATGGAGTTGAAGGCCGCGGCTGGCTGGAATCAGACCGAGCGCGATTGGCTCATGATGCTGCGGCTCCAGCCGGACGGCTGTTTCGGAATCGAGCTGGACAGCCACATTGTAGCGAGCACCGTGGCGCTGCACTATGGCGAGCTCGCCTGGATCGCGATGGTCTTGACCCTGCCCGATTATCGCGGGCGCGGTTTGGCTCGCGAGCTGATGCGGCGTGCGCTCGAATTCTCTGCCGGCCGCCCGGCGCGGCTCGACGCCAGCGACATGGGGCGGGGACTCTACCATTCGCTCGGGTTCCAGGACGAGTACGCCGTGGAACGCTGGCTGCGGCAGCCGGCTAGATGTGAGCCCGCAACGGTGCAGCCGTTCCGATTCGATGCGCGAGTCGACCACGACGTCTTCGGCGGCGACCGCGGCCCGCTGCTGCGAGAGCTGGCTCTGCTCGGCAGCGCCGCCTCGCTCGCCGACGGCAGCTACGCGATTGGGCGGCCCGGGTCGCGGTACGCGCATTTCGGTCCCTGTGTGGCGCAGTCCCCGGAGTCGGCGCGGACCCTGCTCGCCTGGTTTGCCGCGGCGCACGACGGCGAACCGGTCACGTGGGACCTTCCACCGGCGAATAAACCGGCGGCCGGCATCGCCCGCGAGTTCGCGTTTGAACCCGTGCGCCATCTCACCCGGATGGTGCTCGGAGCCTCGCCCCAACGCGCTCCGGACCCGCGCCTCTACGCCATCGCGGGATTTGAGCTCGGTTGAGGAGCGAGTATAGGCTCGCCGCCGCCGGTCGCGGCAGCCGCTCATCGGCGGCCGGCTGATTCGCGGCAATCCGAATAAGCAACGTCGCGAGGGACATCCACCCGCCTCTGATACCATAACCGCTCATGACCGCGCCGGCAAAAGGCGAGACATTCCGTGCCTGGGATGTGGCGGAGCTGCCGCCGGCGCCAGTGTTTCGCATGCGCCACTGGACCCTGCTGATCGGGCCGGGACTGCTGATGGTGGGCGCCAACATCGGCGGGGGCGAGTGGCTGTTGGGGCCGCTGGTGACAGCGCAATACGGCGGGCGCGTCTTGTGGCTGGCGCTGCTCGCGATCCTGGTGCAGGTGTTCTACAACCTCGCGGTAATGCGCTATGCGCTCTATTGCGGCGAGAACATCTTCGTCGGCTTCTTTCGCACGCCGCCGGGACCGCGCTTCTGGACGGCCTTCTACATCACGCTCGACCTTTGCGGCGCCTGGCCCTATCTGGCGTCGAATGCCGCCGTGCCATTGGCGGCCGTGCTGCTCGGACGGTTACCCAACGCCGCCCAGGACGGCAGCTTCGTGCGCGGCCTGAGCTACGCCGTTTTCCTGGCGGCCTTCGTGCCGCTGATCTTCGGCGGCAAAATCTATAACGCGATCGAGCGCCTGATGGTGGCGAAGCTGGTGCTGGTGCTCGGCTACCTGAGCTTCATCGCCCTCTTCTGGGTGAGTTGGGACACTTGGCGGGAGATCTGGTCCGGCCTGTTCCGTATAGGCGCGCTGCCGGCGGGCGACTTCAACTGGGCTACCCTGGCCGCCTTCGCCGCGGTGGCAGGCGCCGGCGGGCTCAACAATTCCACGCTGTCCAGCTACGTTCGCGACAAGGGCTGGGGCATGGGATCGCGGGTGGGGGCGCTGCCGAGTGCGATCGGCGGCCGCACCATCCGGCTCTCGCACAGCGGCAAGGTCTTCGAGCTGAGCCGCGAGAACCTCGGCCGCTGGCTCGGCTGGCTGCGGCACGTCCGCCGCGATCAGCTTGCCCTCTGGGCGCCCGGCTGCGTGCTCGGCATGGTGTTGCCCGCAATGATGTCGTATGAGTTCATCCGCGGCGTGAAACAGGTGGACGGCAACGCGGCAGCGGCCATGACCGCGCAGGCGATCGCTTCGCAGCACGGCCAGGCTTTCTGGTACATCACCCTCCTGTGCGGATTCCTGATCATGGCGCCGACCCAGGTGAGCCAGCTTGACGGGATCGCGCGGCGCTGGACCGACGTCATCTGGACCGGCTCAAAGCGCCTGCGCGGCCTCGAGGGCAACCAGGTGAAGCGTATCTATTACACCCTGCTCGCCACCTACGGGGTCTGGGGACTGATCGCGCTCACGGCGGCGCCCAGCCCGCTCGTGCTCGCGATCGCCTACGGTGTCATGGTCAATTTCGCGCTGGCGTTTTCGGCGCTGCACACGCTTTACGTCAACATGACGTTGTTGCCGCACGAACTGCGGCCGGGCTGGGTGATGCGTCTCGGCCTGGTGGCCTGCGCCGTGTTTTACATCGGCATCTCGGCCATCGCGCTGCGCCAGCAATGGCCGAACCTCATGGCATGGCTTGGGCAGTGATGCGGCCTTCGCCTGGAGGAAATGGCGGCACACCTGGCCTTGCGTATCCACCAAGGGTTCTACTATGATTTTTCTCACGCCGCCCGGCGGCACATTCAAGGAGGCCAGGTGACGCATATGCGAACAACCAGGTTGATCATCATCGCTGTTTTGCTCGGAGCCGGCGCTTTCGCCGCGGAGCCGTTCCTCGGGACCTGGAAACTGAATATCGCCAGATCGAAGTTCAGTCCCGGGCCGGCGCCGAAGAGCGGTGTCGTGCGCGTGGAGCGCCAGGGCAGGGGATACAAGGTCAGTATCGAGACGGTCGACGCGAAGGGTAAATCGCAACGCAGCTTCTATGCTTCAAATCTGGACGGCAAGGACGTCGCGTTCACGGGCTCGGAGTACGACACCATCGTGCTGGAACGATCCACCGAAAATAAGATCGTGCTCGGTCTCAAGAAGGGGGGCAAGATGCTGGTGACTGGCACAAACGAAGTTTCACGGGACGGCAAGACCCGCACGATGATGCTCAAAGGAACCAGCATCGGTGGCAAGCCGCTGAACACGATCCTCGTGTACGATCGCATATAGGTTGAAACGCGGCGCCAGCTGGAGCGACGCGGTACATCGGCGCATTTTGCGCGTGGTCAGGAGAGAGATATGCAGAGAGACCGTCGTGAGTTCGTGAAGAGTGCCGCGCTCCTGGGCGCGGCCGGCCGGGCCATGGCCGCCGCGGAGATTCCACGCCGGCCGCTGGGCAGGACAGGACTGCAGGTCTCGATCCTCGGCTTGGGTGGAGCGCCCGTCGGCAGATTACCTCAGGAAAAAGACGCGGTCGAGGTCGTGCGCCGCTGCTATGACCTGGGGATCAACTACTTCGACAGCGCCGCGGCCGGGGCATACGGGCTCAGCCAGGCGCGCTACGGCCTGGCGCTGAAGGGGCTGCGCGATAAAGTCGTCCTCGCGACGAAAACCCGGCACCGAACAGCCACCCAGGCGCAGCTCGACCTCGACCAGAGCCTCGCGAACCTGCGAACTGACCACCTGGACCTCTATCAGCTTCACAACATCATCAATGACGAGGACATCGAATTCATCTTCGGCCCGCGCGGCGTGCTGGAGATGGTGGAGAAAGCGAGGAAGGCGGGCAAGGTGCGATTCGTGGGCGTGACCGGCCACACCGATCCCAAGGTGCTGAACCGCATCCTCGAGCGTTACCCGTTCGATTCTGTGCTCATGCCGCTCAGTGTCGCCGATGGCGCCAACCGCCAGAAAAGCTTCGAAGCTGAGACGGTGGCGTTCGCGCGCAAAAAGGGCGTCGCGGTCATCGCCATGAAAACCCTGAGCGCGGGCGCGCTGCTGCGGAAGGGAGTTGCCTCGCTTCAGGAGTCTCTTCACTACGTATGGTCGCTGCCGGTGTCTACCGCGATTCTCGGCTGCGGAAGCGTGGATCAGGTGGAGAGCGATGTGGCCGCGGCGCGTTCTTTCCGGCCGCTGGCCGCCGCTGACGTAGACGCGCTGCGCCGGCGCGCCGCCGGGTTCGAGCTCGCAGGTCTCGAGCCCTGGAAACGGCATCTGCCGGCCGGCGACCCGGGCGCCTACCTTGCCGACTAATGCGGTGTCCCGCCTTGGATTTGACAACCGCTCCCGCGGTCGCGGCTCGAATGAGCGCTTCCAGGCCGTGCCCTTCCCGCACGTTGCATCTGCGGCCCTGAGGTGCATCTCGCGACGGCCATGGTGAACAATGCTCGGTAAGGGAGTGTCGCGGCGCCGGTTCCTGTGCGCCGCTGCCGCCGGCTGCGGCGTGGCGGCCGCCGCCCCGGGAAAGCACCGCATTCAATCGGTTCGCGCACGATCCGTTCCGCTGCTGCCCACGAGCCGGTTCGGAACATCTCGCTTTACGTCGGATTTCGATCCCGCGCGCCGTCGCTGGTTCGGGCCGTTCTCGCAGCTCGCCGGCTCGATCGTGGTCGAGATCCGCACCGATTCCGGAATTACCGGCTACGGTCTCGGCGGCGGGGGTGGCGCCGCTGCGTACATCGTCGACCATCACCTGCGCGACCTGCTGGTTGGCGCCGACCCCCTCAATATCGAGCTCCTCTGGGACCAGATGTACGCCTCGACCTCCCTTTACGGGCGCAAGGGCCTGGCCGTCATGGCGATCAGCGGCATCGATCTCGCGCTCTGGGATATCGCCGGCAAGGCGGCCGGACTCCCCGTCTATCGCCTGCTTGGCGGCGCGACCAAGGAGCGCGTCCCGGTTTACTTCACGAGCAACCAGCCGCAGCGCGGCCTGGACATGGGCATGCGCGCCTTCAAGCTGCCCATTGATCAGGGCGTCGCGCAAGGCGATGACGGAAAGCACCGGATTGTGCAGCGCATCGCCGAGGTGCGCGGGATGATTGGGCCTGACGCCGGCCTCATGATCGACTGCCTCGCGCGCTGGGACGTGCCTTATACGCTCGAGATGGACCGGCGGCTCGCCGGGCACCGGCTGCGCTGGATCGAAGAGCCTCTCTATCCCGACGACCTCGAGGGCTACGCAAGACTCTGCCGCGAGGTCCGCGGCACGCGCATCGCGAGCGGCGAGCATGAATACACGCGCTACGGCTTCGCCGAGCTGATCCGGCATAAGGCCGCGCACATCTTGCAGCCCGACATCACCTGGTCGGGAGGCCTCACCGAACTCCGCCGCATCGCGACTCTCGCGGCTTCAGCCGGCCTTCCCTTTATTCCGCACCGGGGCGGCAGTCTCTACGGGTTGCACCTGATCCTCGCCACGCCAACCTGCCACCTCGCCGAGAGCTTCGGCATCGGTGAAACCGGCAACGAGATCATGGAGGCGATCACGCCGCCCTACGAGAAGGGCCACATCCACGCGCCCGAAAAACCCGGCTTCGGCGTCGAGCTGAATGAACAGCTTTTGCAGAAATACGCCCGCTGATACGCTCGGGGCGCGCCAGCGCGTCGCGCCCTGAACGCGGAGCCGCAATATACTATCCTCAATGAACCGCAGGCACTTCCTGTCCACCGTAGCCCTGGGTGCGCCGGTCCTGGCATCCCAGGCTTCCCGCAACCGTCCGAACGTTCTGTTCATCGCCGTCGACGATCTCAACGACTGGATCGGCTGCCTCGGCGGCAACCCGGACGTTAGGACCCCGAATTTCGACCGCCTCGCCCAACGAGGCGTACTGTTCACCAACGCCCATTGCGCCGCTCCGCTATGCAACCCCTCCCGCGCAGCCTTGATGACGGGCATCCGGCCGTCGACTTCGGGCATTTACGACAATGGTCAGCCGATGCGGCGGTCGCCTGTCCTCAGGGATGCCGTGAGTCTCACGCAGCACTTCATGGCCAACGGCTACCGCGCGATCGGCGGCGGCAAGATTTTTCACGGCGCATACCCGGACCGGCAAAGCTGGGACGACTACTTTCCCTCGCAGACCAGGAACAAGCCGAACGATCCGGTGCCGGTAAAGCTGCCGGCGCACGGCATCCCCGATACCGGCCACTTCGACTGGGGACCCGTGAGCGTGCCCGATTCCGCCATGGGTGACACGCAAGTGGTCGAGTGGGCAGCGAAGCAGCTCGAGAAGCGCCAGGCCAAGCCCCTGTTTCTCGCCTGCGGCATCTTCCGTCCGCACCTGCCCTGGTACGTCCCGAAAAAATATTTCGACTTGTACCCGCTCGAAAAGATTACTCTGCCGAAGGTGAACGGTGACGACCTGGACGACGTGCCGCCCATCGGCCGCAAGTTCGCACGGCCGCAGGGAGATCATAAGACGGTCACCGAACACCACCAGTGGCGCCAGGCAGTGCAGGCCTATCTGGCGTCGATCAGCTTCGCCGACGCTTCGCTCGGTCATCTTCTGGACGCGTTCGACGCCAGTCCCTACGCCCGGGACACGACGGTCGTGCTTTGGAGCGACCACGGCTGGCATCTCGGCGAGAAGCTGCATTGGCGCAAGTTCACCCTGTGGGAAGAAGCCACTCACAACGTGCTGATGATGGTCGCCCCGGATGTGACGAAGCCCGGTGGGCGCTGCCCCCGCGCGGTCAATCTGCTGGACATCTACCCGACGCTCGCGGACCTCTGCGGGCTGCCCGGGAGGAAAGAGCTCGAGGGTCAAAGCCTCCGGGCGCTGCTCAAAGATCCGGGTGCCGCCTGGGAGCGGCCGGCACTCACCACTTTCCATCGGAACAACCACTCCGTGCGCGGCGAGCGCTGGCGCTACATCCGCTATACCGATGGGACGGAAGAGCTGTATGACCACCGCACCGATCCGCTCGAATGGAAGAACCTGGCCGGCAAGGCGGAATACAAAGAGGTTAAGGCCGGCCTGGCGCGCTGGCTGCCCACTGTCAATGCACCCGAATCGGTGCACGAGCGCGGCGTCAACGAAGGCTTACCGTAGCCCGCATTTTCGCACGCCCGCACGGCGGGGAGATGAGGCGTGGCCTTGCTGAAATAGATTGGCCTTACTGAAATCGCGAGCGCCGTACTGGCTCGTGAACCGGTTCCGGGGCGGGCCCCGGTTCGAAGTAGGGTTGCGCCGCGGGACGCCGCAGCTCGTTCCGGATCGAGCGGAGCAGGAACAGCCACAGAATCGCGCACACGATGGACACCACCGACAACCAGCGAGTCCCCACCGTCACCACAGCCGCGTAGACAAGATTAAGGACCACGGACGCACATTTGGCGAAACGCTGGACGAACATGTCAATGAAAGCCTTACCTTTGTAAAGTGTGTCCGGAGGCAGCCGGGTGTAGAGCGCTTCTTTCGCGGATTGATGGATGGAGTACTGGAAAGTGTTATCCGCGGCGGACATGGCGCCGGCGAGCAGCAGGCCGGGAAACAGCAGAAACCCGCTCGAGCTGACCAGTATGGCCACCGGCAGAAAGGCCAACGCGGCGGGAAGCCCGAAGCGGCGCATGACGAAGCCCGTAACCAGCAACTGCGTGAGAATCGATCCGATGCCGATCACTTGCCCAACCCGCGAAAAGAATGCGTCTTTGGCGAGCGAATCCCGAATCAGCATCTCGACGCTACGGCTCAATTGGAAGTCGATTGTGTTCGAGACTACCTCGTAGATCCCGATCAGCGCCGCGATGGCAAGCAGGTAGCGCGACCGGAAAACGGTCGTGGCCGCTTCGAGAAAGGGAATGCCTTTGCCCGGCCGAACCGGAGGGTCGTCCGCATCGCGCCGGCGCGCGGCCGTGCGTTGTACTCGCACTGCGATCAGCGCGATCAGCGCCATTGGGATGATGCACACGTACAGCAGCGGCGCCCTCCCGGACTCCTTCACAAACGAATTCACCAAGGTGGAACCGGCAAAGCCGCCGAGGACGCCGCCCAGGCCCACAATGCCGTAGGTGCGCCTGGCTTGATCCATCGTGAGCAGGTCGCTGGTAAAGGCCCAGAAGGTCGCCACCATCAGGGTGTTGAACATGTCGCCGAACACGTAAAAGGACCATACGATCCCGTCGCTCGCGTGTGGCAGTGTAGCGCCAAAAAATACGAAGAGGACGCCGCAGGTTGCGGCGAAGATCGACACCAGGTGATGCCGCGGGAAATGGCGGGCGAGCACGGTGAAGACCAGGACCAGCACATAGGCCGCGATCATGTTCAGCACCTTGGCCAACTGCTCGGATTCAGCCCCGCCCATCTCGGTGCCGAAGAAATGCAGCGGCCGGCCGGAGAAGTAGTGGATGATGACCGCTCGCTTCATCGGCTTCAGGATCCAGAACGTCGCGATCACCAGAAAGAAATAGAACGACAGCATGCGCGCGGCCGGCCACTCCTCGCGCCGAATGTCTGCGAACTGCCGGTAAAAAACGTCGCGCAACCAGGACATAAGCGCTAAGGTGCGAGTACCCCGTTAGTAGGACGCCGATCCGGGCAGAAGTGACACATCAGTCCTGCCTGCCGCGGCTCGCTAAATCGGGCGTTTCGCTCCAGGCGAACGCCGCGACCAGCCAGACCGTGGGATGTTCAACCCGGCATGCTCCTCCCTCGTCCTTCAGGCTCATTCTGCGTTAGAAACAAACCTCCGCTCCAGGCTCATTCTGCATTAGACAAAGACTCTCCGCAGCCCGCATCGGCCTCGCGGCTTAGAATGGAAACGGCGGGTTCATGGTCCTGCGGCCGTATTATCTTCCCGAGCTCATCCTTTTCTCCGTTTCGGGCGTCATGCTTCTGGCGCTCGCGTGGCGTGCTTACCGGTCGCCCGCGGTACAGCGATCCCGATGGCGTGCCGCCCCGATTCTGCTGGGCGCAATCGCAGCGGGCGGCTGGTTGGCCGCCGGATTGGCGCTGCAGACCGCGCGCGTGGCCAGCCGGTTCCCGCTGCCCTGGGTCTTCTGGACACGCGGCCTCGCGTTGGCCTTCGCCTGCTGGATGATCTGGTTGTTCGCCCTGACGCTCGTCCGCGGCCGCGCCGAAAAGTTCCGGCCGGACCGGCGCGACTTCCTGCGGTGGACACAGGCGGTCGCGGTGGCTGCGCCGGTTGTGCTTTGCGGATTCGGCATCGCCCGGCGCAACGAGCTGACCGCGCGCGAAATCGACGTGCCGGTCCCGGGGCTGCCAGACGATCTCCATGGGCTTCGGCTCGTGCAGCTCAGCGACATCCATCTCAGTCCGTACCTCAGCGAAGCCGACCTCGCCTGGGCCGTGGAGATGGCCAACAGCTTCCGCGCGCACCTGGCGGTGGTAACGGGTGACCTGATCACCGACAGCAAAGACGGGCTGGATGTCTGCATCGAGCACCTGGCTCGCCTGCGCGCGGAGGCGGGCGTGATCGGCTGCCACGGCAACCACGAGATCTACGCCGGCTGCGAAGAGCAGGCGACCTCGGCCGGATTGCGTGCGGGCATCCATTTTCTCCGGCAGGAGTCGCGTGTCTTCCGCTTTGGCAATGCGGAGCTCAACGTCGCAGGCGTCGATTACCAGCGCCGCCACCGTCCCTACCTGGTGGGCGCGGAAGCATTGCGAGCGCCCGGCGCCGTCAATCTTCTGCTTTCCCATAACCCGGACGTGTTTCCCGTGGCGGCGCGGCAGGGATACGATCTCACTCTCTCCGGGCACACCCACGGCGGCCAGGTAAATGTCGAAATCCTGTCGCGCCAGATCAACCCGGCGCGGTACTTCACACCTTACACGTACGGCCTCTACCGGCTGGGCAGAGCGGCCGTCTACGTGACGCGCGGCATCGGGACCGTCGGTATACCGGCGCGTTTCGGCGCGCCGCCCGAAGTCGCACTCATCCGCCTGTGCGCTACCTGATTCTCAGCGATATTCACGCCAACTGGGAGGCGCTCGCCGCGGTGCTGGCTGATGCCGAGGGTGACTACGACACCGTTCTCAATTGCGGCGACCTGGTGGGTTATGGCCCCGACCCCAATCGCGTCGTGGATTGGTGCCGGCAGAACAATCAGGTGATCGTGCGCGGCAACCACGACAAGGCCTGCGCGGGCCTGCTTGATCCGCAGTGGTTCAACCCGGTCGCGCGCACCTCGACGGAATGGACCCAGCGCGAGCTGACAGAAGTCAATCGGGAGTACCTGCGCGATCTCGCCAAGGGCCCGCGCGCCGTCGACGGCTTCGAGATCCTGCACGGGTCCCCGCTCGATGAGGATGAATACCTGGTCCACGTCTACGAGATCGGGTTTGCGGCGCGCAGGCTAGAAATGCCGCTGGGCTTCTTCGGACACACGCATCTGCAGGGCGCGTACCTGGTGCATCGCAATGGCGTGAAGGAGCTGCCGCCGGTGTTCGAAATCGAGGAAACGGCACGCTACATGATCAACTCCGGCTCGGTCGGGCAGCCGCGCGACGACGATCCCCGCGCTGCCTATGCCATCTACGATACCGGCGAGCACGTCGTGGAGCTCCGCCGCGTGAGCTACGATATTGAGAAAACCCAGCAGAAGATTCTCCGGGCCGGCCTGCCGGAAGTGCTCGCGGCACGGCTGGAATTCGGTACCTGATCCGTGATCCACAAGAGAAAATATGGCATCGCCGTGCTCGCGGGCGACGGCATCGGCGAAGAAGTCATGCGTGAAGGCGTGAAGGCGCTCCGCGCCGTGGAGCGCCGGCTGGAGGGTGTCCGTTTTGACTTGGCCGGGCATCCCGCGGGAGCCGGTGAGTTCCTTCGTCATGGCGATCCCTTACCCGAACCCACGTTCCAGGCCTGCCGTGAGGCCGACGCCGTCCTGCTCGGCGCCATGGGCCTCCCCGGCGTGCGCTGGCCCGACGGCACCGAGATGGCCCCGCAGCTCGATCTGCGTGAGCGGCTCGATCTCTATCTCGGACTGCGGCCGGTCAAGCTTTTGCACCAGGAACACACGCCATTGAAGGGCTATCGGGCGGCGCAGATCGATCTCTTGATGATTCGAGAGAATACCGAAGGCCTCTTCTCCTCCCGGTTGCAGAAGGTGCCCCCGGACGCAGCCGAGGTGCGCGATGAATTGCTGGTCTCCCGTCACCACAGCGAGCGGCTGTTCCGGGATGCCTTCGAGCAGGCCCGGAGCCGCCGCCGCAAAGTCACACTCGTGGACAAGTCGAACGTGCTGCCGTCAATGGCGTTCTTCCGGCGGATCTTCGACGAGGTCAGCCAGTCTTACCCGGACATAACAGCCGAGCGCGTCTACGTCGATGCCGCGGCGCTCTACCTCATACAGCGGCCCCACACATTCGACGTGATCGTGACCGAGAACATGTTCGGGGACATTCTTTCCGACCTGGCGGCGGGACTGGTTGGCGGCATGGGAATGGCGCCGTCGGCCGATATTGGCGCGAAGCACGCGGTCTTCCAGCCGGCACACGGCTCGGCGCCCGATATCGCCGGCCAGGGAATCGCTAACCCGGTCGCGATGATTCTTTCCGCTGCCATGATGCTGGACTGGCTCGGCGAGGCGGATGGGGCCGCCATGCTGCGGCGGGCCGTCGAGCGCGCCCTGGCCGATCCGGCAAACCGCACGCGCGACCTGGGCGGCGATCTCAGCACCGAAACCATGGGCGACCGCATCCTCTCGCAGCTCCCAGCATGAGAAACGGCTTCCGGCTGTACGATACGCATACCCACATCGGCGCTGCTTTGCATAGCGGCCGCAGGACCACGGCCGAACAGTTGCTGGCCGGCATGGACGCGGTTGGGGTCGACCGCTCGCTTGCCATTCCCTTCCCCGTCGTCGACAACCACCGCGCGGCCCACGACGAAATCGCCCGCGCTGTCCGCGCCTGGCCGGACCGGCTCCGGGGGTGCATCTGCCTGCCGCCGTTCCTCCCGCGTCAGGAGTTCCGGGACGAGCTGCGGCGCTGCGTGGAACATCATGGCTTCCGCGCGCTCAAGCTTCAGCCGCAGTACCATGGCCTGAACCCGCTCTCGCCGCGGCACCAGTTCTTTTTCGAGCTGGCCGCTGAGCACAGCCTGACAATCGTGGCGCATACCGGTTCCGGCGTGCCCTTCGCCCTTCCCTCGCTGTTTATGGCGCCGGCAAAGCGGCTGCCGGAGCTGCGCATCGTGCTCGGACACGCAGGCGGTTCTGTCTACTATCAGGAGTGCATTGTGGCAGCCTTGCTCTGCCCGAACGTGTACATCGAAGTGTCGTCGCTGGCGCCGCATCACGTACTCGATATCCTCGGCCACGTCGGTGCGGAGCGCCTGATGGCGGGCTCCGACTTACCGGAGAGTACGGCGGCCGAGATGGGGAAAATCGTCGATCTGGAGATTCCGGCGGAAGCGAAGCGTCAGATCCTCTGGGAAACGGCTGAGCGGCTGTTCGGGTAGCTACTTTCCATCTCCGGCGGAGGTCTTCGTCGAGATCGGCCTCGACACGCACTAGCCGGCCTCCGAACAGATACACTGGATGGCTACCAGACCTGGCGAGTCGCAAATCGGCTGGAGCTTGGCGCGGCGCCGAACATGGTCGAGACACTCGCAGGTCTTCTGGAGCGACTGAATATGCAAAGCAGCGAGTCGAACCGGCGGCAGTTCCTGACCAGGAGTTTGGCCGTGACCCTGACAGCGTCGTCGTACAACCGGGTCCGGGGTGCAAACGAGCGGGTGCGTGTGGCAAACGTGGGCTGCGGTCGCCGCGGCCTGCTGCGCGAGCTGATTCAGATAAAAGACGATGCGCAGGTCGAGGTCGCGGCGGTTTGTGACACCTGGAAGCAGAAGCTCGAAAAAGCAGTCGAGCAGGTGCGGGAGTTCACGGGCCAGGCGCCGTTTGCGACCGCGCGGATCCACGACGTGCTCGCGCGCAAGGACATCGATGCCGTCGTCATCGCCACGCCGGATCACCTGCACTGCACGCAACTGATGGAGGCGATCGCTGCGGGCAAGGACGTTTACGTCGAGAAGCCCCTCGCCAGGAACATGAAGGAGCTGATCCGCGCGTATGACGCGGTCAAGAAGTCGGATCGAATCGTGCAGATGGGCACGCAGATGCGGAGCTATCCGCAATCGGCCGGGGCGAAAACCTTCCTCGCGTCGGGACAGCTCGGTAAGATCCTCAAGATCGAGCAGGTGCGGAACGGCTATAGCCCTTACTGGATGAGCTACGGCGGCGAGACCTTCCAGCACGAGCCGCCGGCAGAGGGCGACGTGGACTGGAAAGCGTTTCTCGGCGACAGGAAGGCGCGCCCCTTCGATCCCGTCCGCTATCAGAACTGGTACGGATTCCGCGAATTCTCTCGCGGGCCTCATACAAATCTGATGGTCCACTTTATCGATCTGGTGCACTACGTCACGGACCTGCGCTTCCCCAAGCGCGTCGTGGCGCTCGGTAATACGTACCGCTGGAAAGAAAGCTTCGACGTGCCGGACTCGGTCGAGGTCGCGCTGGAATACCCCGAGGGCTTCATGGTGCGATATTCCACCCGCTACGGGAACAGCGCGGGCAATTTTGCCAAATGGTTCGGAACGCTGGGGACGCTCGACGCGAAGAACCTTTCCCCGCGCGAGACCTGGATGGCGAGCGGCGAGGGATCCGGGGAGCCCGACAAGCTGGCATCGGCTTTGGAGTTGCCCAAGCCGGAAACGGTGCACCACATGAAGAACTGGATCGACTGTATTCGCAGCAGGCAGCAGCCGGTCGCGCCGATCGAAGCCGGCTACGCGCACTCGGTCGCGATCATTATGGCCGACGAAGCGCTGACCTCCGGCCGCCGGATGACGTATGACCACGCACGGCGCGAAGTGGCCGCGGGCTGAGATTCTCCTTCGAAGTTGTGGTTGCGCTCCGCTGGGCGCCCGGCTGCCTGAGGCTGTTGCGCATCTTTCATCCGCGGTCACCTCCACCGGCCGCTCAGGTCGCGGCTCAGAACACCACTTCCGAGCCGCGCGTCTTAGCAAGCGGCATGCGGGCCGGCCACGGGCTCGGGGTCCGCGCCCGACCCACTGTGACGCTAACGAAGTAAGCGTTCGGCGCCTGGCCATCGCAGCAGACCATTGATCGAGAAGTCGAGAAAAAACACTGACGACAGGCCTCGCGGTTTCAAGTACACTGGAATAAGATCGGTCGGAGGTTAAGCATGCTCACACGGCGTGATTTCGTGCGCACAGGAGCGCTGGCAACCGCGGGTGCCGCGGCCGGGGTCGATCTCGGGGCCGCGCCATCGCGTCTACCACAGGCCTATTTCGGCCTCCATCCCTTCATCGAGCAGAACCCCAAGGCGGTCTTCATCCGGCGCACGAAAGTCCCGCACAAGATGCACGAGGAATCGAAGCGGCGCGAGGGACTGTCCCTGGCGCGCGAGATCTTTGTGCCGCTCGATCAGCCGGGGATTCCGGTGTCCCACCGCATCGTCCTCAAGCCGAATGTGTGCAGCGTGCGCAGCAAGGACCGGCCGGACGTCGAAAACTGGGGCACCGGCACCGATCCCCAGTTCTACGAGGGAATGGTGATGGGCCTCAAGGAGATCGGGCTCAAGAAATTTCATTTCGTCGAGGCCAATAATTTTCATGCCTGGAACTATCGCGGGTTTGTCGATATCAATGAGCGGCATGGCATCGAGATGAACGAGCCCTCCCGGCGCGTCCGCAACTTCCGCGACGGCTACGAGATGACCTGGAGCAAGGTCCCGGACGGCGTCGTCTATACCAGCATTCCCCACTATGCGCCGGTGAATGAGCCCGACACCTGGCTGCTGAACATCGCCAAGTGGAAGGCGCACGGGATGTGCCTCACGCAGTCGGTGAAGAACGAGCAGGGGCTCGTGATCCTGCCCTACGTCCGCTTCTGCCCCGGCTGGCAAATGGTGACGGGCGCGCCCGAATTCATGCAGCCGAACATTCATCCGCGCGTCGAACCCGTGATCAACCGGCTGTTTGAAAGTCACAGGCGTATGAACTACGCGCGCTACGACAGCACCGCGCGATTGAGCCCGATGCATCAGGAGATTTGGGCGCACAAGACCTGCGACAACATGAGCGTGCTGAAGACGGGTCTGGCCATGATTGAGGGGATCTACGGCAGGGACGGAAACGGCTTCGGGATCGGCAACGATTACCTGTCGAACCTGGTGATGTTCAGCAAAGACAAGTTCCGGCTCGACCTCATCGGGCTGTACCTCGGCGGCCACGAGCCCGGCAACATCAACGTGTATCGGATCGCCAAGGAACGCGGGCTCAGCGATACTTTCAATCCCTGGGACGTTCCCGTCTACGAGTGGGTCGGTGGCGAAGCCGTTCCGCGAAAGCTGACCGATTTCGCGCGCACTCCGCTGAAGACGTATTACCTCCAGAAGCCCGGAGAGCCCGAGTACCACCTGGTCAACGAGCCGTTCGACTACGACCGCTACAAGCTGTAACCGTTCGGCCGCTCCGGCTCATTTGGCTTGGCCCCGGGTACACCTGCTTTTTCAAGCCACGCTATCGCTCCCGCCAGAATCGCGTAGGATGCAAGCGCCGTCACCGCCATGGCATCATCCGAAGGCGGCGGTGGACCAAATGCCATTGCCGCCTGCAAACCCAACGCCGCACATATGAACAGCGGCATCGCGTAGCGCGCGGATCCCTTGAGGGCCCGTGTATTGGCAATGCAGAGCCCCAGCCCACCCAGCACCAGCGCGCTCTCGATGACCAGCGTCACGAGCGGATAATCCCATAGACCCAGGCCGACCTTGGCCGCGTTGTCGTACAGCGCCAAGTCCGGTCTGTGAACAAGCAGGTCGAGCGGCCAATGCGAGAACACAGCCGCTCCGACGAGCAGACCGCCACGCCTGGACCTGCTGGCGGCCAAATACGCGACGCCCGCAACCAGCGCCCAGCCGAGCGCTCCGGGTAGGCTGTGGGTGTATGGCATGTAGTACAAGTCGAGTGCGTTCGTCTTCGTAAAACCCGGGACGATGCGAACCCTTTCTACGCCCAGGAGCACGAAGATCCCCCAGAAGACGTCCAACAACTGGACAGCGATGAATAGAATCCACAACGGCACAGCGGGTTCAACGCGCTTCGCTGCGAAGCTCGGACCGTAGTGTCCAATGAACACTATTCCAGCCTACGCCCGCGGCCGACACCCTGCCACGTCGCACGCACCCTGGACCCATATCCGCCGGGACCCGAGCGCCTCCTCCTGGACGCCTGATTAGGCTGCGGAGGAACAGTCCAGCGCTGATCAACACGTGCGGTTGCGAGAGCAACCTGAGCTGAAACCAGAATGCACGGCAATCGCTGCCGGGCTCCGGCTAACCTTCTTCCCCGCACGCATCAGGGACGCACCTGCATCTCGCCGGCGAGGCCCGCGCCCGCCTGCAACAAACGCCGACAGTCTCGTGGCTCAACTCGAAAATGTGCCGCCCCGATAAGCGAATGCAGCGGGCCCCCGGCTAATCGGTGCCTCCCCCATATTTGACAACCGCGCACCGTTGGCAAGCGGTGCGGCGCCATACCAAGTCAGCTCAGCTCGGATGGCCCTGACGGACGGCCCCTTGCGGGTGCGCGACAGCTCGCCGCAATCGCGTTACAATGGGCGTCTCGCATCGATATGAAGACGTGCATCATAGCCCTGGCGGCAATGGCCGCCATCGCTCCGGCCCGTGCGGCCGAGCCGGCGATCAGGATCGACACGGCCATGGCGCCTCCCGCCTGGGCGCTCCTCGAGCGCCAGTTGCTGCGGGCGAACTCGGCCGCCTGCGAGCGCTTCGCCGCCCGCTACCTGGACGAACGCGGTTACCTGTTGCACACCCCGCGCTGGGGCACGCTCGACGGGCCGGACGACGCCATCGAAACCTTCTACAACTGGACGCTTCTGCATGCGCTAGGCGGGTCCGACTCGGTCCTTGCGCTGTACAAGAAGGCGCTGGAAGGCCATTACAAACAGTACGGCGAGTTGCGGACGACGCTCACCAAGCTGGCCGAGAACGGCGCTTATTACAAGGAATTCATCACGCAATCCGACTGGTTCCACACCGGCGAGGGCATGCGCGCATTTACCTTCCTCGGACTCTCTGACCCTGCGGACCCGGTCTATCGCGAGCGCCTCAAGCGGTTCGCCGCCATGTACATGGGCGAAGATCCCGAGGCTCCGAATTACGACCCCGCGAAGAAGGTAATTCGCAGCCTCTGGACGGGCAGCAAAGGTCCCATGTTGCACAAAGCGACCGTCTACGACTGGGTCGGGGACCCGGTGCCGGGCAGTTTCCATCTGCTCCATAATCGGGCCGGGCGCGGCAAGCTTCTCGATCTCAAAGCCTGGTACCCGAAAATGCTCGCCCACTGCAAGGAGTATCTCGACAGTGTGGGCGATCATCCACTGAACCTCGCGGCCACCAACCTCGCTCTGAATGCGTACGCCCTGACCCAGGATCCCAAGTACAGGAACTGGGCCGTCGAGTACGTCGGCGCCTGGAAGCAGCGCGTGGAGGCTTGCGGCGGCAACATCCCCACCAATGTCGGGCTCGACGGCAAACCCGGGGGAGAATACGGCGGCCAGTGGTGGAAGGGCACCTACGGGTGGAACTTCACCATCTACGATGGCGAGATCGAGGAAATCGCCCACCGCAACACGGTGACCGCCGGCTCCTGGCCGGGATTCAGCAATGCCCTGATGCTCACTGGCGACCAGAGCTTCATCGCGGTGCTGCGCCGTCAAATGGACAACATCTACGCCCATAAAAAGCTGGTGAACGGCAAGACCCTTCTGCCGCAGATGTACGGCGATCCTCGCGGTTACCAGCAGAGCGGAGCGCCGAGCTGGTATCACTACACCGGAAACCTTTTCCAGGACCGGCTGGCCGAAATTTATTTCTGGTCCATGGACCGCAAGGACCTCGAGCGCGTGCCGGTCGAGGGCTGGCTCGCCTTCCTGGAAGGCAGGAATCCGGATTACCCCGTTCAGGCGCTCGCGGCGGACCTCGACCACGTGCGCCGGCGCGTGAGCCAGATGGACGCGGACCAGACGGCGCCGGACACGCGGCTGGCCGACTATCTCATGGGCTTGAATCCGGCGGCGACGACGGCCCTCGCCAATCTCACCATCGGTTACTTCCCGGCGGGAAACATCTGGAGCCTGCACAGCCGCTTTCGTTATTTCGATCCCACCAGGCGGAGGGCGGGGCTGCCGGAAGACGTGGGCGCGCTCGTCGAGAAGCTCGAAGCCGATGCCGCGACGCTCGTGCTCGTGAACGTGAATCCCGTCGAGCCGCGTACGCTCGTGGTACAGGCCGGCGGTTACGGAGAGCACCGCTTTGACTCCGTCGAGGTCTCGGGAAAGACCCGCGCGATTGGCGGACCGCTGCTGCACGTCCGTCTCGAACCCGGCTCCGGCGCGCGCCTCCGCTTCCGCATGACGCGATACGTGAACCCGCCCGTCTTGGCCCATCCCTGGGACCGCCCCTTCCACCCCGTTGAATCGAACTGAACGCTTGTCCTGACGCGACTGGATCCGACTGCCGGACAACGTCGTCGAGGTCTTGATGCTTTTTTTGAGCCTCGTCGGGGCAATCTGGTACGTTTCGAATAGCGGCCGGAACATCAGCGCGTCCAGGCGGCGAAGACAATGCCGTATAGCAGCGCTGCCTTTTCTCTTTCCGTAGCCAGTTTCGTTCCGAAGAAGTTTGCCTCTCCCAGACTGAAAGGCGGCCAAGGCTCAGCGTTCCGCGACCAACTTCCCAGTGGGCGATGGCACGGGAGTTGGGCGCCGCCCGTAGAGGCTCAGCGTAGGCAGAACCTCATTGCCTCGCGACCCGGGCCGGAGGTAAACTCGACCAGATCTGAAGAACCCGATTGGCGAGGCGAGTCGATTGATCGGCAAGCGACTGTTGCACTACGAGATAACAGAAAAGCTCGGCGAGGGCGGCATGGGCGTGGTCTACAAAGCCCGCGATACGCACTTGGACCGCACGGTTGCCATCAAGGTCATCCGCCCCGAGGCGGTCGCCAACCCGGAGCGCAAGCGTCGTTTCGTCCAGGAGGCCAAGTCCGCCTCTGCCCTCAATCACCCCAATATCCTGCACATTTACGACATCGACCAGGCCGACGGCATTGACTTCATCGCCATGGAGTTCGTGCCGGGCAAGACGCTCGACCAGTTGATCAGGCGCAAGGGGCTGGCTCTCCGCGAAACGCTGGACTACGCGGTGCAGATCGCCGGCGCGCTGGCCAAGGCCCAGGCGGCGGGAATCGTGCACCGCGATTTGAAGCCGGCCAACGTCATGGTCAGCGCCGAGGGCCTGGTCAAGCTGCTGGACTTCGGTTTGGCCAAGCTGACCGAACCCGTCGCGACCGACCCGCTTGCTCCGACCGAGACCCTGAGACCGGAAACCGAAGCGGGCATGATCCTCGGCACCGCCGCCTACATGTCGCCGGAGCAGGCCGAAGGAAAGAAGTTGGACGCGCGGTCCGACATCTTCTCGTTCGGATCCGTGCTTTACGAGATGGTGACGGGGAAGCGGGCATTTAAGGGCGAGAGCAAGATGGCGACCCTTTCGGCGATTCTGCACAGGGAGGCGGCGCCGTTCGGCGAGGGTGCTCCGCCGGAGCTGGAGAGGATCATCGCGCGATGTCTGCGGAAGGACCTAGATCGGCGCATCCAGCACATGGACGATGTCAAGCTTGCGTTGCAGGATCTGAAAGAGGAGTCGGAGTCCGGCAAGCTGGCCAAGATCGCCCCTGTGCGCCCACGCGTTTCGATGTCTGTAGTTCTCCTCATCGCTGGGATCGTCGTTCTCGCCGCAGCCGGCGTGGTCTGGCTTTGGCGGCTAGCGCGGTCGCCGGAGTCTGTCCCCGCGCCGGTTCTCAAGCGGCTAACTTCGGATACCGGCCTCACGTTCCAACCGGCCCTCTCGCCCGATGGCAAGCTGGTCGCTTACGCCTCTGATCGGGCGGGTGGCGACGACCTGGACATCTGGGTAAAGCAGATTGATGGAGGCGAACCGCTGCGGCTGACTTCAAGCCCCGCGTACGAGTTCGAGCCATCGTTCTCACCCGACGGCAACCGCATCGTCTTTCGCTCTGAGCGCGACGGCGGTGGTATCTACACGATCCCGGCGCTGGGCGGGGAACCGAGGCTGATCGCCAAGGAGGGACGCAACCCGCGTTTCTCACCGGACGGTGAGCGCATTGCGTTCGTGACCGGCCAAGTAGGGTTTGGAGGGGGGCACCGTTTCGGGCTGTTCGTTGTTCCATCATTGGGTGGGACGCCGCAGGAGCTAGTGACGAGAAAAACCGGAGCCGCTTCTCCAGTCTGGTCGCCGGACGGCCGTTTCATTCTGTTCTCGACGGGCCCCTTTAGGCCGGATGACTGGGGGATTGTCTCCTCCGAGCCCGGCCCGGCGGCCGCGGTGAGCGTTCTGCCGCTGGCTGCCTTCAAAAAGAGCGGGCTGGCAGATGTGGTCCCTTACGAGTGGCCGGCGCGGAACCGCGTTTTGTTTTTGGCGACCTCGGGCGACAGTGCGCACATCTTTGAGGCGGCGCTCTCCCCTCCTGCTGGGATGACAAAAGAGTGGCGCCTGGACCCGACACCGAAACGGCTCACCTTCGGCACCGGACTGGACGATAGGCCCTCTCTGGCCTCCGCGGCATCCGGAACGGGCGCCCGCCGTCTGGCATTCGCAAGCCTGGCACGAAACGAGAACATCTGGAGCATCGATCTGGATACCAGCCGGCCGCAGACCGGAGGGAAGCTCCAGCGATTAATCCCGGAGCCCGGTTTTCAGGTCTTTCCCTCGGTTTCCCGGGACGGGACCAAGCTGGTGTTCATGTCGCACGCCGCAGACAACGACGACATCTGGCTCCTCGATCTGAAGACCGGCAAGAGGTTGTTGCTGTCCACAAAGGTGTCCCGCAAGCTAGGAATGATCCTTCACCCGGACGGTTCGCGGGTGGCCTACTGGGATGCTGGAGATGGCGCCAGCTACGCCATTTCAACATCGGGCGGGGCGCCGGAGAAGCTGTACGATCGCGCCTGGTTCTGGGACTGGTCGGCCGACCACACCCGAATCCTACTTCTTGAGTCTGGCGGGTCTGTGGCGATCGTGCTGAATCTCCGGACTGGCAAGAGTTCGGTGTTCCTGGACAGTCGTGCGGATCTGGGGGTGTTCCGCCTCTCTCCCGACAACCGATGGATCCTCTTCCGATCTCGATATCAACTGTTCGTGACTCCCTTCAGCGGCGACCGGGCCGGGGGTGAAACCGACTGGATCCAGGTCACGGACGGTTCAGCCATGGAGGAAAGAGGCTTTTGGTCGCCTGACGGAAACTGGATTTACTCGTCCTCGTTCCGGGACGGTTTCGAATGCATCTGGGCGTATCCCATCGATCCCCAGTCGAGGAGACCCGCCGGAAAGCCGGTGGACGTTTATCACTCCCACCGGGCCCGGCTGTCACTGCGGAATGCGAACCAGGTCTCGCAGGGCGTTACCGTCGCCCGCGACAAGGTGGTCTTCAACCAAGGTGAGATCACGGGTAACATCTGGCTGACGAGCTGGGCGGCAAAATAGCCAGCCTACCGTAGCGCGGGTGCCGACCTGCTGTAACGGGGTGGTCGAGCTTATACCCCCTTCGCAAACCCGCCATCGACGGCGATGGACTAGAGAAGCAGGTGGGAATGGATTACGCGCAAACCGGAAGTTGAGAACCGCGGATCGTGCCGGGCGAAACGGAAGCTGGCCATGCGCGGACACAACCATGCCGAAGGATAGTCCGGCGGGCTCATCGAGACGATGAACGGCGGCGCGAGGACAGTGTTCTTGCGCCGCTCAAAACCTTCACCGGATCGGTAGACCCTGATGCCTTCCCCCCGCCCGGCGGAATATTCACTAAAAAGAGAGGCCCCTCTCTCCATTTTCAGGCTGAACCAACACACCCGGTGGCGTGCCTGAGTGTACATCGAGCATTGCGATTGAGCGTGGCGCAGGAGATGCGGCCGTTCCGCCAGCAGCAGAGCGCGGATACAAAATGCGGCCTGATGGCGCCGCGCCGGGCGCATAGCTGTCCGGCACGCCCCGCCACCCGGCTTGCCGCGAATCGCCCTGTGCTATCGTGACGTTTGCAGAATGTCGCTCCAGATCTTCTTGCGGGGAAAAATTCTGGGTGTGGAGCAGTTCCTGAGCGCGCTTCCGGAACGCGAGCCGCCTCCGCGCGCCGGTGAGGACGAGCCACCGTCCGGCCGGGCGCCGCGCGCAGTGGACGACTTCGAGGGACGCGTGGACTGGGCCTCGCTGTTGAGCGAAGTCCTGCCGCGCGCCCTGCTGGCTGAACTCGGCTTGCCGAAAGTCCTGCTCGGCATGAGCGGAGGACACGAGTTCCTCGCCGTGCTCCCCATGGAGGCCCGCCCGCGCGCGGAAGAGTTTCTCGCAGCGGCCGCGCGCAATATCGAACGGGTCAGCGGCTCGACGCTGCGGCTGGTCTGGGCGTCTACCGAGAATCTCGGTGACTGGACCATCGTGCGGCGGCGTCTCGGCGACGAGATGCAAGCGAAGATCGGCGCTCGCCTGCCGGGCGACTCCACCGGCGAGTTCGCACCCTTCTCTACCGCCGCCGCCGGCGATTTCTCCGGCTATTTCCGGTCGCTCGCGGCCGGGTTGCGCCAGGCGCGCTCAGTCGGCTGGACGGAATCGGAGACCCTGATGGAGGCTGGCGAGGGAAAGCATGCATGGCCCTTGAGCCGGGACCCGGACGGGATCCCTTTCCCCCGTCATGCGGCGCCCGCCGATGACGACGCCGGGCCCGCGAGTCCTGCTACGCTCGCCGCCAGGGCCCGCGGCCGCAAGACCTGGGGCATGCTGCGCGGTGAGGTCGACCATATCGAGATTCGATTCCGCCGCGCCCAGTCGGTTGAGGAAACCATCCAGATCTCGACGCTGTACAAGCAGTTCTTCGCGGGCGAGCTCGAAGTGCTGTGTTCGATGCCGGAGTCTTGGCGCAAGCTCACCCTGGTATATTCCGGCGGCAATGATTTCGCGGTCTACGGCGCTTGGGACGCTCTCATCCCG
Organism: Acidobacteriota bacterium; assembly: GCA_016178155.1. GTDB lineage: Bacteria > Acidobacteriota > Terriglobia > Bryobacterales > Bryobacteraceae > JACOTZ01. Next base: position 30,027 of record JACOTZ010000013.1, read on the forward strand.
TTTGCGCGCGAACTGCAACGGCTGTTCCACCGCGTGTCCGAAGAGAGCCTGAAAGATTACCCCGGCGCCGAAGGCAAGACCATTTCGATGGCGATTGCGCTCGCGCCCGGCCCGGACACGCCCCTGGCGCACGTTTTCGCCGAAGCCGGAGAGAACCTCGAAGTCGCGAAGTCCGCCGCCAATTGCATTGCCATTTTCGGCCGCACCCTCGAGTGGAAGCATCTCGCCGATGCTGCCGACACCAGAACGACCATGACGCGCATGGTCCTCGAATTCGGGGTCCCGCCGCAGTTTCTCTATGAGCTGGCGAACTTCTACCGCGATGCTCCGCAGATCCCCGGCCAGCGGCGGACCCGCCAGGATCGCCTGGAGCGCCCCTGGCGTTTCCATCGCCGGCTCAATCGCGTCATTCATGGCTCGGCCGCGGCGGCCAGAAGCAGAGACTTCCAGAAGTTGCGCGCCGATCTGATTGCGGACTTCACAGGCCGGCACGCGGCGCAGGTGCGCCTGCGGCCGGCAGGACGCGTTGCCCTCGAATGGGCGAGGCTCGAAACAGAGACATAAGCATGCAGGAAACAGAGCAGCAGGGACAGAAACCGGAACAGAAGGGGCCCCGCGGCCCGGAAGGCCGCTCCCCCGGACCCCGCGAGGGGCGCGGCGAACGCCGCCCCGAGGGCCGCGGCGATCGGGGCGACCGGGGAGAGCGTGATCGCGGCCGGGGCGGCTTCCGTCCCGAGGGCCCGCCGGAGATCGATCTCGACAAGCTCATCTCCGATAGCCTGTACCTCGACAACCAGGCACACGGGATCGTCGCCCGCATGCGGGACATGGACTCGGGCACCAAGAGCCAGCTCCGCCGGTTCTATAACGCCGTCCGCCGCGCCTGCCGCGCCCCCGAGAGCGACCGCCAGCATGAGTTCGTCATGCTGCGCGCGCGCCTGGCCTATACGATCGCGCGCCATTCCCTGCGCAGCCTCGATACCATGGAAAAGCTGCTGCTGCAGGTGACGCGCAAGAACGACTCGCGGGGCTACGAGCGCTTCCGCGACCTCTTCGAGGCCATCGTGGCCTATAACGAATAGGCGCCCGCCCGGGCGCCGCCTGCACGCGACAAAGGGAAATCATGAGCTCGCATACCGCGCAAACTGAACTGAAGTTTCTCGGCAAGCTGATCCTCGAAGGAGATCTGCACTGCGAAACCGGCCTGCACATCGGCGCCGGCAAGGGCTCGCTCGAGATCGGCGGCGCCGATAATCCGGTCGTGAAAGACGCTTACGGGCGCCCCTACATCCCCGGCAGCTCGCTCCGTGGGCGCCTGCGCTCGCTGCTCGAACAGGCGAGCGGCCTTGCCGTGCCCTCCGAGCTGGTGTACATCTCCCGGCGCAAGGGCCAGGAGGTCCGCATCCACCAGAGCGACCGTCCGGATGACGAGATCTGCCTGCTCTTCGGCCGCAACCCCGGCCGCATGGAGCGCACCAGCGGCGAGGCGCTCGAGAGCGCCCTGGCCACTCCCGCGCGCCTCACCGTGTACGATGCGCCCCTCGGCCTCGATAGCATTACGCCGCAGATGCGCGAGAACCTCGATGACGAGCTCACCGAAGTGAAGAGCGAGAATGCCGTCGACCGCATCACCTCGCAGGCCAACCCCCGAACCCTCGAGCGCGTCCCGGCCGGCGCGCGCTTCCGGCTGCGCCTGGTCATGGATGTGCTCTGCGAGGAGGACAAGGAGTTGTTCGCGCGAGTCGTCCAGGGGCTGCGCTTGCTCGAGGACGACACGCTCGGCGGCGGCGGCTCGCGCGGCAACGGCCGCGTCCGCACTTCCGGGTTGCGTCTCGCTTGGCGCAGCCGCGACTTCTACGCCGGAGCGGGATCCGAATCGGACCTGATCACGGGCGCCGACGTCGCCGGCCTCCAGGCGCTCGCCTCCAGCGCCGAGTTCGCCGGGAAGCTTGCCTGACAAATGGCCGCCGGGCTCCTTTTCCGTCTCCGCGCCCAGGGACCGTTCCGGCACGGCACGGGACCTGGCAGCCGCACCGAGCTGACCTTCCGCAGCGATGCCCTCTACTCCGCCGTGACGCTGGCCATGCGACAGCTCGGCGTGCTCGAGGAATGGGTGCGGGACACCGTGGCGAATCCCGGGGGCCCCGCGGTTGTATTGACATCGTGCTTCCCCTATCACGGCGCCACCCTGTACGTCGCGCCGCCCCGAAGCTTGTGGCCGCCGGCGCCCTCGACGCGCGTGCGCTGGAAGTCGGCGCGCTTTGTGCCCTGGGAGGTCGTGCCGTCGCTGCTCGCCGGCCGGCCGCTCGAGGAAGATAAGTGGGTCGTCGATCCCGCCAGCGATTGCCTGCTGGCGGCCGAAAAGCGCGGCCTCGCGGAAGCGCCGTTTCGCACCGCCACCCGCGTGGGCCTGGCCGTCGATCGCCGCAATCATGGCAGCTCCCTGCCTTTCACGATGCATTGCGTCGAGTTCAAAGACGGAGCCGGCCTCTGGTGCGCTGCGCGTTTTCCGGACGGGCAGATGCGCAACCCCTGGCCAGACCGCCTGGTGGCCGCTTTTCGCCTGCTCGCCGATACCGGTCTCGGCGCCGGCCGCTCGCGTGGCTGGGGCCGGTTCGAAATCGAAGAAACGCGGGAGTCGCTGCCCGTCGAGATCGATGGAACCGCGCCGCCGGCTGTTGCCGGCGAGTGCGCCTGGTGGCTCCTGTCGCTCTACAGCCCACGCGAGCAGGATGGCGTCAACTGGCGTCGCGGCGATTATTCGCTCGCCGTCCGCGGCGGACGCGTGGAGAGCTCCGCCAATCCCGGCGAGCAGAAGAAGCTCGTGCGCCTGGTGGAGGAAGGATCGGTGATCTTCGCCGCCGGCCGGCCCGTCGGCGCCGCCCCGGATGTCGCCCCCGAAGGCTTCCCCCATCCCGTCTACCGCAGCGGCTTGGCGTTCGCCGTCGCGCTGCCGCCACGCGGGCAGGCCGTCCCAGCGCCTCCCGAAGAGCGCCGGCCCATCGCCGAAGTGAGTCGCACCATCGAACCCGCTCCCGCGCCAACGCCCGCCCCGGAGCCCGCCGAGCCCAGCCCCGCGGAGGAGCCCGCCCCGACAACCCCCGAGCCTGAACCCGCCGTCCCTACCGGGAGCACCGCTGAAACCGGCATCGCGGTCGAGTCCGCTCCGGAAGCACAGCCCGCCGGGCCCGAATCTGCGGTCGATGACGCGCCCACACCCGAACCCGTCAGCCCCGAGAAAACCACAGCCGAGCCCGCCGACCCTGAATCCACCCGCGACGACCAGCCCGCTGACAAGACGGGCACAGCGGAGCCCGAGCAGGGCATCCACCCGCCCCCGCCGGACACAAATGAAGGTGAGCCCGACGACGGAGGACAGTCGTGAGATACCGCGTCACAGCCCTGACGCCGCTGCTCGTGGGGGACGGCAGCAAGCTCGCGCCCATCGATTACATGATCTGGCGCGACCAGGTCAACGTCCTCGACCAGAGGCGCATTTTCCGTCTCCTCGCGAAAGGTCCCCGCCTCGAGGGCTACCTCAACCAGCTCAGAAGAGCTGAGAAACTGGACTTCGCCTCCTGGGGCGGCTTCGCCCAGAATTTCGCCGACCGTCGCATCCCGTTTGAGCACCCCAGCCTGAGCGCGCATTGGGAGAAGACGCGCGCCGAGCACCTGTTCATCCCGACCTTTTGCTCCGGCCCTTCAGGCGCGTTCCTGCCGGGCTCAGCCCTGAAGGGCGCGCTGCGCACGGGGTTCGCCTGCAGCCGTTGGAGATCCGCCGTCGTGCGGGAGATCGGCGCGCGCATGGAAGCAGAGCGCTTCCTTCGCAAACCGGGCGCCGCGGCCGAGGCGATGACGCTCGGGTCTCCGGGCTGGGATCCGATGCGCCTGGTGTTGCCCGCTGACTCGGCCGTGGTGCCCGCCTCGGCAATGAAGGTGTATCTCGTCCGAGTGGCGGCCCTGCAGCCGAAGGCGCCCGGCTTCGAGCTGGCGTGGAAAACGGCGCCCCGCGGTTCCGCTCCGCGTGCCGAGCAGTCGACTCCCGTCTTCGCCGAAATGGCCGCGCCCGGAACGGAATTTTCAGGCAACTGGGGAGAGAAAGAATTTCTCAAGACGGCGGAAAGCTCGCGCGCGCTGCATTGGGGCGACCATGCCCGCGTCGACCGCATGTTCGCCGCCGCCAACCAACATGCCGAGGATCTTCTGCGGCTCCAGCAGCAGTACGCCGAACGCGCCGGCCTGCCACGCGTCGGCGAGACGCTCGCCAGTCTCCAGACTGAGCTG